>CAYVRB010000236.1:0-9910 GCA_964453375.1 uncultured Alcaligenaceae bacterium
ACGCGCACTATTGGGCCGTCTTCTGGTCGCTGACGCTCGGCGCGAGCTACCGCGCGTCGGGGCGGGAGAACTTTCCACGGTCCGGCCCGGCGCTCGTGCTGGCGAACCACCAGAGCTTTCTCGATCCGATTTTCGTGTCGCTCGCCGCCGGGCGGCCGCTCGCGTTCCTCGCGCGGAGTTCGCTCTTCAAGGGGGGCGTCTTCGATCGTTTGATCCGCACCTATGGCGCTGTGCCGATCGACCGGGACAACGCGCGGGACGGCATCCGCGCCGTGCTGGAGTGCCTGGAGCAGGGCCGCGCGGTGCTGGTGTTCCCCGAAGGGGAGCGTACCTTCACGGGGCGAATGACGCCGTTCAAGCCGGGCGTGACGCTGCTCATCGAGAAGGCGAAAGTGCCGGTGGTGCCCGTGGGCTTGGCGGGGGCGTTCGAGTTCTGGCCGCGGACGGACCTGCTGCCGGGCGCGGCGCCGCTGATGTTCCCGCCGAACGGCAAGGCGGTGGCGGTGCACGTGGGCCAGCCGATTCCACCCGATCGTTGGAAGCAAATGAAACGCGAGGCGATGATCGCCGACTTGGAAAACGAAATCGGCCGCGCCTACTGCGCGCCCGACGCGATCCGACGGAAGTGAACGTGAGAGATTGCGAATTGGCATGGCCAATTTCAAAAGATTGGCGGCTGGCGAACCGACTGTTCCGATCGGGATTCTTCAGGCCGAAGGCCTGGGAGTGCTTAGCCCAGGGCGAGGAGGCTTGGCGACGACGCCCTGGGAATCCTCGTGGAATCGTGCAGCCCGAAGGGCTGCGACACGGGCGTTGTTGCGCGGAAGTCTTTGTCGCAGTCCATCGGACTGCCGGTCGGATCGGTCGGTCCCAGGGCGTCGCCGTAGCGGCTCGCCCTGGGCTACGCCCTCCCAGGCCTTCGGCCTGACGACGCCGAGAATCCTAAGCCATCGATCTGAACTGGCGTATTGACTCGAATGGTCCCATGAATCGGGAACGACCGCGATTCGATGTCGGCTGGCATTCGTTTACTTACCGCTCTCGATTCGGGCGATCAAATCACCTGCTTGATCGGTTCGGCGCCTTCGACGCCGACGAGCTTCTGGTCCAGGCCGCCGTAGAAGTAGCTGAGCTTGTTCGGATCGAGGCCCATCTGGTGCAGCACGGTGGCGTGCAGGTTCTTCACGTGGTAGCGGTTCTCGACGGCGTTGTTGCCGAAGTCGTCGGTCTGGCCGACGGAGACGCCGCCCTTGATGCCGCCGCCGGCCATCCACATCGTGAAACCGTAGCTGTTGTGGTCCCGCCCCGTGCCGCTGGCGTACTCGGCGGTCGGTTGCCGGCCGAACTCGCCGCCCCAGATGACGATTGTGCTGTCCAACAGGCCGCGGCGCTTCAGGTCCTTCAGTAGGCCGGTCACGGGCTTGTCGATGTCGCCGGCGTGCTTGTTGTGGTTCTTGGCGATGTCGGTGTGGGCGTCCCAGTTCTCGTCGTTGTGGGCGCCGCCGCTGTAGACTTGGACGAACCGCACGCCGCGCTCGACCAGCCGGCGGGCGAGCAGCATCTTCTTGCCGAAGTCCTCGGTGCGCGTGCCGTCGATTCCGTAGAGGTCCTTGGTCTCCTTCGTCTCCTTCGTGAAGTCGACCGCCTCCGGGGCGTGCTGCTGCATCTTGTAGGCGAGTTCGTAGCTGGCGATCCGCGCCGCGAGCTCGCTGTTGTCGGCTCGACTCGCGAGGTGTTCCTCGTTCTTCTCCTTCAACCGGTCCAACAGGGTGCGCTGCTGTTCGCGGCTCATCCCTTCGGGCGGCTTGAGGTCGAAGATCGGCGTGCCGGACGCCTTGAGCGTGACGCCCTGGTACGCGGCGGGCATGTAGCCGCTGCTCCAGTTCTTCGGGCCGCTGATCGGTCCGCCGGAGTTGTCGAGCATGACGACGAACCCGGGGAGGTTCTGGTTCTCACTGCCGAGGCCGTAGGTCACCCAACTGCCGAGGCACGGGTTGCCGGAGAGGAGTCGGCCGGCGTTCATCATGAGCAGCGCCGAGCCGTGGATCGGGCTTTCGGCGTACATGCTCTTCAGGAAGGCGATGTCGTCGACGCAGGTGGACAGGTGCGGGAACAGCTCGCTGACCCACGCGCCGCTCTGGCCGTACTGTTTGAACTTCCAGCGCGGCTCGACGATGCGCCCCTCGCTCTTCTTGCCGCCGCGGCCGAACGTCTTGATCGGCACCGTCTTGTTGTCCTTGCCGACGAGGTACGGCTTGTAGTCGAACGTGTCGATATGGCTCGGCCCGCCGTAACAGAAGATGAAAATGACCGACTTCGCCTTCGCCGGGAACATCGGCGGCTTCACCGCCATCGGGTTGAGCAAACTCGAACTCGGCTTCTTGGTCTCGCTGGCCGAGGCGAAGAAGCCGTCGTTCGCCAGCAGGCCGGTCATGGCGAGCGCGGGGAATTTCGCCCCGGAATCCCAGAGGAATTCGCGGCGGGTGCGGCGGCAGAACTGGCGGGAGCCATCGGTCATGGAATATCTCCGGTTTCCGTAGATATTATCCTAGCCTCGATGCCAATCGAATGCAACGAAGAAATCGGCAGGCGGGTCTCGACATTATAGCAGCCGCGCGAGCGATAGCCCCTTTCGCCGCCCGTCGCGAGTCGTTAGGATTGGCGATGCCGTTTCCGACCGGGGGCCGTCCATGCGCCAGACCACCTGCCGCTTCAAGCAACTCGACGCGGACACGCAGGAGTACCTGAGCGGCGTCCACAAGTCGTACGGCAAGCGCTGCCCCGGCATCTACGTCGAAGGGAATCCCAGCCCGTGGGGCAAAGTCGCCATCGGCGTCGGTCCGATCCTGATTCTCGTCGGCATCATCTGGGCGTTCAACTCGAACAAGGACGCCTACGCCGCCGCGATGCTGCTCGCCGGGCTATGCCTCCTCGGCGGCTGGCTGACCTGGTTCGGCCTCCGCGAACTGATGGCCGGGTCCAACAGCCGCTTCCACGGCAACTTCGTCTACTTCGACCCGACGCACGTCTATCGGGTCGCCGGCGACGAAGTGACCGTGATCGAAGTCGCGAACTTCCAGAAGGTCGCCGCCAAGCCGACGGGCCTCCTCTTCGCGTTCGATCGGGAGAAGTTCTTCGTGCCGGTCGCCCGCGCCGCGCGGGCCGAGCTCGTCGAGCGGTATTACCACGCGATCCTGGACCTCGAAGAGAACGACGACCCGAAGTGGCAGAAGCTCACGACGGCGGACCTCGGCGGGGTCGCGAAGCACATGGCCGTCGAAGGGGGCCTGCCGATCTCGAAGGATTCGGCGAATCTGAAGGTGGATTTCGTGCCGGAGGAGCCGCGGAACGAGGGGGGCGGCGGTCCGCCGCTGCGGCTGCTCGTCGCGTTCGGCTCTGCGGCGATCGTGTTCCTGTTCGGCACGCTCGTCTTCAAGCCGATGCGGGACGGCGGGAACTTCGCCGCCGCGAAAGAGGGCGGCGCGCCGGGCCTGCGCGGCTACCTCATGGACGAGCGGAACACGGCGAACCGCGAAGAGGCGAAGCGGTTGCTGGCCGCGATGTACGATCCGCCGATCGCGCGGGTGAAGGCGATTCCGGCGGATCCGCAGACGCCGGCGCGCGACGCCTTCGCCGCGCTGCTCGAGAGCCTGCGGGACGCGCCGCAGCCGGTGGTGTCGATCCAGGTGATCGAGCAGGGGGAGCTCGACGGCCGCGACGCCCGCCAGACGCGCCTGCGCACCGAACTGGCCGACGCGATGGGGCTGTACGTCGGCTCGACGCTGATCGGATTCGTGAAGAATCCCGACGACAAGAAGGCGCACGTCGAAATCACCTACACGCCCGGAGCGAATGGCGAGGTGACCTGGAAGATCGGCTTCCGCTCGAAGCTCGACGACCCGGCGGTGGAAACGGCGGAGTTCAAGGCCTCGGCCACGCCCGATGCGATTCCGATGACCTTGAAGAACGCGATCTTCCAGGCGATCTTCCAGCAGTCGCCGCCGGCGACGCCCGTGCTGCCGCCGCCCGATTGGGATTAACGAGAAAGGCCCACAATGTCTCGGTTGTTGATCGCGAGCGCCACGTTGCTCTTCGCCGGAGCGTTCCTCCGCGCCGCCGATCCGCTCGACGGGTTCGACGACACCGTGCGGCGCGCCATGAAGCTGCACGCGGTGCCCGGCCTCGGCGTCGCCATCGTGAAGGACGGCAAGGTCGTCCTCGCGAAGGGCTACGGGGTGCGCGAGAAGGGGAAGGACGAACCGGTCACCGAGAACACGCTCTTCGCCATCGGGTCGGTCAGCAAATCGTTCACGGCGGCGCTCGCGTCCCTGTACGTCGACGAGGGCAAGTTCGGCTGGGACATGCGGCTGCAGGACCACCTCCCGAAATTCGAGATGCACGACCCCTACCGCACGCGCGAGGTGCGGCTGCGCGATTGCCTCGGCCACCGCGTCGGGCTGGATCGGCACGACATGGTCTGGTACGGCGCGCCGTTCGACCGCGGCGAACTCCTGGCGAAGCTGCCGCGCATGAAGCCGTCGTTCGAGTTCCGCACGAACTTCGTCTACAACAACATCCTGTACGCGGCGGCCGGCGAGGCGATCGCGAAGGTCGGCGGCAAATCGTGGGACGACCTCGTCGCCGAGAAGCTCTTCAGCCCGCTCGGCATGTCGTCGGCGAATACGAGCATCAAGAAATTCGCGAAGGGCGCGGAGGTGGCGACGCCACACGAGCGCAAGAAGGGCGTGCCCGGCTCGGTGGCGTGGCTGAACGCCGACGCGATCGGGCCGGCCGGTTCGATCAACGCTTCCGCCGCCGACATGGCCAAGTACGTTCAGTTCCAACTCTCCCGGGGCAAGGCCGGCGACAAGCGGCTGGTCAAGACCGCCGTCTTCGACGAGATGCACAAGCCGCAGACGATCGTGCCCAAAGGCGCCGGCCTCGGCGGGCTGTTCAACCCGGAGGCGAAGTCGTCCAACTACGGACTCGGCTGGTTCCTGAGCGACTACGCCGGCAAGACGCTCATCGAGCACGGCGGCAACGTCGACGGCATGACGGCGCAGGTCGGCTTCCTGCCCGAAGAGAAACTCGGAATCGTGGTGCTCGCGAACCTCGGCCAGTCGACGCTGCCGGCCGCGATCCTGTTCGACACGATCGACCGCTACCTCGGCCGCGAAGTCACGACGGAGCGCGTCGACGGCACGTCCTTGCTCATGTGGATGGCCGCCGCCGGCACGCAGGTCGCCGGCGTGCAGTTCGACGAGAAGAAGCGCGCCAAGGACGCCAAACCCCCCGTGCCGCTCGCGAATTTCGACGGCAAATACGAAGACGGCCTCTACGCCCCGGTCGAGATCAAGACGGTCGACGGCAAGCAGAAAATGACCTGGACCAACTTCGCGTACGAACTGGAATACTGGCAGCACACCACCTTCCGCGGCGTCGATCCGACGAACCGCTGGCCAAGCGTCGGCGTGCAGTTCACGCTCGACGAAAACGGCAAACCGATCGAACTGCGACTCAAGGGGCTGAACGCGGACGATGTCCGGTTCAAGCGGAAATGAACGCGAATTCCTTTCGTTCGTTTCAGGACGCGGCACGCGCGCAAGCGCCGGGCGTCGCGATCGTGCTGGGTTCCGGCCTGGGCGCCGTCGTCGAGCGCGTGCGGCCGGCGGCCGAGGTCCGCTTCGCGGACATCCCCGGCTTCGCGGCGCCGACGGTACACGGCCACGGCGGCCGCGCCGTGCTCGGCGAGTGGGCCGGAGCGCGCGTCCTCGTCTTCCAAGGTCGCATGCACTTTTACGAAGGACATTCGTGGGAGCGCGCAACCGCGCCGATCCGCCTCGCGGCCGACCTCGGCGCGAAGCTGTTGATCCTGACGAACGCAGCCGGCGGAATCCACGATGCGCTCGATCCCGGGGATCTGATGGCGATCCGCGGGCACCTCGCGCTGCTGAACGCCGACGCTTGGAAGGCGCCGAGGATCGCGACGCCGTATTCCGCGCGGCTCGTCGAACGGATGAACCTGTTCGCCGGCGTCTACGCGGCTCTGACGGGGCCGACGTACGAGACGCCGGCGGAGATCCGCGCCCTGCGGGCGATGGGGGCGGACACGGTGGGCATGTCCACGGCGCGGGAGGCTGAGGCCGGCGCGGCGCTTGGGCTGGAGGTGGCGGCGATCTCGTGCATCACGAACAAGGCGGCCGGGTTGTCGGCCGGCGCGCTCGACCATGCCGAGGTGCAGGAAGTCGCCGGGCGCGGCGAGGTTTCGAGCCGGATGGCGAACCTGCTGGAGCGTTTATTCGTAATAGGCACGGCGGGAATTGCTTGAACCGCCCGGCCGTTCCGTTTACCGTGAACGGTCGAATCGGGAGGGATCGACATCATGAGCGCCGAAACGAAGACGCCTCAGCAGTTGGCGAACGAGTACTTCCAAGTGAAGCGGCACGGGGATATGGCCGTCGTGGTGCCGTCACCGGAGGTGGAGCACCTCTCCGACACGGCGATCAACACCGCGGCGCAGATGGTGCTCGCGCCCCTGAAGGAAGATCCGCCGACGAACCTGATCGTCGATCTCTCCGGCGTGCGCTATTTCGGCTCGGCGTTCATCGCGTTCCTGCTGCGCTGCCACCTGCCGGTGAAGCAACAGGGGGGCGAACTCGTGCTCGCCGGCGTGAACGACCGCATCCGCGAATTGCTCAAGACGACGGCGCTCGACACGCTCTGGGCGCTCTACGGCTCGCGCCGCGAGGCGATGGACGCGCTCGGCGGCTCCGATTGATTCACGTCCCGGCGGCCTTCGCCCGTTCCCGCCCCGCATCGGTCAGCTTCCAGCACTCCCCCGCAGCGACGATCCACCCGTCTTCGGCCGCGCGCCGCGCGACCGCTTCCGTCTTTTCCCGGCTCCAGTTCAAGTGTTGTTCCAGACCGTCCCTTCGCGATTCCTCGGCTTCCGCCGGGGTGCCCTCGTGTCGGTGCAGATGGACGACGAGCAGCGCGCCGTGCAGGTCGCGGATGAGGCGGCGCCGGCGGATCGCCTCGGCGACGATGCCGCGCTCGGGCGCCGCGAGGAGCGCGACGGCGTAGATCGCGCCGAGCACGGCGCAGGCGGTGCCGGCGGTGGTGATGTCGAGCCGGAAGGCGAGCCACGTGCCGGCGAGGGCGGCGCCGACGGCGAACGCGACGCTCAGGAACAACATTCGCGAGAGGCGGTTCGTGAGCAGCCGGGCGGTGGCCGGCGGCACGGCGAAGAAGGCGAGCACGAGGACCGGCCCAACGGCGTCGAAGGCGGCGACGGTGGTGAGCGAGACGCCGAGCATGAGGGCGTAGTGGACGAGCGCGGGCCGGAAGCCGAGCGTGGCCGCGAGGCCGGGGTCGAAGGTGGCGAGCTTCAACTCCTTGTAGGCGAGGGCGACGAGGAGCGCGGTTCCGAGGAAGACGAGGGCCGGGACGGCGAAGCCGCGCGGGCCGAGGTCGCGGCCGGCGAGGGTGAAGCGGTCGAGGTAGGCGAGTTCGGCGGAGCCGAGGAGCACGCGGTCGACGTCCAGGTGGGTGTTGCGCAGGTACAGGGAGGCGAGCAGCGTGCCGACGCTGAAGAGGGCCGGGAAGACGAGGCCGATCGCGGCGTCCTCCTTGAGCAGCCGCGTGCGTTGGAGCGCCTCGACGAGGGCGACGGTGAGGACGCCGGCGGCGGCGGCGCCGAAGAAGAGCGCCGGCGACGCCGGATCGCGCACGGCGAAGTAGGCAAGCACGATGCCGAGCAAGAGCACGTGGTTCATCGCGTCGCCGACGAGCACCATCTTGCGGAGGACGAGGAAGACGCCGGGCACGGCGCAGGCCGCGGCGACCGCCGCCATCACGAGCATCGTGTCGATCATGGCGCCACCCCCTCGGGAGCGAAGACGCGGCGCGCGACCAGCGACCGCGCGAGCGAGACGGCGACGATGGCCGTGACCACCAGCACGATGACGGGGCCGGTGGGCACGGTGCGGTTGTCTTGCGAGAGCCAGTGGCTGCCGAGCGTGCCGGCGAAGCCGGCGAGGGCGCCGAACGCGGCGGCGAGCGCCGCCATCGGGCCGAGCCGGTTCCGCCACTGCTTCGCCGCGACGGCGGGCGCGACCAGCAGCGAACTCATCAACACCACGCCCACCGCCTGCAGGCCCGTGACGACGGCGAGCACGACGAGCGCCGCGAGCAGCGCGTCCAACCGCCGCACCGGCCAGCCCTGCACGGTGGCGAAATCGGGATCGAAGCAGAGCAATTGGATCGGCTTCCAGAGCGCGAGCACGACGCCGAGCGAGAAGACGCCGACGGCGGCGACGACGAGCACGTCGGCGTCGTCCATGATCGCGGCCTGGCCGAAGAGATAGCGCTCCAGCCCGTGCCGCGTCGCGTCGGGCACGTGCTTCTTGATGGCGGTGAGGAGCGCGAGGCCGACGCCGAAGAAGACCGCGAGCGCGCCGCCGAGCGCCGTGTCGAAGCTCGCCCGCCGGCTGCGCGCGAGGCCCCCGACGAGCGCTATCGCCACCCAGCCCGCGACGGCGGCGCCGAGGAGCAGGAAGATCGGCGACCGCGCGCCGAGCAGGAACGCCAGCGCGAGGCCGGGCAGGGCCGCGTGCGAGATCGCGTCGCCCTGCAGGCTCTGGCGGCGGACGACCGCAAAGGTGCCGACGAACCCGGCGAGCGCGCCGATCGCCGCCGTGCCGAGGGCGACGGTGCGGACGGCCGGTTCGTCGAGGATCGCAATCACGGGCGCGCCTCCGCGGGCGCGTCCGCTTCGCCCAGTCGCGCCAATTCCACCGATTCCCACGACGACGGTTCGTCGATCGGCTCGACGTGGATCGTGACCGCGAGATCGGGCATCGTACCGCGCAGCGCGTCCTCCACGCGGTGCGCGAGGTCGTGCGCGGCCCGCACCGTCGAATCCCCGGACACGAGCAGGTGGAACTCGGCGAAGGTCTTCGCGCCGGCCTGGCGCGTGCGCAGGGCGTGGAAATCGGTGCCGGGGGGCAGCGCCGCGCGGATCGCCGCGCGCAGCCGGCCCTGTTCCTCCGGCGGCAGGGCGTGGTCCATCAATCCGTTGAACGACCGGCGCACCAACCGGACGCCGGTGGCGAGGATGTGCAGCGCGACGGCGATCGCGAGCAGCGGGTCGAGGTACGCCACGCCCGTCAGCGCGACCAACCCCAATCCGCCTACGACGGCCGCGGACGTGTACACGTCCGCCATCAGGTGGTGCCCGTCCGATTCCAGCACGATCGAACGCGAACGGCGGCCGACCTTCAACAGGATTCTCGCGACCACGAGATTGAGGGCGGCGGCGGCGAGCGCCAGGCCCGTGCCCACCTCCAGATCGCGCAGCGGCTTCGGATCGATCATCCGATCGACGGCGTAGGCGATCGTGCCGATCCCCGCGAGCAGGATCAAGAGGCCTTCCAGACCGCTGGCGAAGAATTCGATCTTCTCGTGGCCGTAGGTGTGCGTTTCGTCGGCGGGCCGCGCGGCGTAGCGGAGCGAGACGTAGGCGGTCGCGGCGGCGAGCAGGTTCACGCCCGATTCGAGGGCGTCGGAAAAGAGGCCGACGGAGCCGGTGAGCGCGCTCGCCGTCGTTTTCATCCCGATCGTGGCGATCGCCGCGGCGATGGAGAGCAGGGCGTACCGGCGGAGCGCGTGCGACGACATGGGGGCATTGTACGCGCGGCCTATGCGAAGTTCCGGGGAGTCGAATTCGAGTCGTAATCTCGAATCATTCCGCGACTTATTCTCCCTCCCCCTTGAAGGGGGAGGGCCGGGGTGGGAGTGAGGGATGGCGAATGGCGAATGACCGAAAAATGAGGGCCGGGGGGGGGGGGGGGGGGGGGGGGGGGGGGGGCGGGGGGGGGGGGCGGGGGGGGGGGGGGGGGGGGGGGGGGGG
>CAYVRB010000237.1:0-9909 GCA_964453375.1 uncultured Alcaligenaceae bacterium
GTCCCACAAGAAACGGCGGCCTAGATGCAGAATCTAAAACCGCGCTGTACTGTTAGCTGCCGGCTTGCCGGCAGAACGCCGAAGGGAACGCAACCGCACTGCCGGCAAGCCGGCAGCTATATGAAATCACTCGCGTAGAATATGGCACGCTCCCCTTCAGCTTCGGGACTGCCATGCCGACCCCTTTGAACGACGTTCTCGCTTCCCTGGCCGTCCCTTCGCATTCCGCCGTTGCCATCGGCCGCCGCTGGATCGCCGGCACCGGCGGGACGCTCGACGTCCATTCGCCCATCGACGGCTCGCTCCTCGCATCGTTCCCGCAGGCGACGGCGGCCGACCTCAAGCCGGTTCTCGAAGCGGCCGCATCCGCATTCCAAACCTGGCGAACGGTCCCCGCCCCGGTGCGCGGGGAGTTCGTGCGGCGCATCGGCGCGAAGCTCCGCGAAAAGAAGGAACTCCTCGCGCAGGTCGTGAGCTGGGAGGCCGGCAAGATCGTCTCGGAGAGCCTCGGCGAAGTGCAGGAGATGATCGACATCTGCGATTTCGCCGTCGGCCTCTCGCGGCAACTCCACGGGCTGACCATCGCCAGCGAACGACCGCGGCACCGGCTCATGGAACAGTGGCACCCGCTCGGCCCCGTCGGCGTCATCACCGCGTTCAACTTTCCCGTGGCCGTGTGGGCGTGGAACGCCATGCTCGGCCTCGCCTGCGGCGACCCGATCGTCTGGAAGCCTTCGCCCAAGACGCCGCTGTGCGCCCTCGCCACGCACGCCATTGTCTGCGAGGTGCTGAAGGAGATACCGGAAGTGCCCGACGGCGTCGCGTGCCTGATCGTCGGAGGGACGGACGTGGGCGAGGCGATCGCGGCCGCGCCGGAGCTGCCGCTCGTCTCGGCGACGGGGTCCACGCGCATGGGCCGCGCCGTGGGCGTGGCGGTGGCGAACCGGCTCGGCCGGTCGCTGCTCGAACTCGGCGGCAACAACGCGATGATCGTCGCGCCGTCGGCCGATCTCGAACTCGCGGTGCGATCGATCGTCTTCGCCGCCGTCGGCACCTGCGGCCAGCGCTGCACGAGCCTGCGCCGGCTCATCGTTCACGAATCGATTGCCGCGAATCTCGTGGAGCGGTTGAAGACCGTTTATTCAAAACTACCGGTCGGGAATCCGCTCGAATCCGTCACGCTCGTCGGCCCGTTGATCGACGGCGCGGCCTTCGACGCAATGCAGGCGGCCCTCGCATCGGCCCGCCAGAGCGGCGGAAAAGTCTTCGGTGGCGAGCGCGTCCCGCGCGCGGGGCACTACGTGCGCCCGGCGATCGTCGAGATCGACGCGGCCGCGCCGATCGTCCGCGAGGAGACCTTCGCGCCGATCCTCTACGTCATGAAGTATCGGGAGCTATCCGAAGCGATCGCGATCCAGAACGGCGTGCCGCAAGGGTTGGCGTCGGCGATACTGACGAACGACTTGAAGGAAGCGGAGTGGTTCCTGTCGCCCGCCGGTTCGGATTGCGGCATCGCGAACGTGAACATCGGGACGAGCGGGGCCGAGATCGGCGGGGCGTTCGGCGGCGAGAAGGAGACTGGCGGCGGCCGCGAGAGTGGCTCCGATTCTTGGAAGGCGTACATGCGCCGCGCGACGAACACGGTGAACTATTCGAGCGCCCTGCCGCTGGCGCAGGGCGTGCGCTTCGACGTGTGACCGCTCACTGGCCCGGCAGGCGGCCGCCGGGCGTCATCCGGTCCACCATCGTCGGCAGGTACTTCGCGAGCTCCTTCGCCAGGTCCGGCGCGGCGAGGCCGGTCTTCGCGGACATCTCGCGCATCTTCTCCTCGCCGAGCACCGATTGCAGTTGATTCGGGTCGATCGCCTGGTTCGCGCCGGTGCCGACCCACGAGCCGAAGATGTTGCCGAGGCCCTTGTCCTGGAACTGCTTCATCATGTCGCCGAGCGGTCCGCCGGCGGCGGCGCCGGTCGCACCCTTGAAGAGACTGCCGGTGATGGCGTCCATGATTTTCGCCTTGGTGCCCGCGCCGAAGAGCGAGAGGATAAACTGAATAATCTGGAACATGACGGCTCCGGTGATGGACGCGACGGTGCCGGGGCGTTGTACGGAATCGCGGGGGCCGGACACGATGCGCGCGCTCGTTCTGTCGATCCTTTTTCTCCCCGCACTCGCGGCCGCCGATCCCGCGCGCGTGACGGCCGACGGCGGATTCAAGCAGCACCTGCAATGGTCGCCGGACGGCAAGGCGTTCCTGCTCACGCGCATCCACGAGGGGAAGATGGCGGTCTGGACGATGACCGCCGAGGGGAAGGACGCCAAGCGGCTGCTGCCGAACCACATGATGCCGCACTTCGACGGATGCTGGACCGCCGACGGCAAGCGGATCGCCTACGTCTTCGACGAACTGCAGGGGACCGACGGCAAGCTGCGCATCCACCACTGCGCCGCGGACGGAAGCGACGACAAGACGATCGTGCCACACAAGGCGTTCGAGGAATCGCCGCGCTTCTCCCCCGACGGCAAGCGCCTCCTGTGGGTGAGCACGCGCCACGGCAACCCCGAACTCTACACCGTCGACGCCGAGGGGAAGGACGAGAAGCGCCTGACGAGCGAAGTGGCCTACGACCTGCACCCGGCGTGGAGCCCCGACGGGAAGCGCATCGCCTTCGCCAGCGCGCGATCGGGCCGGCAGAAGATTTACACGATGAAGGCCGACGGCTCCGACGTGACAAAGCTGACCGATGGCGACCACCTCGACGGCTGGCCGGCGTGGAGCCGGGACGGGAAACGCCTCGCGTACGTCTCGAATCGCGGCGGGAACTACGACGTGTGGCTCGTCGACGCCGACGGAAAGAATTCGCGGAACCTTACGAGCCACGCGGCGCAGGATACGTCGCCGACGTGGAGCGCCGATGGCAAGACGCTCGCGTTCCTCTCGACGCGCGACGGCGGCACCGACGTGTACACGATCGCGATCGAGAAGTGAGTTCGCGAGAAGTCCAGAATGGCCTCGAAAAGGCACGAAAAGTCACAAAAAGGAAGAATTTCAACGATCGGAAGACATCTGATT
This sequence comes from uncultured Alcaligenaceae bacterium, assembly GCA_964453375.1. GTDB lineage: Bacteria > Planctomycetota > Planctomycetia > Gemmatales > Gemmataceae > Limnoglobus. The sequence goes on from CAYVRB010000237.1 coordinate 3,074, forward strand.
TTGCCTTTTGTTTCGTGTCTTTTCGTGCCTCTTCGTGGCTAAACATCTTCATCCATCTTCCGGTGAGAGCGGCAGCGGGCTGCCGAAGTCCGCGGACTTGTAGCGTTCGAGCAGCCGCTTGTAGTAGCCGCTGCGGTGGTCGAGTTTGTGCAGGTCCTCGCCGATCCGCACCGCCTCGGCGCGCTCGCCGCGACGGAAGCGCACTTCCGCCAAGGTCTCTCGGTGCCCGCGGACGTCCGGCTCGCGTTCGACCGCCAGCGTCGCCAGCTTCAACGCTTCGTCCAGTTCGCGGCGGCAGCCTGCGGCGGCGAACGCCATCGTCGCGGGGATCCAGGCGCTCTCCGGGTTCTGTTCCCGCAGCGTGCGAAGCGTCGTCCACGTGATCGCGAAGAGGGCGTCGGCCTCGGTTTTCCCGCCGGCCTTCTCGAACTCGGGCACGATCGCGGTCAGGAATTCCGTCTGGCCGGGGAGCAGTTGCAGGATCGCCTTCGCTTCGGCGAACGCCGCATCGGTTTTCCCCTCGGCGAGCATCGCGCGGGCGCGGCTGCCGCGCACGCTCGCCGGCACCGTCACGTAGCCCACGCCGTCGACGAAGACGACGTTCGGCGTCTTGAGGAGGAAGTGCATGTTCCGCTCGATGGCCGCCGCCGAGGCCTCGTGCTCCTTCAGGACGTGGGACGCCCGCGCCATCGCGTTCCAGACGTTGCCGCGGTAGGGGGTCCAGTACCAGGCGCAGCGGGCCGCGTCGTCGCGGGCACGGCGGACGTCCGCCATCAGGCCGCGCTCGCAGAGTTCGTGGAGGAAGCGGCCGCGGGACTGCGCGTCGCCGAGGGCGACGGCGTGCGCGAGGTCGATGCGCTTCGCGCCGTCGTCCGCCTGGCCGGCGGCGACGAGCGCCCGGCCGGAGAGATAGAGCGGGATCGGATTATTCGGGTACTGTTTCCAGCAATCGTGAAACACCAGCGCGGCGTCGGCCGGCCGGTTCCGCTCCATCAGGAACTCGCCGAGGTCGACGGCGATCTTGAACGTTTCGTTCGTGTTGAAGAGCCACGCCCGCGGACCGGGCGAAGCGGCGTTCGTTTGCTCGCGAATCTCGTACGGCGAACGCGCCTGGCCGTTCGCGTCGAGGCTCCAGAGGCGAACCGCCTCGCGCAATTGCTTCTCGACTTCGACCCAATCCTCGGTGCGACGGGCGAGCGCGGCGCGGGCGCGCCGCTCGCGCACGCGATCCGCCAGCGACCGCTGTTCCACCATCGGCGCCGCGTGGGCGTCGAGCGCGGCGCGGGCGACCGCGGCCTCGTTCGCGTCGGCCTTGCCGACCAGCAGCTTCCGAATTCGGCGCATCGTGGCGCCGGCCGCCTCGCCGTTCGTCGGCGCCGTCGTGCGGAACGCCCGCCACAATCCGAGCGCCGCCTCCGCGTCCTCCTCGAACACCAGCTCGAACGGTTCCGGCTGCGCGTGGAACGAGTCGCCGTTGCGGTCGAGTTGTTCGATCGCCGTGCCGGCGTGCTCGCACGCGAGATCGAAGTACCCGGCCCGCAACTCGGCCCGCAGCAGTTCGCGGAGGAGATAGTGGTCGCGCGCCTTCGTCGCCGCGTGGATGCGGTGGAAGAGCTGCACCGCGTCGTCCTTGCGGCCGATCTGGGCGAAGACGCGCGCCTTGCGCATGTCGTAGTACAGCCGGTCGCGCGCCTGGTCTTCGTCCTCCAGTTCCTTCGCGAGCGCGCCCTCGCCGAGGAGGGCCAGCACCTCGGGGAACATCAGCCGACCGGCGTAGACGTCCGCGAGCAGGCGCGGATGCGCTTTCTTCTCCCGCAGCGCGGCGATGCCGTCGAGCGGATAGCCGTTGAGCAGGAGCGCCAGCCCCGCCTCGGCGGCCGACTCGCGATCGGCCTCCACGCCCACGCGCTTCAATTCCGCGAGCAGTTCGACGGATTTAGTCTTCAGCCCACCCTTGCGGGCGCGGAAGAAATTCAACCCGACGTTCGGCGGACCTTCGTTCGGATCGGGATCGGCGGACAACTCGTTCCACAACCCCGCGTCTTCAAGCAACGAGGGCAACAGGTGCGCCGGCCGCGATTCGGCCGGAATCGCCCGCAGCCGCTTGGCCGCCTCGGCGGATTGCCCGGCGCGATGCTGGAGTACGGCGAGCGCCGGCGCGGCGTCCCGACCGCGCTCGCCAGGCACCTTCGCTTGCGATTCCAAGTTCTGGATCGCCGGTGCCGTTCGGCCGCGCCGCGCCTGGAACTCCGCGTAATCGAGCCACGCTTCCGGGTTCGGCCCGCTCGCGGCGACGGCGAGGAACGCCTCGGCCTTCGCCCATCCGCCGCGTTGCATCAAGGATGGCACCCGATCGCGGGCGAGCACGAGGACTTCGCCGAACAAGCCGACGCGCCGCTCCGATTCGGTCACGTGCGCGAGAAGGAGGCCGATCGTCTCGACGCCCTGCGGTTCCTGGTCCGCGAGCGCCGCGAGCGCCGGCGATTGCCGGTTCCAATCGTTCGAGCGAAATTCCTTGATCTGCTTCAGCACCGCCGCGGGCGTGTCGGGGTAGATGCCCCAATCGAACTTCTCGAGGATGTCGGCGGCGCGCTTGGCGACTTCGGGATCGTCGCTGTTGGCGGCCCTCTCGATCGCCGGCCGCGCGACGCGGCCGAGCTTCCAGAGTTCGCGCGAGGCCTTGTCCCGCTCCGCGAAGACGGCGCTGCCGAGATCGCGAACGAGTTTGTCGGGATCGGGCTTGGCCTCGGTCGGCTTGGGCGGATCGGCCGCCGATGCGACGGCGACGAAGAGGATCCACGCGATCATTCCACGAGCTAGCGCCACGGCCAGACTCCTTCCCGAAGGAAACGAATCGCCGCCTTCATCCTAACACGGAGCCTGCGGCCGGTCCTAGCTCAACGCCGCGGCGCCGAGGCCGACGGTGACGAGCGTCACGTCGTCGGTGTACGGATGGCCGTCGCAGAACGCCCGCTGGCAATCGAGCAGGTGCGCCACCACGTCGGCGGAGCGCTGGCGGCCGTGGTTCGTCACGCACTGGATCAGGCGATCCGTCTCGAACTGCTCGCCGATGGCGTTGCGGGCTTCGGTGACGCCGTCCGTGTAGAAGACGATCCGATCGCCGGGCTTCACTTCGATCTGCTTCTCGTAATAGACCTCGTCGGGCATGACGCCGAGGAGGAAGCCCTGCGCGGACAGGGGGCGGACTTCGTTCGACTCGCCGCGGAACAGGAGCGGCGGCGGGTGGCCGGCGGTCGCGTAGCGGAAAAGGCGCGTCTTGCGGTTCAGCACCCCGTAGAACGCGGTGACGAACCGTTCGCCGGCGAGGCCCTGGAGGCGATGGTTCATCGCGCCGAGCACCTCTCCCGGCTTGGTCGTCGTGTTCGCCACGTCGGCGAAGGCGATGCGCGTCATGATCGCCACCATCGCGGCCGGGATGCTGTGCCCGCTGGCGTCGGCGATCAGGATGCCCAGGTGATCCGCGTCCGGCGTGGCGAAGTCGTAGTAGTCGCCGCCGAGGTGGTCCAGCGGCGCGAAGTGGACGCCCCAATCCAACTCCGACCAATCGGGCGGGGCGTGCGGCAGGAGCAGCTTGTTCTGGAACTGCCCGGCCGCGCGCATGTTGTACGCCGTCTCCGCGTCCCGCGCCAGCAACTCCTCGTTCACCCGCTTCAACTCGCGCGTGCGGTCCTCGACGCGTTGATCCAGGAACTCGGCCCGGCGGTTCATGAGCGCGCGGGACGAAATCAGGCCGAGGAGTTTGCCCCCCTGCACGACGGGAAGGTGCCGCACGCGCAGCTTGGTCATCATGCCGACGGCGTCGTCCCAGCCCACGTCGGCGGCGATGGTGTACGGGTCGGACGTCATCCAGTCGGACACGGGATATTCCCGCCAGCCGGGGATGGCGGTGATGACGCGCTTGAGCAGGTCGCGTTCGGTGAAGATGCCGACGAGCTTGCCGTCGTCGCGGACGACGAGCACGGCTCCGATCCGGTTGCGGTTCATGGTGCGGAGCACGTCGCGGATCGGCGCGTCGGGCGGAACCGCGATCGGTTCCGGTTGCATGACCTGCCGCACCGTGAGTTCCACCGACATGAGGGCGTTCCGAATTCGTGGGAAATTGGGGAAATTCGAGGTTTTGGCGTTGCACGCCCCGGGGTGTTTTACGTTTGATAGAGGGGAAGTCTCTCCAGGATTTGAAAGGCACGAATGCCAGACCATTTGCTCCAGGCCGCCGCGCTGCCCGTCCGCGATGGCCGGATCTGCCTCGTGACCTCGCGCCGCCGGGCGCGGTGGGTCGTCCCGAAGGGCCGCATCGATCCGGGTTGCACACCGCTCGAAGCGGCCGAACGCGAAGCCTGGGAAGAGGCCGGCCTCGTCGGCGTCCTCCGCCCCGCCTCCCTCGGCAGCTACCACTACGAAAAACTCGGCCGCTCCCATCTCGTCAGCGTTTTCGCCATGGACGTGACGCTCGAACACCCCACCTGGCCGGAGTTCCGGGAGCGCACCCGCGAATGGGTGGACGTGGACGAGGCGCTCGCGCGCATCGAGGAGCCGGGCTTGCGGGCGATCGTCCGCCTCGCGACCGCGATCGGCGCCCCGCTCGGCCCGCCGCTGCTCGTCCCGAACTTCCGCGCCGAATCAGTCCGGTGAAGGATTTAGAGTAGTTCAAGTGCGACGATGACCGGACACGGCGAGCGCGTCCGATTCATTGAAACTCTCGAAGAGTTTGGCCACAAAGAGGCACGAAAAGTCACGAAAAGGAAAACGTCCATCGACCTTGCGGATCGCTCGTCCCTTTAGGTCTTCTGCTTTTTTTGTGGCTTTTCGTGCCTTTTCGTGGCCATCAAGTCTTCATCTCATCCCACACGACACATTCGCCGTCGGGAGTTGAAGGCCGGACGTCGAGCTTTCGATTCATCGGAGTTCGCGTTCCGGCCGGAGCGCGACAACGTTTTCACAATTCCGAGTCGATGGAACTCTCGAAGAAGATTGCCACCAAGAGGCACGAAAAGACACAAAAAGGGAAACGCGTCCATCGACTTTGCGAATCGCTCAATGCACGAAGTCTTCCACTTATTGTGGCTTTTCGTGCCTTTTCGTGGCCATCAAGTCTTCATCTCATTCCACACGACATGTTCGCCATCCGTTGAATCGACACCGCCCGCGCATCGCGTCTCGATCCAAAACAAAACCGGCGGGAGGGGTGGCCCTCCCGCCGGTCGCGTTTCCCTTCGCCCCGATCAGTTGCCGCCGATGCCTTGATCGGAGGTCTGACGGAGCTCTTCTTCGCTGTTGATGATGATCCGCGGCGTGACCATCAGCATCACGTGCCGGGTTTCCGTGCCGATACCGATGTTCTTGAACAACCGGTTCAGGTACGGCACCTGGGCGAGGACCGGCGGGCCGAATTCGTTGCGGCCCTGCGCCATCGTCTTGAGGCCGCCGAGCAGCACGGTGCCGCCGTCCGGCACGGCCACCGTCGTCTGGGCGGAAATTTCCGTGAACGACGGCTGCTGGTAGAACTGCGTGAACGGGATCGGCTGGCCCTGCGAGCCGCCTTCGAACACCGGCGTGACGAAGGTCGTGATCGGGAACAGCGGCACGTTCGCGCTCGCCAGGGCCGTCAGCGTCGGCGTCAGGTTCAGCCGCACGAACCGGCGGTCGGACGAAATCACCGCCTGCACCGTCACGCTCACGCCGCTCGACGAGCCGGTCCCTTGCGGGTTGAAGCCCTGGCCGATCGGGATCGCCGTGTTCTGCGGCAGGTAGACGAACTGCCCGCCGACGTTGAGCACTTGCAGGCCGGTCGTGAAGAACGACATGTCGCCGACGAAGATCGTGGAGGTCTGGCCGTTGAACATCGTGATCTTCGGCGCCTGCATGATGTTCACGCGGCGGTTCCCCTGGGCGGCTTCCAGGAACATGTAGACCTGGATGTCGTTGAGGAACGCGAGGCCCAGCGAGAGGCCGCCGTTGGTGGTCGGCCCGAGGCTCGGCTGGTAGCCGCCGAACGGGGGCAGGCTCAGGCCGAAGCTCGACGGCCGGATCGGCACGTCCAGGTCGGACGTGAAGCTCGTCGCCGGCGAGAAGCCGACGATCCCCCGGCTGTTGATGTCGTTCAGGAACGGCTGCGGGCGGAACTGGCTCGTCGCGAATTCCCGCTCCAGCGTGGTGTTGTTCGTCTTGATGTTCATCGAGAAGTCGACGCCGACCCGCTCGAAGAACGCTTCCGACAGGCTGACCACGCGGATTTCCACCGACACCGACAGGTCCTGTAGGCGGCGGAGGGAATCGAGGAGTTGCTGGACTTCGCCGATCACGTCGGCCGTCTGGTTGACGACGAGCGCGCCGCCGATGTCGTAGTAGGAGAGGTTGCCGTTGCCGCCAAGCTCGCTCCACGAGTACGGGCGAACCATGCCCGTGACGAGTTTCATGAGCTGTTGGCTATAGGCGCCCCGCTGCGGGGACATGGCCAGTTGGCCGCGGCCCTCGTTCGTGTTCTGGATCACGCCCGAGACGTTCGGCAGGGCGCCGTTCGAGCCGGGCAGGCCGAGGCCGTTGCTGACGAGTTCGCCGCCCTTGATGCCGCTGTTCGGGATGGACGGCGTGGGGCCGGACTGCTGCGCGCCGGGCAGGCCGGCGACGCCGTTCTTCGCGGCCATCGCGCCCGCGAAGGTATGGTGCGGCGACAGGCCATATTCCGGGATCGGCGTCACCAGGTCCATCACGTGGAAGACCTTCGTAATCAGCCGGCCCTTCGAGCGCTTCGTCGTCGTGATCTTGACGACGTTGTTCTCGACGACGTACGAGCAGCGCGCCTTCTCGAGCAGGAT
>CAYVRB010000238.1:0-793 GCA_964453375.1 uncultured Alcaligenaceae bacterium
TCACCTTCTTCTTGTCGTCTTCCACCTGCATCGGGTTGTATTTGTCGTTGAGGAAGCGCACGAGGCCGTAGACCGGCGCGGAGATCGTCAGTTGCGTGGCGACGCGGCCGGAGGAGGTCTGCTTGCAGCCGCGGATCGACACGCGGCTGACCTTCACCTTCGGCCCCTCGACGATCTGGAAGACGACGCGCGTGTCCTCCACCTTCGTCCCCTCGACGACGCGGCAGGTGGCGTAGGCGCGGCCGTCCTCCTTCAGCTTGTTCTCGATGATCTGCGCGGCGGCCTCGTTGAACGCGGGGTTCAGCGCGCTCCCCTTGCGGATGCCGGTGAGCTGCAGGAGCGTGTCGTTGCCGATGTGCTGGGCGCCGACGAACTTCACCTCGCGGACGACGTTGTTGAGTTCGACGACCTGGACGTAGACCGTGACTTTGCCGTCGTTCGACACCGACGTTTCGATCTGCACGCCGCCGGGGGCGAACCATTTGGTGGCGATGAGGCGGCGGACGTCTTCGTTGATGGTGGCGTCGTCGTAAGCCTTGCCGACGCGCGTCTTCATCTGGGCGAGGATGTGATCCTTCGGATGCAGGCGATTGTTGACGGGAACGATGTCCGCCACGATTTTGCCGAGCGGCGATTCGCCGGCGGACAGGTCGCGGACGGCGTAGCCGGCCACGATCATCGCCAGTGCCAGCAATCCCACGCGGGCGGGGCGGACGGTCATCGGTCAACTCCCCTTCGATCCGGGCGCGATCCGTGCGCGGTCGAATGCAAGCAGGATGTTCTCGCTCTCCGC
>CAYVRB010000238.1:803-9836 GCA_964453375.1 uncultured Alcaligenaceae bacterium
GCGCGAAGGAGGGGCGAATACCGACGGGTGAAAAAAGTGTCAAGATCGGGTAAATCGGTTAACTTCGATCCCGCCGACCGCTAATCTGGTCCGCATCCGCCGCTTTCCAGGAGTCCGCCATGGCCGACGTGGAAGTCCCCAACCCGCAAGACGTGAAGGACAAGGCCGAAGACCCGTTCCTCAAGGTCGTCGCGCTGTTCGTGGCCATCTACGCCGTCGGGCTGGCCGTCTCGTCCTTCGGCGGGCAGAACGCCGCCAAGGAAATGCTCATGATGAAGCAGAACGAAACGCTCGCCGAGAATCTCGCCCGGCAGGACGAATTCAACATCTGGAACCAGTTCCAGTCGAAATCGACCCGCGAATCGCTGTACCGGAACGAGCGCACGCAGCTCGAGTTCGAGAAGAAGGGGAACCCGAACTTCCCCCCGTTCAAGGACGAACTACTCGCCCAGTACATCAAGGACGAGGCCCGGATGAAGGCCGACAAGGAGGAACTCGCCGAGAAGGCGCGCAAAATCAACGAGGCTGGCAAGGAGAAGTTGAAGGAAGTCCGCGTCAAGCTGAACCGCTGCGAACGAAAGGACCCGTATTTCGACTTCGCCGAGGTGGCCTATCAACTGGCGATCGTGCTGTCGTCGGTCGCCATGCTCGCGGAGAAGCGCTGGGCCTTCATCGTCAGCTTCGTCATGTTCGCCCTCGCGGTCTGCTTGACGATCAACGGGTTCGGGCTGTTCCTCGTCATTCCCGGCATCGACGACGGCCCCGCCCCGCTGGAATGAACCGAAGGTGGCCCGCTGACGACCGTCCGCGGGCCGGTCGGACGCCTACGATTTCTTCGACTTCGCGAAGTTCTCGGCCACGGCGTCCCAGTTCACGACGTTGTAGAACGCTTCCAGGTACTTCGCCCGCAGGTTGCGGTACTTCAGATAATACGCGTGCTCCCACACGTCCACGCCGAGGATCGGCGTGGCGCCGCCGGCCATCTGCGGGTTGTCCTGGTTCGACGTGCTCGTCACGGCGAGCGGCTTGTCCTTGCCCGGCACGAGCCACGCCCAGCCGCTGCCGAAACGCCCGACCGCGGCCGTGTTGAACGCCACCTTGAACTTGTCCAGCGAGCCGAACGAGTCGTCGATCGCCTTGAGCAGGTCCCCCTTCGGGGCGCCGCCGGCCTTCGCCATCACGTTCCAGAAGAACGTGTGGTTCCAGTGCCCGCCGCCGTTGTTCCGCACGCCGCCGCGCGCCATCTCCGGGAGGTCATTCAAGTGCGTGAGCACGTCTTCGATCGGCTTCTTGAGCATGTCCGGCGCGTTCTTCTCCAGCAGGCCGTTCAGGTTCGTCACGTAGGCCTGGTGGTGCTTCGTGTGGTGGATCGTCATCGTCTCGGCGTCGATGTGCGGTTCGAGCGCGTCGGTGGCGTAGGGCAGCTTCGGCAGCGTGAAGCCCGCGGTCTTGTCCTGCGCGGCCGCCAGCGACGGGATCGCGAGGACGGCGGAGGCTTGCAGCATCTGGCGGCGCGTGAGCATCGGGAAAACTCCGGGGGTTTGGTGGGGCGCCCCTTATCCTAGTCCCGCCGCCGGAACTGTACATTGACGGTATGTTGCGCCCGCTCCTCGCCCGCTACGCGCCGACGCCGGCCGATCCCGATTGGGACCTCGCCGCCGAGTCGATCGCCGTGCTCATGCGCTGGTTCGGCCTCGTGGTCGGCGCCGTCCTCGCGAATGTCGGTTCCCCCGCCGCCGACCACTGGCCCCTGAACCTGATCCTGGCGCTCGGCCTCGGCTTCACCTTCCTCGACACCTATTTCTTCACGCGACGCCGCATCTTCCTCCGCGATCATCCCCTCGTCATCGCCGTGATGGAAAGCCTCTTCATCGGGCTGCTCTGCTACTTCCAGGGCGGCCTCGAAAGCCCGTTCCGCTTCTATTATTTGTTGTCGTTGGTCTGCAGCGCGATCCGCTTCTCGCAGGCCACCACGTTCGTCAACTGCGGCCTCGCCTGCCTCAGCTACGGCGCGCTGTACCTCTCCCAGCCGAGCGGCACGCGCGATCCGCTCGCGGTCGCCTTCCTCGTCGTCGTGCTCGTCTGGGTCGCGTGGGCCGCCAGCGGCCTCGCGAAGCTCCTCCGCCGCGCCGGCGAGCGCCTTCGGGCGCTCAACGCCGAACTCCAGGAACACCAGAACCAACTGGAAACCCGCATCGCCGAGCGCACCCGCGAACTGGAGGAATCGCAGGCGCAGGTACTCCACCAGGAGAAGATGGCCGCGTTCGGGCTGCTCGCCGCCGGCATCGCCCACGAGGTCGGCAACCCGCTCACGTCCATCAGCACCCTCGTGCAGATGCTCGAAACGCGCGACCTCGACGACTACACGCGCACGCGCCTCGGTCAGGTGGCCGGCCAGCTCGCCCGCATCCAGACCATCCTCCGCGAACTCGTGAACTTCAGCCGCCCCGCCAGCTCCCAGCGCGGCACCGTCTCCGTCGGCGAGATCGTCCGCGAGGCGCTCGACATCGCCAAGTACTACAAGGGCGGCAAGAACCGCCGCATCCGCATCGACGTGCCCGACGACCTGCCCGCCGTCGCCGGCGTGCGCGACCAGCTCGTGCAAGTCGTCTTCAACCTCGTCCTCAACGCCATCGACGCCACCGGAAAGGGAGGCGAGATCGTCGTTTCCGCCGCCGTCGAAGCCGACCGGCTCGCCCTCGCCGTCCGCGACGACGGCGCCGGCATCCCGGACGACGTCCGCGCCAAGCTCTTCCGCCCGTACTTCACCACCAAGCGGCACGGCACCGGGCTCGGCCTCTTCGTCCTCCGCAAGATCGTCGAGGAGCACGGCGGCGCCGTCGCCGTCGCGAGCGATCCCGGCCGCGGCAGCACCTTCCGCATCGAGCTGCCGTTCGTCCAACCCAGCGAACGCTTCCGCCCCGTCGAGGTGACGTGATGCCGATCCGCCCCGACGCCGCGTCCGTCCTCGTCGTGGACGACGAACCGCTGATCCGCGAGACGCTCGCCGAGTACCTGCAAGGCCAGGGATTCCGCGTCGCGGTCGCCGGCAGCGGCGAGGCCGCGCTCGCCGCCGTCAAGAAGACGCCGTTCGATTTCGTCGTCTGCGACATCAACTTGCCGGGCCTCGACGGCATCGAAGTGCTCGAACGCCTCTCGCGCAGCAATCCCGAAACGCTCGTGCTGCTCATCACCGCCTACGCCACGGTCGAGAGCGCCGTCGAGGCGTTCCACAAGGGCGCGTCGGACTACCTCATGAAGCCGATTCTGCTGCACGAAGTGTCGCAGAAGATCCGCCGGCTGCTCGCGCAGCGGAAGCTCGCGCAGGAGAACCAATGGCTGCGGCGCGAGCTGAATCGCGAGACCGACCTCGGCGATTGGATCGTGGGGAAGAACCCGGCCATGCGCGCCGCGCTCCAGCTCGCGCAGAAGGTGGGGCCGACGCCGTCCACGGTGCTGATCCTCGGCGAGGGCGGCACGGGCAAGAAGATGCTCGCGCGGGCGATCCACAAGTTCGCGCATCCGGCCGGCGATAGCCGTTTCCTCGCCGTCAACTGCGCCGGCGTGCCGGGCGAGAGCCTGGAGAACCAGCTCTTCGGCCACGTCCAGGGCGCCTACGGCGGCGCGATCACCGACCAGCCCGGCCTGTTCGTCCACGCCGGCGCCGGCACCATCTTCCTCGACGAGATCGGCGAACTGCCGCCCGGCACGCAGGCGAAACTTCTCCGCGCCATCGAGCAGCGCGAGATCGTGCCGCTCGGTGCGAACGAACCGGTGCCGGTGCTGGCCCGCGTGATCGCGTCCTCGAACCGCGATCTCACGCAGGAGGTTGCGGCCGGTCGCTTCCGCGACGATCTGTTCTTCCGCCTGAACACCGTCACGATCGCGCTGCCGCCGCTGCGCGACCGGCGCGAGGACATCCCGGAGTTCGTCGAACATCTCGTCGCGAAGCACTCGAAGGCGATGGGCAAGCGCTTCGTCGGCGCAAGCCGCGAGGCGGTGGAATTGCTGTCGCGCTACCCGTGGAAGGGAAACGTGCGGGAACTGGACAACGCCATCCAGCGCGCGATCATCCTCGGCGATGGCCCGCTGATCCGCCCGGCGGACCTGTCGCCGGACATCGCGCCGTCGTCGGACGATCCCTCGGCCGTAGACGACCTGAACGCCGCCACGGCGCGCTTCGAGAAACGCCACATCGAGCGCATCCTGCGCCAGACGGCGGACAAGCGCGAGGCGGCGAAGCGGCTGGGCATCGGCCTTAGTTCGCTCTACCGCAAGATCGAGCAGTACGGCATCGGGGACCGGTGACGGTCCCCCGCTATCGCTGCAATCCCGCGATCACCGTCTCCAGGAATTCCCGCGCCCGCTTCGCCAGCGCGTCGATCCCCTCCGACTTCGCCGGTCGCGGCAACAGCGGAGCGAAGATGTTCTCACACGCCAGCGGGATCGTCCGACCCGTGAACGCGACCGGTTCCAGCAATTTGTAGTGGTCGATCTCGCCGAAGCCGGGGCCGCAATCCTCGTCCTTCGGCCAGTTGCGATGGTCCTTGATGCAGAAGCTCCGCACCGTGTCGGCGCATTTGCGGATGTCCGGGATCGGGTCCTTGTCCAGGTAGTCCAGCACGTTGCCGGCGTCGTAGTTCACGGCGATGTTCGGGTGGTCCACTTCGCGCATGATGGCGGCGCACGCCTCGCCGGTGCCGGTCTCGCCGCCGTGCTGCTTGACGACGAGCGTCGCGTTCAAGTCCTTCGCGATCGGGCCGAGCTTGCGGAATCGCTCGATCCAGAGCGCGCGGTTCCCGCCCTTCGTATGCCCGAACGTGAGTACCTGCGGAATCCCGGCCGCGGATGCCTGCTTCAAGCGATGTTCCAACACCTTCAATCCGTCCGCGTGCTCCGGGTAGATGTCGCTGAACATCAGCACCGGTTCGAGGCCCATCCCCCGGCATCGCTTGGCCAGCTCGCGCGCCCGCTCCGGCGGCGCGTCCTTCGCCATCACCGGCGTGGACTGCCCGTCCTCCTTGTGCGTCACGCCCCACGCCACGTGAGCGTACCCGGCGTTCTTGATCCCCTCGAGCGCCCGCGCCAGAGGGAACGCCGAGTACGGCAGCGTCATGCACGCGATCGGAAATGTCGTCGGCTTCCGCTCGGCGGCGCGGGACGCGGCCCCCATCGCCAGCGTCGCGGCGGCCAGGAATTCGCGTCGGTTCGGCACGGCCTTCCCTCCGAAGATGCCGATGTTCTACTCGGATTCCCGGCAGGATTCGGGTAGAATGCCGTCGACCACCGAGGTGCGATCATGCCCGCGACGGCCGCCAACTACGACACGCTCGCCGATGTCCTCCACGCACTCGGCGACATCCCGCCCGACCGCATCCTGTGGAATCCCTTCCCCGGCACCGCCACGGAGGCGGACCAAATCCGCATCTGTGAATCGCAAACACTCGTGGAACTCCTTGACGGGATCCTCGTGGAGAAGGCGATGGGATACCGCGAATCGTTGATGGCCGCCACGCTCATCATGATCTTGGGAGCTTATGTTCGCCCTCGAAGGCTCGGCGTGATCGGAGGTGCCGACGCGATCATGAGGATGCGGGACGGTCGGAATCGCCTGCCGGACGTATCGTTCACCGCGTGGCAGAACGTGCCGACAGACGAGGCTCACCTCCAAAGCGTTGCCGATTTCGCACCCGATTTGGCGATCGAGGTTCTTTCCGATGGGAATACCAAGGCGGAGATCGCCCGCAAACGCGAGGACTATTTCGCCGCTGGCACCCAACTCGTCTGGATCGTTGAACCCGACGACCGTACTGTCGCCGTTTACACCGACCCCGACACATTCACGCTACTCCATGTTTCCGACACGCTGACCGGTGGAGACGTACTACCCGGATTCGAACTGTCCCTCGCCGAATTCTTCAACGACCCGCAATTCCAGCCGAAAGCCTGAGACGACACCCATGCCTTCGCCCGATCCGCTCGCCGGCCTGATCGCGGCCGCGAAGCTCAGCCCCGACAACGCGCCGCTGCGGTCGCACCTCGCCGAGTCGTTCGCGAGCCTCGGCCGTTTCGACGAAGCCGAGGCCGAGTGGAAGGCCGTGTTGGCGCTGAAGCCGCAGGATCCGGCGATCCTGTTCGGCCTCGCGAAGCTCTTCTTCCAGCAGGGGAAGCCGAGCCAGGCGATGGTCGTGCTGGAAAGCCTCGTGCGCGACCCGAAGGCGCCGGCCGCGGCGCACGTTCTACTCGCGAAACTCCTATATCGCGATGGCGACACGCCGCGCGCCGTCGCCCGCTACAAGCTCGGCATCGAAGCCGATCCGTCCGCCGCCGATGCGGAACTCGCGGCCCAACTCGGCATCGATGCGATACCGCAGGAGAGCGAAGTCGTGGACGGCCGCATCGCCGTCGGCGATTTCGAAGCCGGCCCCGACGTCTCCGGCCGACTGGAGAAGCCGAAGGTGTCCTTCAAGGATGTCGGCGGCATGGATGCCATCAAGGAAGAGATCCAGCTCAAGATCATCCACCCGCTCCAGCACCCCGAACTCTACAAGGCCTACGGCAAGCCGATCGGCGGCGGCATCCTCATGTACGGGCCGCCCGGCTGCGGCAAGACCCACCTCGCCCGCGCCACCGCCGGCGAAGTCCACGCCGCCTTCATCGCCGTCGGCCTCGAAGACGTCCTCGACATGTGGCTCGGCTCCAGTGAGAAGAACCTGCACGCCCTCTTCGACGAGGCCCGCCGCAACCGGCCCTGCGTCCTCTTCTTCGACGAAGTGGACGCCCTCGCCGCCAGCCGCTCCGATCTGCGCCAGAGCGCCGGCCGGATGATTATCAACCAATTCCTCTCCGAACTCGATGGCGTGACAACCTCGAACGAAGGTGTCCTGATCCTGGCGGCGACGAACGCGCCGTGGCACCTCGATAGCGCCTTCCGCCGGCCGGGCCGTTTCGACCGCATCCTCTTCGTGCCGCCGCCGGACGCGCCGGCCCGGGCCTCGATCCTGCGCGTGCTCGTCTCGGGGAAGCCGCAGGACAACCTCGACTTCGACGCCGTGTCGAAGAAGACCGATCAGTTCTCCGGCGCCGATTTGAAGGCCGTCATCGACCTCGCCATCGAGGCGAAGTTGCGCGAAGCGATCAAGCTCGGCGTGCCGAAGCCTCTGAATACGAAGGACCTCCTCGCGGCCGCGGCGACCGTGAAGCCGTCGACGAAGGAATGGTTCTCGACGGCGCGCAATTACGCCACGTTTTCCAACCAGGGCGGCCAGTACGACGACATCCTCAAGCACCTGCGGAAGTGAATCATGGAACCGGATCGGTTCGCCCGCGCCCGCGTCCTCCTCGAACAGAACCGCTACGACCTCGCCGCCCGCGAGGTGACGGCGCGCCTCGCCGACGATCCGAACGATCCCGAAGGGTTCATTTTGTTGGGCCTCTGCCAATGCAACCTGAACGATCCGAAGGTGATCGAGACGGCACGCCGGGCCGTCGAACTGGCGCCGAACGAGGACCGGGCGCACTTCGTCGTCAGCCTCGCCCAGCTTCGCCGGGAGAACCTCGACGAAGCCGAGCGCGCGATCCGTCGTGCCATCGAAATCAACTGCTGGAACTCCGGCTACTTCGGCCAGCTCGCCGCGATCGAAGTCGGCCGCTACCGCTGGGATGCCGCGCTCGAAGCCGCCGACCACGGCCTCGCGCTCGATCCCGACGACCGGCGTTGCCTCAATCTGCGGGCCGTGGCGCTGACGAAACTCGGCCGGAAATCCGATGCGGCCGCGACGCTGGAGGGCGCGCTCGAGAAGAATCCCGAGGACGCGTATTCGCACGCCAACCGCGGCTGGACGCTGCTGCACGAGAACGAACCGAGGAAGGCGATCGAACACTTCCGCGAATCGCTGCGGCTCGACCCGACTTCCGCTTGGGCGAAGGAGGGGATGCTGGAAGCGCTGCGGGCGAAGAACTGGTTCTACCGGCGCGTGCTGCAATACCTGCTCTGGATGTCCCGCTTTCCGCCGGGCGTGCAGTTCGGCCTGATCGTCGGCATGATCGTGCTGGTGCGGATGCTCAATTCGATCGGCCGACAGATGCCCGAGATCGCGGGCGCGATCGCCATCGTGATCCTCGGCTACGTCGCGTTCGCCGCCGTCAGCTGGTTCGCGAAGCACATCATGAACGTCGTGCTGCTCGCGAGCGCCGACGGCCGTCTGGTCCTGGATCGACGCGAACGCTGGATTTCGGGCGCCTGCACGATCCTCGTCGCGCTCACGCTCGCGTTGGCTGCCGTCGCCATCGTCGGCAAGAACGATCCGTGCGGCTACGCCGCGCTGACGCTGTTCCTCGTCGCGGTGCATTTCGCGTCGGTGGTCAATATTCCCTTCGGTCGATTCCTCGCGATCGGGATCGCCGCCTCCGTCCTGACGGTCGGCGCGTACGCCTTCGCGAGCGTCCAACGCGTCGACTTGGATGGGGAATTCGAGCGGCTCCGCGACCGCGCCGCACGGTTCGACCGCGACGGCGACACGCTCCGCGTCGTCGTTCGCAACATGACCGCCGAACAGAAGTCGCTCGCCGAACGGTCGAGGGAACGTGAACTCGAAATCCTCAAATCGACGATCGGCGATTGGCACCAACGCGATCGGGAATTGGACGACCGCAGTTCCACCATCGGCCTCGCGTGCCTCGGCGCGCTGTTCTTGCATCCGTATCTCGGCGTCCGCGCGCGGCGCGCGGCCGATTAGCGGCGACGCGACGTCGCCTCCGCGCTCGGCTCCGAAGACTCCGCCTCGCGGCTAAACTTCGACTCGAATCGGCGATCCCATTGCGCGATACAATAGCGCATCCGACACCGCACGATCCCGGAGCCTTGATATGCCGTCTCCCATGACCCTGACCGAACAAGTCCTCGCCAAGGCCGCCGGCCGCGACGCCGTCGGACCCGGCGACAATATCTGGGTGAACGTCGACGTCCTCATGACGCACGACGTCTGCGGGCCGGGCACCATCGGCATCTTCAAGAAGCACTTCGGCGAGCAC
>CAYVRB010000239.1:0-9827 GCA_964453375.1 uncultured Alcaligenaceae bacterium
CGTGCCGATCGACGACGCGGTCACGGGGCGGCTGCACGGCGCGGCGCCGGTGCGCGTGGTGCGGCTGCCGCGCGGGCCGTTCGTCGTCGCCTGCTCGCTGCTCGCGCTCGTGCTGGGGTTCGGCGTCTCGCGCCTCCGGCCGCGCCTCGTCGGGCCGGCCGTCGCGCTCGTCGGCGTCACCGCGATCGCCGGCGGTTCGCTCTGGCCCCAGCCGGCGATGCAGGCGCTCGCGGCGATGCTGCCCGGATTGTGCGCCCTCGCCATCGCGCTCGGCTTCGCCGCTCTCGTGCGCGGCATCGCCCGCCGCCGCGTCGAGAATCTGTCGACGTTCCGCCGCGAGGCCGTGCCGCCGCCGGCGCCGCCGACCGGTGCGAACCCGCGCCCCTCGCGCAACGGCGCGTCGCTCGCCGGCTCCGACCGCACCGCCCCGCCGCTGCAACCCTCCGTCGCGTCGGGGTAAACCATGACGCGCCTCTTCGCGATCCTCGCGCTCCTCACGATCGTCGCTTCGAGCGCGTCGGCGCAATCCGTACCGTCCGCGTTCGCCCTCGCCCTCGGCGCGCACGAGTTCGCGCTGCGCGAAACGGCTCGACGGCCCGATCCGTTCCCGCTGCGCCGCGTCTGGCTCGCCCCCGGCGATCCGCTCCCGGCCGCGCCCGACGGCGATCCGTTCCGCCGCCTCCCCCGCGAGGAATTCGAGCGCCTCGTGCAGTCCGCCGCGCGCAATGCGCCGGTCGCGCCCAAGCTCCTGCGGGCCGAGTATCGCGCGTCGCTCGCGGACGACGCGCTCGCCGGCACGGCCGAGTGGACCTTCGCCGCCGACGGCGCCGGCGCCTTCGCGCTCGACGCGCTCAAGCTCGCCGTGCGCGACGCGAAGTGGTCCGACGGCCGCGCCGCCGCGCTCGGCGGAACACCCCCAAAGCTTTGGATCGACCACGGCGGCCGCTCCTCCGCGGCCTTCGCCTGGTCGACGCGCGGCGTCGAAGAGCCGGGGCAGATCCGCTTCCAGCTCGCCGCCCCCGCCGCGCCGCTGGCCACCCTGGAACTCGAGCTTCCCGCCGACCGCGCGCCATCGGCCCGGTCCGGCACCCTCCTCGCCGGTCCGACGTCGCGACCCGGTGGCCGCGCCGTCTGGCGCTTCGCGTTCGGCGGCGAAGCGGCGCTCGATCTCGTCGTGCGCGGCCCCGCCGCCGGCCGCCCGCCCGCGGTGCTCTCGTATCAGCGCGTCGCGAAGTTCGACCTCTCGCCCGGCCTGGCGGCGCTCGCCTGCGAGTTCGACGCGACGATCCTCCGCGATGCGCCGTCGTCCCTCGCCTTCGCGCTCGACGCCGGCGTCGCCGTCTCCGACGTCGCGGCCCCGGGGCTGGCGAGTTGGAAGGTCGACGCGAATCGATTGACGCTGGCGTTCCGCGAACCGTTCGCCGGCGGGCGGATCGCGATCGCCGCCGCCGGCGCGTTCCCGGCCGACGGGCAACCCTGGACGCCGCCGTCGATCCATCCGGCGGACGGCGCGCTCGCGGGGGATCAGATCGAACTGTCGCTCGCTTCGGATTTGAAATTCGAAGGCCTGGCGACCGGCGATTATCGCGCCGCCCGCGCCGCGACGACCGAGCGCGGCTACTCGCTGGTCTTGCGCGGGGCGCTGCCGACGGACGCCGCGACGGCGCGACGCCCCCCGGCGCTGCGGGCGCGCGGCGCGCCGGCCGAATTCGCGACCGTCGAGACGATGGACTGGCGCGTCGAGGCGGGGCGCACGGCGCTGACGGCGCGGTTCCGCGCCGCCGTTTCGCGCGGCCCGCTCGCGCGGCTCGTCGTGCGCGTTCCCCCCGGCCTCGCGCCCGTCGCCGCGTCCCTGGCGCCGGACGATCCCACCGTCGTCCTCGCGCCGCTCGGCGGCGACCTCTGGGCCATCGAGCCGACGCAGCCCGTCGCCACGGGCGACACGCTCGAGGCGCGATTGGAGCTGCGCGGCCCCGCCCCGCGCTTCGAGGCCGGCCGCGCCGCGCTCGCGCTCGCGAACCCGGCGCCGGTCGGCGCCGCGCGCCGCGACGGCTCGCTCGCCGTTCAACTGGGGCCGACCCTGCGCGGCTGGTCGACGCGAACCGACGGCGAATTCTCCGACGCCGGCCTCGCCACCGTGAAGTACTCGCGCGACGAACCGTTCCCGCTCGTGCTGGCGAATCGTTCGACGACGAGCGCCGAAACGCCGGAGCTTCCCAGACCGAAGCCCGCCGCGAAGGCGTGGCAGTACGCCGAACTGGAAGCGGACGCGGCGCTCGAACCGGACGGCGCGGCGCTCGTGGAATTGCGCGGCCGCATCCGGAGCGCCAAGGAGCGCGAGCTGCCGATCGCGCTGCCGCCGGGCGCGAAGGTGGAGTCGATCCGCGTCGCGGGCAAATGGGTGGACGCGCCGATCGGGGCGCGCGTGCGGCTGCCGGTGCCGGACCCGGGAACCGAGGGCGTGCCGTTCGCCGTGCGCTATCGCGTGCCGCCCGTGGCCGGTTGGCCGATGCACGCCGCGGAGGTTCGCCCCGAATTGCCCGATGCGCCGCCGATCCGCGCGACGATGTCCACCGGCCCATACCACCGCGCCTGGCCCGCGCTCGCCGAGTCGGCCGCGCCGGGCGCGCCGTTGCTGCCGACCGCCGGCGTGCGCGCCGCCGGATTCATCCTTGCCGCGCTCGTACTCGGCTTCGGCATCGTCCCGGCCCTGCGCCGAACGATCGGCCGCGTCGGTCGCGGCGTCGCGTACCTCCTCGTCGCCGGCCTCGGCCTCGCCACCTGGCTCGCGCCGCCCGGCTGGTCCCTCCTCCTCGCGCCGCCGCTCGCCGTCGCCGTCATCGCTTGGCTCGCGATGCGCCTGCGCCCCCGCGCGGTCGCCGCCGCCAGCGTCGTGATCTGTTCGCTCGGCGTCGGAGTCGCCCAGGCGCCGCCCGCCGTCACCGTTCATTTCGTGGCCGACGCCGATCGAATCGCCGTCCTCGCGCCCCGCTCCACGCTCCAGCGGCTCGCCGACCTCGCCGCCCCGCACCGACTCGCCGTCCTGCTCGTCGACGCCGAATACACCGGCGCCGAAGTCGACGGCGCCGTGCGCTTCGAGGCCACGTGGCGGCTCGCGGTCGCGCGCCCCGGCGTCCACGAGTTCGAGTTCCCCCTCGCCGGCGCCCGGCTCGAACGGATGACGTTCGACGGCGCGCCCGCCTTCCCCGACGCCGCCAAGCCCGGCCGCGTCCGCGTCGCGGTGGCCGGCGTCGGCGCGCACGTCCTCGGCGCGGTCTTCGTCGTGCCCGCCGTCGAAACCGCCGCCGGTCGGGAAGTTCGTTGTGCCGTGCCCGACCATCCGAGTTCGCGCGTGGTCCTCGCGCTGCCCGCCGACGGCCGCGCGCCGGACCTCGTCGGTCGCGCCGGCGCGCGGACGATCTCCACCGTGAACGGTCGCCCGGAACTGCGCGCCGACCTCGGCGCCGGCGGCGCGCTCGCCCTCCGCTGGCGCGACGCGACCGCCGTCGCCCCCGTCGTCGCGGCGCAGGACGCCACGGTCTGGACGCTTTCCGAATCGCGCGCCGAGGCCTTCGCGGCCTTCCTCCACCGGATCGAACGCGGCAGCCTCACGCGACTGGTCTTCGACATCCCCCCCGGCCTGGACGCCGGCGCCTTCGCCGTCCGCGAACTCGACACCCCGGACGCCAACGGTTTGAAAGACTGGACGCTCGAAGCGACGCCCGCCGGCACGCGCGCCACGCTCGTCCTGCGGCAGCCGGCGCGCGGCGTGCTCGCCACCACTTTCCGCCTCGTGCCGCGCGCCGGGCCTTCGATGCGCCCCGCGCTCGCGATCCCGCGCACCGCCACCGGCGACACCACCGCCAGCCACCTCGGCGTCCGCCTCGTCGGCGTCGCCGCCGAGAGCTGGCAAAACGAACACCTCCTGGACGTGCCCGCCGATTCCGTCGGCCGCGAATTCGCCGCCGTGCCCGAACTCGAATTCGACCGCACGCTCACGCGGTCCCTGCGGCGCGAGGGGGCGAACGCGCCGACGGCGCGGCCGCTCCTGCGCGGCCCCGCGACGCCGGCCGCGACCGGCCACGAACTCGTCTGGTCGCTCGGCGCGCGCGCCGACGTCGCCGGCACGGCGACCGCCGCGGGCGTCACCGCCGCCGTCGAGTGCGAGTTGCCGCCGGGCGTCGTCGTTGCGGACGTCGCCGCCGCGGACCTCGCCGGCTGGGAGCGCGCCGGCAACCGCCTCCGCGCCTGGTTCAAGGCCGACGCGCGCGACCCGACCGTGAAGTGGTTCGGCGCCTGGCCCGCCTACGCGCCGGGCGCGCCGTTCGAGTTGCCCGCGATCCCCGGCGCCACCGTGCGCGTGCGGCCGGTCGATGGGACTGCGCTCGCCGCGTCGAACGCCGGCAAGTGGCTCCCGTCGCCCCGCCCCCGCGAACGCGCCTTCACGGTGGCGGACAAAACGCCGGCGCCGAAGTTCCAGAGTCATCCCGCCGCGTCGCCGGTCGCGACGCGCACGGCGACGCTGATCCGAACCCCCGCCGGCTACGAACACCGGCTGACGCTCGCGGCGCCGCTCGCCTCGAATCGGCCGCACGCCTTCACGCTCGCCGTCGCGAATCCGCCACCGGGCGCGGAGACGCGCGTCGAATGGCCGGCCGGCGTCGCCGGCGTCGATGGGTCTTCCTCCGCCGCGCGCAAGACGTGGCTCGTCGATGTCGAATCCCGCGCCGACGCGACGCTGCGCATCGTCGTCATCACGCGGTTCCCCGTGCGGCCCGACCCGGAGCTGCCCGCGGTGGAGCTTCTCGCCGCGAACGTGCCGTTGCCCGCGGGGGAGCATCGCCTCGCGCTGCCGCCGGAGCTGCGCCCGGCCGCCGGCCTCGCGCGACCGATCGCCGGCGGCTGGCTCGTGACCGCGGACGGACCGCTGCGCCTAGTGGACGCGCCGCAGGAACCGCTCGCCGCGGCGACCGAAGACGATGCCCCCTCGACCGCGGACTCCGAAGATTCGCCGGTTCCGTATCGGTCGGCGGCGCTCTGGTTGGCGGGATTCTGCTTGCTGGGATCGGTCGGCGCCGCGAAGTGGCGCCCGGAATGGTTGGCGGGCTACGGCGCGCTCGCCGCGCTCGTCGCCGGGTCCGCGTTCCTCGCGATCGCCGCCGTCGGCGTCGGCTGGCGCCTCGCGATCGTCCTCCGCGCCCTCGGCCGCCGCGTCGGGCGGTAACTCACGGCGCCTCGGGGATCGCGAGCTCGTCGATCACCGCGTCGACGCCCGTCGTGCCGGCGGCGAGTTCGACCGCCCGCGCCTTCTGGACGCCGGTCTTCACCACGCCGCGCAGCCGTACCTCGCCGGGGTTCGCCGTGCCGGCCACCGCCACGTCCGCGCCGACCATCTGCTTGTCGGTGCGAATGCGCAATCGCACGCGCTCCTCGATCGGCAGCGCGTCCCCGGCGCGGAATGCCGCGAGCGGTCCGGCCAGACGCCGCCCCTCCGGCATCGCCGCCGTCACCTGCGCCTGCGCTTTCCGGCCCGCCTTCATCAGGATCGTCAGGTCGTCCGCCTTGCTCAGAGCCAGCGTCCCCGCCAGCACGAAGACGAACAGCGAGACCGCGAGGAAGCGTTTCATAGTGCCTTCGGCGAGAGAAATGAACCAACTCGACTATGGTGCGCGATCCGCCGATCCGCAAGCGAATCGGCGCGGGATTCCGGAGAACGCTTCCAACGGTCGTAGCGATCGGATAAACTGAAGGGATCGAAACGCGCATCCCGAGGAGGACGAACGATGAACCGTTTCGCGACCCGCCTGCTCGCCGCCGCCGTCGGCCTGTTCGCCGTCGGCACCGCCCACGCGGATGACCCCGCCCAGCGGCTCGGCCGCTACGTGCCCGGCGAAGTCCGCACCGTCGCCACGCCCGCCCCGGCCGACGACACCGAAACGATCTTCCACCGCCGCTACTACCGCGGCTACGCCTACCGCCCGTACCACGGCTTCAGCTTCGGCTACTCCACCTACTACGCCCCGCGCTACTACGCGCCCCAGGTGTACTACTACACCGCCCCGCGCTACTACGCCCCGCCGACCGTCTACTACTACTCCGTGCCCAGCTACTATTCGGGCGGCTTCTACGGCATCGGCGGCACCGCCGACTCGAGCCGCACGATCCCGCTCGACCTGCGCGACAACGGCACCTACCGCTACGACGGCGGACCGAGCCGCGTCGTGCCGATGCCGAAGGCCGACGACGCGATCCAGCCGCTCGCCCCGCGCCCGACCGACGATTCGATCAAGATCACGTATCGACGATCGACGACCAATGAAGCGCCGCGCTACAAGGCCTACGGCGAGAAGTGATCCGCGAATCCGATTTGGCAACCGACTTCCGAAGTCCGGCTGCGACTTCGGAAGTCCCGCGGCGGGATCGGCGTCCGCAGTCGCAGCCGGACTGCGGAAGTCGAGCCCGCCGCGCGGGGCCCGGCGGGGCCGGCCCGGATAAAGCCCGAACCGACCGGACCCGCGCACGATGACGCTCTCCACGCTGCAAGGCGTGTCGCATACCTGCTTCGGACTCAGTTATCTCCTGGCCCTCGTCCTGGAGCTGGCGCGGCTGCGCTGGCCCGGCACCGCGCTCCGCACCGCCGGCCTCGCCGCCGCCACCGTCGGCCTGCTCACCCACTCCGCCTTCCTGCTGATCCACCATCCCTCGCCCGCCACGCCCTACGGCTCGCTCCTCCTGCTCGCCTGGGTTCTCGCGATCTTCTGCCTCTACGGCGCGGTCCACCACGCCCGACAGGCCTGGGGCGTCTTCGTCCTCCCCGTCGTCGTCGGCCTCGTCGGACTCTCCTTCGCGCTCGTGTCCACCGGCGGGGCGAACGACGCCGCCGTCCCCGCCTGGCTCGTCGGCGAGAAGTTCTGGGGCGCCGTCCACGGCCTGCTGCTCCTCGCCGCCGCCGTCGGACTCAGCGTCGCCTTCCTCGCCAGCACCATGTACCTCGTGCAGGCGCGCCGACTCCGCACCAAGGCGAACCCGCTCGACCTCAAGATGCTCAGCCTCGAGCGGCTCGAAGCGATGAACCGCCGCGCCGTCAACCTCGCCTTCCCGCTCCTCGCCGCCGGCGTGCTCCTCGGCATGCTCATGCTGAACCGCGAACCGCTCGCCACGCTGCTCACCCCCTCGCTCAAGGTGCTCGGCAGCTACGGGTTGATACTCGTGGTGGCGATGCTCGTCTACATGCGCTACGCCGCGCACGTCTCGGGCCGCCGGCTCGCCGTCTGGTCGATCCTCGCCTTCGCGCTGCTCGTCGGCGTGCTCATGGCCGCCCACCCCTTCGCGGAGGCGGCGAAGTGAGAACCGCTGCTTTATTCCAAGCCCCGGCATCGGCTCCCGGCGTTTTCTTCACCTCCCCCCCCGAGGGGGAGGTCGCCGCGAAGCGGCGGGTGGGGGGTGCGGGCGTCGTCGTGAACACGGCGAGATTTTCGATTTCAAATGGCCCACGGACCCCCCACCCTAACCCTCCCCCTCAAGGGGGGAGGGGACAAGAGGCCGAATTAATCTTTACCTCCCCCCCCGAGGGGGAGGTCGCCGCGAAGCGGCGGGTGGGGGGGCGGACGTTGCCTCCCCGTCGAGACTTGGTTCGGCCGCGTGGGAGGTCCGCGCCCCCCCCCCCCAAACCCCCCCCCCCAGGGGGGGGGGGGCCCAGAGGCCGGTCGGCTCGCTGTGTGTCGTTGGCAATCGACGATCGTCGGGCGCGTCGGAGGTTCCCCATGAACCTCCGCATCGCGGGCTGCAATTTCCGCACGGCGCCGGTCGACCTGCGCGAGAAGCTCGCCTTCCCCCCCGAACTCCAGGCGAAGGCCGCCGCCGAACTCGCCGCGCGCTTCGGCGGCGAGGCCGCCATCCTCTCCACCTGCAACCGCGTCGAGCTGTTCCTCGCGCGCCCGCTCGCCGCCACGCCGATCCCCGCCGATCTCGCCGCCGAGTTCCTCGCCGAGGTCCACGGCCTGCCCGCCGCGCGCCTCGCCCCGCACCTGTACGTCCACGCCGACGCCGACGCCGTCAAGCACCTCCTCCGCGTCGCCGCCAGCCTCGACAGCCTCATCGTCGGCGAGGGCCAGATCGCCGGCCAAGTGAAGGCGACCTACGAATCGGCGCGCACGCTTGGCACCGCCGGCCCCTTCCTCAACGCCCTCTTCCCCCACGCCCTGCGCGCCGCCAAGCGCGTCCGCACCGAGACCGGCATCGCCCACGGCCACGTCTCCGTCTCCAGTGTCGCCGTCGACTATGTCCGGCAGGTCTTCGACCATTTCGACGACAAGACCGTGCTCGTGATCGGCGCGGGCAAGATGGGCCGGCTGACGCTCAAGCACTTGCAGGAGTTGAAGCCGAAGCGCATCCTCGTGACGAACCGCAGCCCGGAGAAGGCGCGCGAGGTGGCCGCCGGCTGCGGCGGCGCCGCCGTCCCGTGGGACAAGCTCGACGACGCGCTCGCCGAGGCCGACATCGCCCTCAGCACCACCGGCGCCGGCGAGCCGATCGTCACCGCCAAACGGTTCGCGCACGCCGTGCTGCCGAAGCGCCGCCC
Source organism: uncultured Alcaligenaceae bacterium (assembly GCA_964453375.1). Taxonomy (GTDB): domain Bacteria; phylum Planctomycetota; class Planctomycetia; order Gemmatales; family Gemmataceae; genus Limnoglobus. The sequence goes on from CAYVRB010000239.1 coordinate 8,582, forward strand.
CGGCCGCACCCTCGTCGTCCTCGACATCGCCGTCCCCCGCGACTTCGACCCCACCATCCATGACGGCGACCGCGTCTGCCTCTTCAACATCGATGACCTCACGCGCATCCGCGAGCAGACCATCGCCGCCCGCCAAGCGCACCTCCGCCCCGCCGAGGCGATCGTCGCCGCCGAGACGAAGGCGTTCCTCGACGACTGGGAGCGCCGCCGCAACGGCCCGGTGATCCTCCAACTCCGCAGCGAGGTGGACAAGGTGCGGGACGAGGTGCTCGCGCCGCTCCTGGCGAAGCTCAACGGCAAGCTCTCGGACGCCGAGAAGGACCAGATCGCCGGCGCGTTCCGCCTCTTCCAGAACAAGCTGCTCCACGGCCCGATCGCCGCCCTCCAGGACGCCAGCAAGGACGGCGACCGCGGCTCCCTCGTCGACGCCCTGCGGAAGCTGTTCCGGCTGGGGTGAGCGAAGGCGAGCCGGAGGTGTCGGCATCCGGTTTCTGTCCTCGCGACAGGAAAAACAGAGGGGCGATTCGATCGGCGAAGTCGTTGGCCAGTTCTTCCCCGCCCGAGCCGGCGAGCGCCGGATTCACGAATTCGGAGTGACGATCGAAGAGTTGGATCGAATTCGCTCCGACCCCAACGCGAAATGGGTGACTCCCGACGAGGTCATGGCACGCCTTCGGGAGATCGATCGAATTGCGGCGTGATGATCCATCACTTTGCGGGATTGTTCGATCGCTGAACCTACTTGACTTGAGTCGCGACCGGCATGTCGATTCGCCCACTGATCTGCCATTGATCGATTTCGTTCTCGGCGAACTTGGCGAATGCATTCGGTGGCTTCTCTGGCGGATCCCATCCTTCGCAGGTTTTGTAGCGGCAACCCGACGCCAAAACCGACGAGGCGAACGTCAGGGCCAACGCAAACCGAATTCGGATGTTCATTCCGTGGCAATAACGATCTTCCGAGGTGCGGTCAATGCTACCGGTGCTTCGTGATCGTATTCAACAATGAACCCACCCGCGGCGGACGCTTCCTGTCCCGCCGCGCCGAAACGAGATGGGATTCTCTTGCTTCGTGGTTTCGTCCTATCGGGCTTTCGTGATCTCTTGGATGGAAAACATATCAAACGAGCCCGATGATTCCCCACTCACGAGAAGAGATCACGAAAGCCCGAAAACTCGAAACCCCGAACCCTAGAGCATTTTAGATTTCATCCTGTCGTTCGTCCGTAGCCCGAGTTCTGGAAGT
>CAYVRB010000240.1:0-9820 GCA_964453375.1 uncultured Alcaligenaceae bacterium
TCCTAATCGCCCTCGGAACCGCCGGTCAAGAAAATTCTCGAACGATTCTCCCAGCCTCGATTCCGTCAGCCGGCTCGGTCTGCCGCGCCCGCCAGACGGAACCCATGCCGCCTTCGCCGATCGGCTCGTCGAGCGTGTACTAGTCACCGACGATCGTTCCCGCACCGCCGGCGGCGGTCCCGACCGCGGCGCGGAAGGGTCCCGTGATCGCCGGATCGCCGTAACTGCGCGTGTTGGCGTCCGTGGCGGACCCTTCGAGCCGGGATTCGGCGGGTTACCCGGCCAGCCGCGTTTCCAATCGCGCGCGCAACTCCGGCTGGTCGACGCAGGTGCGATCCAGATAACGGGCGCGCTCGTCGCCCGTCAGGGTCAAAGCCTGTTCGAGGATCGATTGTTCGTTCACGGCGATGGCCTCTCGTTCGGTCGCGATTCTCGCCGATGGCGCTCGGCAAGGACAGAACCATTTCTCGAGCGAAGCGTCCCCGGGAACGCGCTCGGATCGTCCGATCCAGGGCACCGCGTGCGCGATTCGCTCCGCCGCGACGAGTTCATAATTCGATCCGAACATTGACCCGCGTGCCGAGTCGTGGTCCACTGGCGGAATCGAGGGTCGATCAGACCCGGAGGACCGTCATGGCGAAGGCAAAATCATCCTGCCCGAAATGCGGTCGCAAGTTCGCGGGCGACGAATCGCCCACGGCGGGATCGCGCGTCTGTCCGGCCTGCGAGGCGGGGCGGGGCGGGGCCAGGTCGCCGTGGTTTTGGCCGGCGCGGATCGGCATCGTGACGGTCTTCGTCGCCACCCTGGGATTCGGATTGTTCCAACTCTCGAAATCCCTCGAGCGAAAACCCGATCCGCCGCCGGCCCCCTCGTCGACGCCGTTGGGCGCTCAATCGATCATGGCGGTCGCGTCGCAAAAGGTGAACCCGGAACCGACGCCCTACGCGAAGCCGCGCAGCGAACCCCGGCCCGAATTCGCCAACGCGATTTGGCTGCTGCCCAACGACGCCGATCAATCGGACGGGGCGAGCTACGAGAATCGGCTGTTCCTGGAATATCTCCGGCAGTCGCTGGCGCTGGCGGCGCGGGAGGATTTCGGCCTGCGAGTCGGCGATCCGATGCTGGGCGAAGCCGTGCCCGTCGATTTCCCGGAGGATCGGCAATTCCGCATCCGCGGCCCGCACGTCGCGAATCAAGTCGTCGTCTGGTCGATCGCGCTCGGCCCGAAGACCGCGGAGCACCGGCTCTGGACCGGCAATACGCTCCTCGACCTCAAGGGTCCGGAGCGCACGCAGGCCGTGGCGCTCGACGTCGCCGAGGAGCAATCGCGGGACACGTTTCGGAAATGCCTGATCGCCGCCGGCTTCGCGCCGCGCACCGCGCGCGTGTCCGACGCCCCGGCTCCGCCGGACTCTTTCGCGCGCCTCGAAACCTTGCGCGAAGCGGACCAGTTCGCGGTCGTGCGGAGCGCGCACGGCGAGATCCGCAATCGGGGCGAATCGCCGGAACTGATCGAGGCGCTGGTGCGCGGCTACGCGCACCTCGGCCTGCTGACGGACCACCACTGGTCGACCGCGCCGGACGTCTTCCGCGCCCGCGGCCTGCTCTACGCGCAGCGGTGGCGGGCGCGCGAGCCGAAATCGGCCGCGGCGCTGCGGCTGCGCGCCTACGCGTACGCCTGCGCCGGCCTGCATTCGAACGCGCTCGCGGACATCGAGGCCGTCGCGAAACTGGCCGATCCCGCCCCGCCGCCGCGGTGGTTCGCGATCGCCGACGCCTACGTTCACTTCGACCTGGACCGATTGGACGCCCTGCGCAAGGCCGACGATTCCCCGCTCGCGCGGCTTGCGGGGTTCCTCGCGCGCTTCTGTCCCGATTCATCCATCGCCTCCCAACGCGCCGCCCGCGAGTTGCTCGCCGTCGATCGCGAGTGCCATCGCGCCTCCGACGCGATCGAGCAGCTCGGTTTTCTGACGAGCGGCGGCGCGGCGCGCGACGGCCTCGCCGCGTTCCTCGCCAGCCTCCGCGAGCGCGTGCGCGAGCAGCCTGGCCTGCCGCGGGCCTGCGCCGATGCGCTCGCCGATCCCGACACGGCGCGGATCTTCGCCCAACTTCGCGCCGCCGCCCATCCCGCGCGCGACGCCGGCGAACCGAGCTGGGCCGTCCTCGCGCAGGTCTTGCAGGATATCCCGTACGCGTACGCCTGGCGCCGGCTCGACGCCATCGCCATGGGCTACGGCGGCGACACCACCGCCGAGGCGCGCGAGCTGCGGCCCCTGCTCGACGGCCATCCGCTCGTCGATTGGATCGAAAGCTTCGAATCCAGTCCGGCGCGCGCGCCGCGCGCCGTGCTGCGCAAACTCGCCTCGCCACCGTTCTTCCACTTGAACAACCGGGCGCTCGCGTATTACTGGCGCATGCGCAGCGCGGACCCGAACGCGGCCGAGGAAGTCAACAGCCGCATCGCGCACAATACGGCCCCGACCTACGAATTGTCGCTGTTGAAGTTGCAACGCTCGCCCGAGGAGGTCCGCCGGGGGCGCCTGTTCGATTTGCGATACATCAGCCCCTTATCGCCCGCGGCCGTCTCCGGAACGATCGCGCTGGCGGCGTCGCGACATGCCCCGGACGCGGCGAAGCGGCCCTTGAGAAGAATCGACGATCGCGAGGCGAAGGAGGCCGAGGCCAAGGTTTCGGAGTTCGCGAAGAGCCACGCCCGCCATCCGCTCGTCCTGCAGGCGCTCGGCGAATACTACGCCCTCACCGGCCGGCCGGACGACGCGGCCCGCGCCTGGCGGCGCTCGCTCGAACTCTCCCCGGACGTCCGCACCCACCGCGTCATGGCCGAGACGTACAAGGCGCAGGGGAACGAACAGCGCTGGCTCGAAACGCTCGACGAGGCGTTTCGGGGCGAGGGGTTCGGCCTCGATCAGGCGCGGGTCCAGACCGAGGTCGCCCAGTACTTTCTCGCGAAGAAGGACTACCGCAAAGCCGAACCGTACGCCCGCGCCGCCGCCGCCAGCGGCGCCAGCTTCGGACTGGCGATCGCGGCCGAATGCCTGGTCGGACTGGAACGCTGGGACGTCGCGAACGAATTTTTCGCCACCAATGCCGCTCGCTACGGCATTCCGGCGTTCCATTGGTATTTCGTCTGCCGGGAGACCGGCCGCATGGAACGCGCGAAGGCCGAGCGCGCCGTCCGCGATCTGCTGGCCCGCCTCGCGCCCGCGCCGCCGACCGAACAGGCGTTCCTCGCCGGTCGCTTCCTGCTTGCCGAGAACGAACTCCCCCGCGCCGAACGGATGTTCGAGATCGCCCATGCCGGGAAGCACGAGCTGGCCGGGATCTTCGTCGCGCTGACGCGCGCGTCGCGCGGCGACGCCGACGGTTTCCGCGACGGGCTGCGCGCCATCTCCTCGCATGTGCCGCGGACCGCGTCCCACCACCCCGCCGGCGACCTGATCCACGAGTGGCTCGATCGCGGCGCCGTGCCCGACGACAAGACGATCGACGCCCGGCTCGCGGCCTTCACGCCCCAGCACGAAGCCGATTCCGATTTCTTCCTCGGTTGGTTCTTCCAGACGCGCAACGAACCCGCCCGGGCGAAGCGCCACTGGGATCGACTGCTCGCCTCGGAGAAGGCCGCGCGGATGTTCAAAATCCACACCAAGATTTTCCGGGACGCGAAGCCGTGAGGCGTATTTCAATACGCGACGACGATTCCCGGAGCGGTCGCGTTCCTGTGGGGCAATTCGTATCCCACTGAAACCTGAAGGGATTGATCGAGGGGCGAGTCCAAGGCTCGCCCCTCGGATTGTCGTCGATTCCATCCGGGGATGATTCGCTTCACAGGAGTAATCTGCCGGCGTGCCATGCCCACGGCTTTGCGTGGGCATGCTCACTTTCTTCAAAACATAGCATGCCCACCCAAAGCGGTGGGCATGGCACCCGGTCGTTAATTCCTGGGAAGCGAATGAGAACTTGTTCGGGCCGCGAGGAAAATGGTTCCCGGTCCTCGAGCGGTTCGCCGGTTGCGTCGTCCGCGTATCGAGTCGTCACCCATCACTGCCGGACGAGGGGGCCGAGTTGGTTGCGGCGGAAGGCCTGGTTGAGGCCGGGGTCGATGACGCATTCGTAGTCCTGCATCTGCGCGACGACCATGCCGTCGGCGTCCAGGAAGTCGATGTCGGCGCGGGCGAAGGAGCCGTTGTCGCGCGTGACGCGGATGACGACGCGCGTGGGGCCGGCGGGGAAGGCGCGGCGGAACTGGCGATAGCGGCCGAGGAAGCACGGCAGCGAGCCGGCGCCGTGCTGGGCGTAGCTCCAGAGGATCATCATCTGGAAGCTGGCGTCGAGGACGAGCGGTTCGGCGACCCAGTTGCCGCGGAGCGGGTTGGCGAACCATTCGGCGGGCGCGGGGGAGGGGTACGCGGTGCCGATGAGGGCGTTCTCGGCGAGGCCGTCGATCGATTCGATGCCGTGCAGGTCGGGGCCGTGGAAGAGGAAATAGCGGTAGACGTCGTCGATCGGGTGGGGATAGGGCTGAACTTCGGGCGGTCGATCGACGGCGGGGGCCTTGGGCAGGGCGCTGGCGAGGACGACTTCGGCGCGGGAGTGGATGACTTCGCGACCGTCGCGGCGGCGGCCGCGCAGCTCCACGGGGACGAGGAAGGCGGCGTCCTGCTTGACGGCGCGGCCGGCCATGAGGCGCAGGGCGCTGGGGGCGGTTTCGTCGACCATGACGCCGTGCGTGATGCGGAGGTCGTTGAAGCCGTGGAAGACGAGGCCGGGGTTGCCGTGGAGGGCGGCGTGCGCGAGCCACTCCATATGGACGGCCATGGGGAGGACGGCGCGGCCGTCGAGCACGTGGGAGCGGAGGATCGGGTGGGTGGCGACGTCGACGGCGCGCTCGAAGGCGAGGGACCATTCGACGGGCGCGACGGGCGGGCCGGTGAGGGGCGCGGGGGTGTTGGCGCCGGCGAGGGTGGGCTGGCGGTTCGTGGCGACGACGTGCGCGGAGCCGGATTGCGAACCGCGGGGCTTCGGCCCGAGCGCGACGACTTCGACGGAGCGGCCGGCGGCGCCGAGTTCCTGGACGGCGAAGGTGCCGCCTTCGGCGAGCGGGATGAGGCCGACGCCCTCGGCCTCGAAGAGCTTGCGCAGGCCGGGGGAGACCATGCCGCCGTCCCACGGTCCCCAGTTGATGGCGACGACGCGGGCGGTGGGGCGCTTGCGCGCCTCGGCCTGGGCGATCTTGTTCAGGACTTCGTTGGCGGCGGCGTAGGCGAGTTGCCCCGTGCGGCCGAGGCGGCCGGTGATCGAACTGAACAGCACGACGGCCTTGAGCGGTTCCCCGCCGAGAAGGTCCAGCAGGTTGCGCACGCCTTCGACCTTGGTGTTGTAGACGTAGTCGAATTGGTCCGGGGTGAGCTGTTCGATCTTGCGGTCGGCGAGGACGCCGGCGCCGTGGACGACGCCGGTGATCGGGCCGAATTTCACCTGGGTCTGGTGGAGGAGGTCGGCGACGGCGCGGCCGTTGGAGACGTTGACGGCGAAGTAGGCGGCGCGGGCCCCGGCGCGCTCGATGCGGGCGAGCGTGGCGCGGATCTCGCGCTGGGCGGCGTGGCGGGCGTACTGGTCGGCGAGGACTTTGGGCGTGGCGTCGGCGCCGAGTTGTTCGGCGATGGCGCGCTTCATGGCGGTTTCGTCCGTGACGCCGGCGAGCCAGGCCGGTTCCGGGCCGGTGGGGGCGGGGGTGCGGCCGGTGAGGATGAGCGTGGGTTTGAAGGCCTCGGCGAGGGCGACGGCGACTTCGGCGGTGACGCCGCGGGCGCCGCCGGTGACGAGGACGACGTCTTGGGGTCCGAAGGCGACGCCGTGGGAGGTGGTGCGGCGCGCGGTGCGCGCCAGTTCGAGCGTGCAGCGGTGGGAAGGGGCGATGCCGACTTCGATGGGGCCGCCGGCGAGGAGTTCCTCGACGACGGACGCGGCGGCGGCGGACGGCGCTTCGGCGGCGAAGCCGGGCTGGAGATCGATCGCCTTGCAGGCGAGTTCGGGCCATTCCCAGCGGGCGGTCTTGACGACGCCGGCGAGGCCGCCGGTGGCGGGGTCGGCGGTGGGCGGCATGTTGGTGAAGCCGAAGGTGCCGTCGAGCCGCGCGACCGCGACGAGGATGGCGGTGGCGCCGCCGCGCGCCGACTGGCGCAGGCGCGGCCCGGCCGATTGCAGCCACTGCAGCGCGAGGCGGTTGATCGGCGGCAGCGGCGCGGACGCCGGCGGGGCGAACAAGACCAGCCCGGCGAGCGCGCCGCCCGGCCGCGGCGTCGCCGCCGAACTCCACGGCAGGATCCGCGCCAGATATCCCAGCTGGCCGAGCTGCACCGCGATCTCGCGCACGACCGGTTCGTCGTCCGCCACCAGCCAGATTTCGCCCCCGTCGGGCAGCGGCACCGGCGCGCGGCCCGCGGCCAGGTCCAGGTCGATGATCTGCACGATGCTGCGCTCGACCGTTTCGACCGGCGGCGCCGTGCGCGGCGGATCGAGCGGCGCCGGCGCCTCCACCGGCGCCATCGCCAAAGCCGAATCCGACAGCGCCGCCGGCACGACGCCCCCCGCCACGCGCTCCGTCTTCGGCGCGTTCAACTCCGAACGCGGCTGCGCCAGCTCCACTTCGATCGCCGATTGCGCGATCAGGTCCAGCGCGTTGGAATCCTTCGCCAGCGCGGAACTCGTCGGCGGCTCCGGCACCAGTTCCGTCGGCCGGATCGTCACCTTCTTCGTCGTCGGCCCCGATTCGGCGGCCGGCCGCGGCTTCAGCACCGCCGGCTCCGCCTCCGCCGCCAGGAGGTTCGCCACGTCGCGCAGCGTCTGGAGCTGGCCGAGCTGCTCCGGCTTCACCGGCTTCGCCCCCGGCAGGCGGTCCTGCAGGGCCGAGAGGATTTCCACGCGCTTGATCGAGTCGATGCCGAGGTCGGTGTCCAGGCCCATGTCGAGGTTGAGCATGTCCGTCGGGTAGCCGGTCTTCTCGGCGACGACGGCGAGCAGCGTGGCGGCCAGATCGCCCGCCGGCGCGGCCGGCACCGCACGCGCCACGGGCACCGGCGTCGGCAGCGGCGTCGGGCGAACGAACGACGGTTCCGGCGCCCCGCCGAGCAGGTTCGCCACGTCGCGCAGCGTCTGGAGCGTGCCGAGGTGTTCGGGCTTCACCGCCGCGGACCCGGGCAGCTTCTCCTGAAGGGCCGAGAGGATTTCCACGCGCTTGATCGAGTCGATGCCGAGGTCGCCGTCGAGGCTCATGTCGAGGTTCAACATGTCCGTCGGGTAGCCGGTCTTCTCGGCGACGATGGCGAGGAGCGTCGGGCCGACGGCGGGCGCGGCGCTGCCGTTGCGCTCCGGCTTCGGAAGCGGCGGCGGCGAAGGGACGACCACCGCGCGCGGCGGCGCCGCCGGGGGCGGGATCGGCGGCGGCAGCGGCGTCACCGCGACCGGTGGCAACGGCGCGAGCGCGGGCACCGCCCCGCCGAGCATCGCTTGCTGCTGCGTCACCAGCGCCGCGAGCGTTTGCTGCGCCTGCATCTGCGATTCGAGGAATTGCTTGTGGAGGCGCGCCGTCTCCTCCTGCATCCGTTGAAGGGCCGCGAGCGTCTGCTGCACCGTCGAGAGCGGACTGGGGGCGGACTCGGTCATGGCGGGCGTACCGGACGAAGGAACGATCGAGCGCGACATCGGCGGGCGCGCCGGGCGTTTCGGCCGCGGCGCGAAATAATTGGCCCCGTTCAACGGCACCGTCAGGCCGGGCTTGCCCGATGCGGCGGCGGGGCGGCACCGGCTGCCGGCTTCCCAGGCCGCGAGCGCGACCGCGTGGCCGCGCGCCGCCAGACGGGCCAGAACGTCCGCCAAGTCTAGCACACCGGAACGCCGGCCGCCCGATCCGTCCAACGCGAGGGCGAGAATTTCCGGCGCGGGCGGAACGCCCTCCGCCGGCTCGGCCACGATCGCGCCGACCAACTTCGAGAGCACGTTGCCCGGCCCGACTTCGAGGAAGGTGCGAACCCCCGCGCGCGCCATCGCGCGCACGAGTTCGACGAATGCCACCGGTTGCGCCAGTTGATTCCCCAGCAGGTCGCGGGCGCCTTTCGCGTCGGCGGGATATTCGGCCGCCGTCGTGTTGGCGAACACCGGAACGGCCGCGGCGCGGAACTCGACCGCGTCCAGGGCGGCGCGGAACGGAGCGGCGGCGTCGGCCACGAGCGGGCTGTGGAACGCCGCCGCGACCGGCAGCCGCGCCGAGCGCAGCCGCTTCGCGGCGAGCGCCGCCGCGAGTTTGTCGATCTCCGCCGACGCGCCGGACACCACCGTCTGGTTCGGCGCGTTCCGGTTCGCCAGCACCACCTGCGCGCCGGAGTCGGCGATGGCGGCTTCGATGTCGGCGCGGGGCGCGAGCACCGCGAGCATCGCGCCAGCGTCGCCGCGACGGCCCTGCTCGGCCATCAGCTCGCCGCGGAGTCGGGAGATCCGCGTGAAGTCGACGGCGGCGATTCGACCCGCCGCCGCGAGCGCCGTCAGCTCGCCGTAGCTGTGCCCGGCGAACGCGTCCGCGGTCATTCCGAAGCGCTCGGCCAGCACGCGCCACGCGCCGAGGCTGACCGCGCCGATCGCCGGCTGCGCCACGTCGGTCGACCGGAGCGCATCCTCCTGCTTCTGCTTCGCGTCCGGGGCGAAGGAGGTCGGCGGATAAATCTTCTCGGCGACGTCCGGCGCGGTCGCGAGCGATTCGAGCAGTTCGGGGAAGAGGCAGGCCAGTTCGCGGAGCATCCCGACCGCTTGCGTCCCCTGGCCGGGGAAGAGCACGCCGAGCTTCCCGGCGACCGGTCCGCTGCCATAGTACGCGGACTCGACGGCCCACTCCTTCGCGTGCGGGTTCGTCGCGAGCTTTTCCTTCGCGGCGGCGACGAGTTTGGCGAGATCGTCCCCCTTCGACGCGACGAGCACGAGCCGGCAATTCGCCTGCGTGGAAAACGTCGAGCGTGCCGCTTCGGCGCCGCGCGCGAAGTCGTTCCACGCCGTCGGCACCTTCACCAGCTCGACGGCCAACTCCTGCGGCGTCGCGGCCGACATCGGATAAATCTCGACGCGGCCGGACCAATCGACCTCGGTCTTCGCGGGGCGATGCTCTTCAAGGACGGCGTGGAAATTCGAGCCGCCGAAGCCGAACGCGCTCACGCCGGCGCGCCGCGGGTGGTTCGCGTTCGGCAGCCACGGCCGCATCCGCGTGTTCACGGAGAACGGCGAATCGGCGGCGTTCAGCGGATCGACCGGCTGCGATACCTTCAGCGTCGGCGGCAGCACTTTGTAGTGCAACGCGAGCGCCGCCTTGATGAGGCTCGCTGCCCCGGCGGCCGCCTTCGTGTGGCCGATCTGGGATTTGACGGAACCGATGGAACACCAGGGCGCCCGTCGCTGGCGCTCCGGGCTGGTGAATACTTCGCTCAGCGCCATCGCTTCCGTCGCGTCGCCGACCTTCGTGCCGGTGCCGTGGGCTTCCAGCCATTCGATCGTGTCGGGCGTCACGCCGGCGCGCGAGTAGGCGTCTTGCAGGCAGCGCTTCTGCCCCTCGGCCGACGGCGCGTAGATCGCGTTCCCCTTCCCGTCGCTGCTCGTGCCGATCCCCTTGATGACCGCATAGACCGTATCACCGTCGCGCTCGGCGTCGGCGAGCCGCTTCAGCACCATCATGCCGAGGCCTTCGCCGAGGATCGTGCCGTCGCCGTTCGCGTCGAACGGCTTCGAGTCGCCGGACTTCGACAGCGCCGGCGTCTT
>CAYVRB010000241.1:0-9750 GCA_964453375.1 uncultured Alcaligenaceae bacterium
CGAAGACTCCGCCTCGCCGCTCAACGTGTATAGGATACCCAAATAACACTTGAGGGTATCTCATGTCCGTCGCGGTCAAGAATCGCCAGCTCTTCATCAACGGAAAATGGACCGACGGCGCGGCCGGGAAGCGGCTTGCGGTCGAGAATCCGGCCACGGAGGATTCGATCGCGGACGTGGCCGTCGGCACGAAGGCGGACATCCAGGCGGCCATCGACTCGGCCGCGAACGCGATGCCGGCGTGGATGAAACTCACCGCCTACGATCGCGCCAAGATCCTCAAGAAGACGGCCGACCTGATCCGCGAGCGCGCCGACGGCCTCGCCCGCACCATGACGATGGAACAGGGCAAGCCCGTGATCGAAGCGAAGGGCGAAGTGAACGCCACCGCCGACACGTTCGAATGGTTCGCCGAGGAAGGCAAGCGCGCCTACGGCCAGATCATTCCGAACAGCGTCCCCGGCAAGCGGCACCTCGTACTGAAGCATCCCGTCGGCGTCGTCGGCAGCATCGGGCCGTGGAATTTCCCGATGATGCTCCAGGCGCGCAAGATCGCCCCGGCGCTCGCCGTCGGCTGCACGGTCGTCGCGAAGCCGGCGAGCCAGACGCCGCTCTCGCTCATCGGCCTCTTCGAGTGCCTGCAAGACGCCGGTCTTCCGCCGGGCTGCGCGAACCTCATCATCGGCTCGGCGTCCGAAATCTCCGGCGCCTTCATGGCCGACGCCCGCGTTCGGAAGATCAGCTTCACCGGCTCCACCGACGTCGGCAAGCAACTCATGCGTCAAGCCGCCGACCAGGTGAAGCGCCTCAGCCTCGAACTCGGCGGGCACGCGCCGTTCATCGTTTTCCCGGACGCCGATCCCGAAGTCGTGGCGAAGGCGGCCGTGCTCGGCAAGTTCCGCAACAACGGGCAGGTCTGCATCAGTCCGAGCCGGTTCTTCGTCCACAAGGACATCGAGAAGCGCTTCACCGAAGTGGCCGTCGAAGAGGCGAAGAAGCTCAAACTCGGCAACGGCCTCGACGCCGACACCGTCGTCGGCCCGATGTTCGAGAAGAAGGCGATGGACGGCACGCTCGACCTGATCGGCGACGCCAAGGCCAACGGCGCGAACGTCCTCACCGGCGGCAAGAAGTCGGATCGTTTTTCCAAAGGCTACTTCTTCGAGCCGACCGTCCTCAAGGGCCTGAACGAGAATTGCAAAGTCCTCACCGAGGAGCCGTTCGCTCCGGTGATGCCGATCCTCGACTTCAGCAAGATCGACGACGTGATCGCCCAAGCGAACAACACCCGTTACGGCCTGGCCGCCTACGTCTTCACGAACGACCTGAGCGTGGCGATGAAGATGGCGGAGGGGATCGAAGCCGGGATCATCGGCGTGAACGACCCGGTGCCGGCGGCGCCGCAGTGCCCGTTCGGCGGTATGAAGGAATCGGGTTTGGGTCGCGAGTGCGCCCACGAAGGCCTCGAAGCGTACCTCGAGACGAAGTACGTCTCGATGAAACTCCGCGATTGACCGTCACCGCCGGTGCGACCGTCGAAATCGCGCCAACGCGCCCGGTGACAATTCCGTAACATCCGAAGGCTTTCCCGGAAATTGGCTTTGCCCAACTCCGGGAACGCCGGATAAGATTGACCCCAGTGGCGGATTGCCCACGTCTAACCGTTCTGGTCGGCGGTTCCCCGGCCGGGAGTGCATGATGGCCAAGAGCTTCACCGTCCCTTGTCCGAGTTGCGAGGCGGACGTTCTCGTCAAGAACGACAGCCTGATCGGCAAGAAGATCGACTGCACGAAGTGCAAGTACCGCTTCAAGGTGCCCGATCCGAACCGGGGCGACGCGGACGACGCGCCGACGGCGGAAGTGCCGGCGGCCAAGGGCAAGAAGGCCAACTCGAAGATGCTGATCGGCGTCGGCGCCGGCATCGCGGCGCTGGCGCTGCTCGCGGGCGTCGGTTATTTCGTGTTCATGGGCGAGGACCCGAAGCCGAAGACGCCGACGGTGCAGCGTCCGCCGACGCCGCCCACGCCGCCGCAGCCGAATCCGATGACCGACCCGATGGGCACGACCGATCCGGCGACGCCGATGCCGATGACGCCGATGCCGATGACGCCGGAAGGCGAGCCGGTGATTGCACCGCCGGTCGCCATCGCTCCGCCGTCGAACACGAACGCCGGCAACGCGACGACGGTCGTGCCGAAGGTCGATGTTCCGAAACCGGTGCCGGCGGGCCAGATGAAGGACCCGACGAACCTGCTGCCGGGCAAGACTCAGGCCGTGCTGCAGATCAACATGCAGCGTCTCCAGCAGACGCCGATGTACAGCGCGTTCTTCGATCGCCAGACGCTCGACTTCTTCCGGAATTCGATGCACTTCGAGGCGACGGACATCACGCACGTGGTGCTGGCGCTCGTCGGCGCGGATCGCGAGCCGTTCACGGTCATTCGCACGAAGACGCCGGTGCATTCGCTGAACACGCTCTACGACAAGATGCAGTTGACGCCGGGGAAACTGTCGCCGATCAAGAGCCGCCCGTACGCGGTCATCAAACCGAACTCGAATCCGTTCCTGACGGCGATCAGCCGGGCGCTGTCGACCGAAGCGCTGATGGGCCAGGCGGGCATTCCGGTGTCCGAGGACGACAAGAAGCGGTGGGCCGAGAAGGACCTGTCGATCTGCGTCTACGACAGCCAGACCATCATCATTTCGGAAACCAACTGGCTGGAGTCGTTCCTCGACGACTTGGGCGACAACGGCTACCCGACGTTCCAGTCGGAGCTGACGCCGCAAGCCGCGCCGCCCGCGCCGATGGGCGACGGCTCCGGCGCGCCGGCCGCGGGTTCCCCGATGGGGCCGATGGGCATCCCGATGCCGATGGGGCCGATGGGTCCTGGAGGCCGGCCGGTCAGTGGCGCGCCGATGCAGCAACCGCCGCCGCTCGTCGGCGCGACGCAAGCCGGGCCGGGCGGAAGCACGCCGATGCCGATGGGGCCGATGGGCGGCAGCCCGATGGGCCGCGCCGGAACCGCGGCTCCGAAGGCGGCTCCACGATTGTTCACTTCGATTCCGAATTTCCGCACGATCAAGCCCGACCTCAAGCGGATGCTCAATCGCCTCGAGGAGGACGACAAGAATCCGGCCGGCGTCCTCTACGCCGACATCCTCGATAAACGACTTTACAATCGCGACTTCCAATCGGTGTACGCCTTGGCGGGGGCGGTCGTCGGCGTGCTGGTCGAACATACGCAAACCTTCGGCGCGGCCATCAAGAACGTCCAGAAGGAGAAGCTCGCGGCCGAATTGATCTTTGAATTCGTTTCCGCCGAGGACGCGAAGACGACCGCGAACGAACGATTGGACGGCCTGCTTCGCACGCTCGCCAGTCTCTTGAGCCGCCCGCTCGGCACCGCGATCGCCGTCACCAACACGGCGTCCGCCAACAGCGGGAATCGCGGCGGCACCGGCTCCGCCGGCGCCGTGGGCGACGATCCGAACATCGGTTCCAACCAAGGATCGGTCGCCCCGCCGCCGCTCGCCGGTGCCGGCGCCGGCATCGGCGATTCCGGGCCGGGCGGCGCCCCCATGGTCACGCCGATGGGACCGATGGGCAACCCCGGCTCCGCGGGCGGACCGCAGCGCAAGGAGAACGCCTCGTTCGTCGAGATCGACGTCGCCGACACGTTCGTGTCGGTCGAGATGGAAATCTACTGGTCCGCCGACGCCTTCTCCAAGATCGTGCAGCCCGGCGTCGCCAGCGGCGCGGCGCAGCTCAAGGGCCGCATGGCCGTGCTTTCGGGGGCGACCAAGCAGCACGATCTCGCCGGCCCCATGAAGAAACTCCTGGACGAGAAACAGATGGTTCCACCGACCACCATGGCGCGGGCCGCAAATATCGAGCGATACGGCCTGCCGTACCCGCCCGACCACCGCGTCAGTTTCATGGCCGACCTTCTCCCGTTCCTCGGCCGCGGCGGCCTCCGCCAGTCGATCCAGGAGAAGCGCCTCCCGTGGTACGCCAAGGAGCACGAGGCCGCCGGCACCACGTGGGTGTCGGAGTTCCTCGTGCCCCACTACCCACAAGCGTCATGGCGCGCCACGCACCCGCTCGGCGAAGGCCGATCCTACGGCGGCACCAACTACGTCGCCATGTCCGGCCTCGGACTCGACTCCGCCCGCTACGATCCCTCGAACCCCGCCCACGCCAAGAAAGTCGGCATGACCGGCTACGACTGGGGCTCGAAGTTCCCCGAAGTCACCGACGGCCTCTCCAACACCATCTACATGATCCAGGTGCCGCCTACCCACGCCCGGCCCTGGATCGCCGGCGGCGGCGCCACCGTGCAGGGCGCCGACGATTCCCTCGCCAACCCGGTCGAGGATTTCGTCGACCCGATCGGCGCCAAGCGCGGCACGCACATCCTCATGGGCGACGGCTCCGTGCGCTTCGTGCCCGCCACCATCGACCCGAACGTCTTCAAGGCGCTCGTCACCCGCGCCGGCGGCGAGAAGATCGACGACCTCAACAAGCACGCCCCGCTCGTCGGCGGAGCCAAGACGACCGAAGTGGACCTCGGCGGCAGCCCCGGCAACCCGTTCCGCCCGAAGCCGAAGGACGAACCGAAGAAGTGAACCGGCGCGATCCGCGTCGATCCGGTCCGGGGCTTCGGCTCCGGACCTTTTTTGTTGGCGGCCCCAACCCGTACCATGGCAGCATGAAGACGCAAACGCCCTATTCGGAACTGATGCGCCGCGCGAAGACGGTGGCGCTCCTGCAATCGTGTTCGTCGGTGCTGCACTGGGACCAGCAAACGCAGATGCCGAAGGCCGGCGCGGCGCATCGCGGCGAACAGCTCGCGCTGCTGGCGCGCCTCGCGCACAAGGAGGCGACCGACCCGAAGATCCGCGAACTGCTGATCGAAGCCGAGGCGGAACCGCACGACGCCGATTCCTTCGAAGCGGCGAACCTGCGGGAGTTTCGGCATTCCTTCGATCGCGCCCGCAAGATTCCGCCCCGCCTCGTGGAGGAACTTGCGCGGGCGACGGCGCTGGCGAACGAGGCCTGGGCCGAGGCCCGCGCCGCCGCCGACTTCGCGAAGTTCCGACCGCACCTCGAGACGATCGTCGCGCTCAAGCGCGAGGAGGCCGCCGCCGTCGGCTGGACGGCGCACCCCTACGACGCGTTGCTCGACGAATACGAACCGGGCGCGACCACGGGCGAGCTGACCGCGCTCTTCGCGGAGCTGTCCGCCGGCCTCGTGCCGCTCCTCCGCGCGATCGCGGACTCGAAGCACCGCCCGGACCGCAGCGTACTCGAACGCGACTTTCCGGTCGAACGGCAGAAGCTGTTCGCCGAGTCGGCCGCCGCCGCCGTCGGGTTCGACTTCCGCGCCGGCCGCCTGGACACCACCACGCACCCGTTCTGCTCCGGCTTCGGCCCCGGCGATTGCCGCATCACCACGCGCTACAACCCCCGCGCGTTCCACGAGGCGTTCTTCGGCGTCCTCCACGAGGCCGGCCACGGGCTGTACGAGCAGAACCTCCCCGCCGACCGCTTCGGCGAGCCGGCGGCGCAGTCCTGCTCGCTCGGCATCCACGAGTCGCAATCCCGCCTCTGGGAGAACCTCGTCGGCCGCGGCCGACCGTTCTGGGACCACTTCTTCCCCCGCCTGCGCCAGGCGTTCCCGTCCGTCGCGGACGTCGACGCCGACGCCTTCCACCGTGCCATCAACGACGTGCGGCCGTCGTTCATCCGCGTCGAGGCGGACGAAGCCACGTACAACCTGCACGTCGCGCTGCGGTTCGAGATCGAACAGGCGCTCGTGAAGGGCGATCTGCCGGTCGCGGACGTGCCGGCGGCCTGGAACGCGAAGTTCCGGGAGCTCTTCGGCCTCGACGTGCCGAACGACCGCGAAGGCTGCCTGCAGGACATCCACTGGAGCTTCGGCGGCCTCGGTTATTTCCCGACTTATTCGCTCGGCAACCTCTACGCGGCGCAGTTCCTCCGCGCGGCGCGGCGGGCGCTGCCCGACCTCGACGACGCGTTCCGCCGCGGCGACTTCCGGCCGCTCGCCGGCTGGCTGACGGCGAACATCCACGCGCACGGCCGGCGCTTCCGCGCCGGCCGCCTCTGCGAACGCGTCACCGGATCGCCGCTGTCCGTCGCGCCGTTCCTCGACGAACTCCGGGCGAAGCTCGCCCCGCTCCACGGCCTCTGACCGCGACCGCGATGACGCCACCGCGCCCCGAAACCGATCCGCCCGACCCGGCCCCCGGCGACCGGATCGACCGCTTCACGCTCCAGAAGCCGCTCGGCCGCGGCGTCTCGTGCCACGTCTTCCGCGCCTGGGACGACGCGCTCGGCACCCCCGTCGCCGTCAAGATCGTGAATTGGTCGAACGTGCGCGACCGCGACGCGGCGTTCAAGCAGCTCCGCACCGAGGCCGCCGCCCTCGCCCGCGTGCGGCACCCGCGCGTCGTGCGGTTCCTCGATTTCGGCCACGATGCCCGCTGGCCGTACCTCGCGCTCGAATTCGTCGAAGGCCGCCCGCTCGGCGACCTGCTGCGCGAGGGGGGCGCCCTCCCCGTGCGCTGGGCGATGTCCCTGCTCGGCCAGGCGATCGACGGCCTCGACGCCGTCTGGAAGGCCGGCATCGTCCATCGCGACGTGAAACCCGACAACCTCATCGTCGGTCCGACCGGTTTCGCCAAGCTCATCGACTTCGGCCTCGCGAAGTCGGACGTGCTCCAACTCTTGGACGGCCCGGCACCGGGCGAACTCGCCGGCACCGCCGCCTACCTCGCCCCGGAACAGGCGCGCGACGCCGCCGGCGTCGACTTCCGCGCCGACGTCTACTCCCTCGGTGCCACGTTCTTCGAGATGCTCACCGGCCGGCTGCCGTTCGAGGGCGGCTCGCGCATGCAGACGATCCTGCGGCACCTCACCGCGCCGACGCCCGCGCCGTCGTCGCTCGTGCCGGGCCTGCCGTCGGCCGTGGACGACCTTTGCCTCTGGATGCTGGCGAAGGCGCCCGACGACCGGCCCCGCTCCGGCGACGAGTTGCGCCGCGCCTTCGCGACGGCCGCGGACGCCGTCGAAGGAATTCCCCCTTAGAGGGAACGCATGATCGCGAACTGCCGCGTGGTACTCGTGCGGCCTCACTACGCCGGGAACATCGGCTCGGCGGCGCGGGCCATGAAGAACTTCGGCCTGACCGACCTCGCGTTGGTCGATCCGGTGGCGGACCCGTGCGCGCACCAGGCGCGCATGCTGGCCGCCGGCGCGACGGACATCCTGGACGCGGCGCGCACCGTGCCGGACCTCGCCGCCGCCGTCGGCGATTGCGCGATGGTGCTGGGGAGTTCGGGCGAAATCGAGGGCACGCTGCGGCGAACGCTCGCCGGCTCGCCGCGTGAGCTGTTCCCGCGGTTCGGGGAAATCCTCGCGGCGTCGCGCGGCGCGCTCGTCTTCGGCCCCGAGCCGCACGGCCTCGCGAACGACGAACTGGCGATCTGCCACGCGCTGCTCGTCCTGCCGACCGCGCCGGCCTACACCTCGCTGAACCTCGCGCTCGCCGTCGGCCTCGCCCTCTACGAACTTCACAACGTCCTCG
The DNA here is from genome assembly GCA_964453375.1 of uncultured Alcaligenaceae bacterium. Classification (GTDB taxonomy): domain Bacteria; phylum Planctomycetota; class Planctomycetia; order Gemmatales; family Gemmataceae; genus Limnoglobus. The sequence goes on from CAYVRB010000241.1 coordinate 7,608, forward strand.
CGACCGCGCCGCCGACCGCGCGCGAGCCGGCGCCCTACGCGACGTTCGACCGAGCGATGGCGCACCTGCACGCGGCCCTGACGGACGTGCGCTTCCTCTTCGGCCAAAACGCCGACGCCCTGATGCACGCGTTCCGGCACCTCGTCGGTCGGGCGCTGCCGACGGAGCAGGAAGTGAAGATGCTGCACGGACTGGCGCGGCAACTGGAATACGCCGCCGACCAGATGAAACGGGCCGAGGCCGCGCTGGGGAAGAAAACCTGAAACCCCCGCGCGGCGTAGGAAGTATCATGGCCAGATACGGCCGCCGAGGATTTCGCCATGCTCCGCCCGCTGTTCATCGTCCTCGCGCTGGCGTGCGGACCGGCGATTTCGGCCGCCGACGCGCCCGATCCGCTCCGTCGCATCCCGGCCCAGGCCGGCTTCGTCTTCAAGATCGAGAACCCCCGCCGGTTCGTCGAAGGCCTCACGAAGATCGGCGCCTATCGCGGCCTCGAACAGTTCCCGCAAGCCCGCGAACTCCTCGAATCGACGCCGGTGAAGCGGTTCTTCCAGACGGTGCGCCACCTCGAGAAGGAACTCGGCGCCCCCTGGCCCGAACTGCTCGACAAGATCGCCGGCCGCGGCATCGCGATCGGCGTGGCCCTCGAAAAGGAACCGCAACCCGCCGTGCTCGTGATCGAAGGCGCCGACGAGGCGACCGTGGCCAAGGCGCACTCGCTCTTCCTCGACGGCGTTCGCGAGGAACTGGCGCGCGGGGACGCCAAACTGGAATTGAAATCGAAGGAATACGAAGGCGTGTTGGTGTCGTCGACCGGCAAGGAATTCTTCACCGCCCGAATCGGTCCGGCGATCTACATCGCCAACCGCGACGTCGCGATGATCGAGTGCCTCAAACTGGCGGTCACCAAGGACGCCATGTCGGTTGCGGAACGCCCGACCCTCATGAAGGCGAAGGCGCTCGCCGGCCCGAACGCCGTCGCGTGGGGCTGGCTCGACTTCGCCAAGGTCAAGGAATCGCAGCAAGCGAAGGACTTCTTCGCCACCACGAAGAAGGACATCTTCCAGACGCTGCTCTTCGGCGGCACCGCCGACGCCGCCCGCCGCGCCGAGTTCATCGCCTTCGCTGTCGAACAATCCCCGAAGGGTTATTCCTGGTCCGTCCGGCTCCCCGCAAAGCGGAGCGAACTCGATCCGAACATGGCGATCCACGCCCCCTTCCACGGCGAACCAGGCTCGCGGCCGCTGCTCCAGCCCCCCGGCGTCGCCTACAGCCAGAGCATGTACCTCGACCTCGGCTACCTCTGGAAGGAACGCAAGCGGATCTTCAACCCCGAGAACCTCAAGGACGTCGAGACCGGCATCGCGCAGATCGACAAGGTGCTGCCGAACACCACGTTCGGCCAACTCCTCGAGAACTCCGGCCCGTACCACCGCTTCGTCGCGGCGCACACCGGCGAGAAGCTCTACGGCGTCGAACCCTCGCAGGCGTTCCCGCCGTCCGCGTACGTCGGCTCCATGCGGGACGCCCAGTACGGCGAATCGATGGAGGCCTTGCTCCGCGCCGGCGGGCTGATCGCCGGCTTCCAGACCGGCTGGAAGATGAGCGAGGAGACGTTCGAGAACGTCAAGCTCGTGACCTACCGTTTCTCCGAGAAGGCCGAGCCGAAGTTCGACGACCCGGAGAAGCTGCGCTTCAACGCCGCACCTACGTTCGCCATCGTCGGCGATTCCCTGATCGTCGGCAGCACGCCCGGCATCGTGAAGCTGCTGGTGCCGGAGTTGCGCAAGGAATCGAAGGCGTCCGGCGCGCCGGCCGTGTGGCGCGCGAGCGCCTTCGCGGCCGGCGGCGCGAAGTTCCTGGACGCCAACCCCGAAGCCACCGTCACGCAGGCGATCCTCTCGCAGGGGATCGGCCTCGCGGAGGCGAAGGAGCAGACGAAGAAGCTCGCGGCGTGGCTCGGCACGCTCGGCCGGTTCGACGTCACCATCGACCACGCGGCCGAATACTTCGAATTCAAGATCGCCTGGAACATCGGGAACTGACATGAACGCCTGGGACCCGTACCGCCCGACGGCGGCGAATCCGTGGGACGCCCGCAAGGTCGGCCACCTGCACCGCCGCGCCGGGTTCGGCGCGTCCG
>CAYVRB010000242.1:0-9745 GCA_964453375.1 uncultured Alcaligenaceae bacterium
CGCCCTGGCCGAGGCCGAGGTTGTTCGTTTTCATGAAGCCGTTCGGTGGGGTCGAGTCCAAGTCCTGGTTTTAGAAAGTCGGGGAAACTAAAAGACCCGGCCGTTTCCGGCCGGGTCGTGATTTCCGTGGTTCCCAACTTATCGGCTGACGAGCTTGAACTCGCGCTGGTCTTTCGGCGCGATCGTCAGCTTCTTGTACCGCACGGCCTGGCCGTCGCCGCGATCCACGTACAGGTACCAGTCGCCGGCCGGCAACGTGGTGTCGAACTCGCCGAACGCGTTCGCGGTCGCGTACTTGCGATCCTCGTAATTGGCGGCGTTCACGAACACGAGCTTCGAGCCGGCCTTCGGCGTCAGTTGGTCGTTCGCGACGACTTCGCCGCGGAGCCGGGCGTGGCTGGCCGTGTGCGCCGGCACCGGCACCGAACGGCTCGCGGACGGCTTGGCCGGCGGCATCGGACGCGGATAGTTCGTCCCCGTCGTCGGCAGGTCGGTCGGCGCGATCGTCTCGGGGTTCGATCCGTTCGGCACCGAGCGGAACTCGTCCAGCCGCGGCGCGCCGATCGGCGGCGCCGGCACCGTGTAGTACGACTGCCGAACCGTCGGCGGGTAGTAGTAAGTCACCACCGGCGTCGTTTCCGTCACCTCGCGGTAGCTGCGCACCGGCACGAGCCGCGTCTTCTCGACGAACCGCTCCACCGAATTGCACTGCTCCCGCAACACGTAAGACGTCCGCGGCTCGGCGATCTCCTGGCACGCGCCCGAGCACGGGTCGTAGTACGACTTGTACGTGTAGCTCTTCACCGGCTCCCAGTAGTACGACTTCACCGTCTCGCGCACCGGCACCTTGTACGTCTCGCGCTTCCACTCCGTCACCGGCGTGTAGTAGCTGCGCTGCACGTACTCGACGCGCCGCTCCGGCTTCGGGCAGCAATCCCGCGCGAAGTACGAACGGCGCTCGTTGTTGCAGGTGAGCTGGAAGACGTTGTCCCAGCCGGCCGAGGCGCCGGACGCGCCGGACGCGATCGCCATGGCGGCGAATAGGGATCGGAAGGTGAAACTCATGATGTCGACTCCAGAGGCGTTCCTCCCCACACTTTAGACTAAGTTTGCAATCCCGGCGCACCACCGGAATTCAAGATTCCGAGAATCGTCGCGATCGAAACCCCGCCGCACAACCGCTAAAGACGGCCCATCCTTCACGGTTTCGCCAGCTTCAATCAAGATGTGGAAAATGGGAGGCGCCGCGAGTTGACGAAAGCCGGAGAAGCGGGCGCAACGAAACGCGGGATGCGGATTCTCCGCACCCCGCGCGACGATTTTCCGACCGGACCGCTTACCCGGCCGCCTTCTTCAACGCGTCCAGCGCGGCCGCGTAATTCGGTTCGCTCGTCACTTCCGGCACGTATTCCGCGTAGGTGACCGTGCCCGCCGGATCGACTACGAACACCGAACGCGCCAGCAGCTTGATCGGCAGCGGCGACTGCTCGAACAGCACGCCCCAGTTCTTGCCGAACGAGTGATCGTGGACGTCCGAGAGCGTTTGCATCGTCTTGACGCCTTCCGCGCCGCAGAACCGCTTCTGGGCGAACGGCAGATCGAGGCTGACGGTGTAGCACGCGACCTTGTCGCCGAGGGCGTTGATGCCGTCCTCGAACTTCTTCGTCTGCGTGCTGCACACCGGCGTATCGATCGACGGCACGACGCTGAAAAGCCGCGCCTTGCCGGCGCTGTCCGCCAGCGAAACCGGCGCGAGGCCGTTGTTCACGGACTTGAAGTCCGGGGCCTTCTGGCCGACCTTCACGGCGTCGCCGGCGAGCGTGACGGGGTTCCCCTTGAACGTGACCGCGTTGGCGCGAGACATCGGTGGACTCCTGGTGGGTGGATGCTTCGGACCGGGACATGATACGGCCGGCGCGGCGCGATGGCGGGGCCGCGCGGAAACTGATAGGGTGAAAGGACCGTCGAGGTCGCCGCATGTTGTCGTCGCCGTGCCCGTTGCCCGCGCTGATCCTCTGGTGCCGGGCGCTGCACCACGGGCTGGACATCGGCCTCTCGCCGGTGCGCATCTTCGCGCAGCAGGCGAAATCCGGCCCGGCCGTCTTCCGCCCCCTCGCCGCCGGCATGGCGCAGCGCCTCGAAGACGGCGACACGCTTTCCGACGCCCTCCGCCCCGAAGCCTGGCGCTTCCCCCTGCTCTTCGTCGAACTCGTCGCCGTCGGCGAACAGGCCGGCCGGCTCCCCACCGTCTTCGCCGAACTCGAACGGCACTATGAGGAGGTGCAGACCGCCCGCCGGCAGTTCCTCACCGCGCTCGTCTGGCCCGCGATCATGTACTGCGGCGCCATCGGCGTGCTGACCCTGTTGATTCTGGTGCTCGGAAGTTTGGGAACGAAACTCGACCCGCTCGGCCTTGGATTGACCGGAGCGAGCGGGGCGTTCTGGTTCTTCACCTACGCCGCGATGTTCACAACATTCGTGGTCGGAACCGTCGTGATCATCGTCCGAACTCCCAACGCCCGGGCGAAAGCGGAGGCTCTGGCCTTGAAAGTCCCGGGACTGGCGCCGATCGCGCGGGCCTTCGCGCTCCATCGTTTCGCGATGGCCGCCCACATGACGATCGAAGCCGGATTGCGGGCCGATCGCGTGTTGAAGTTCAGCCTTCGTGCCACCGCGAACCGTGCCTATCAGCAGGAAGCCGATCGAGCGGCGAAATCCTGCCGGAAAGGCCGCGAAATCATCGAGGCGTTGCAGGAACTCGGTCCAACCCTTTTCCCTGATGAATTCATCCAGGCGGTTCACGTCGGAGAAGAAAGCGGCCGCCTGGCCGAAGTCATGCAGAAAGAGGCCGTCCGCTATCGCGACGCAAGCGTTCGGGGCATGAAGATTCTCACTCGACTCGTATCGGGGCTTGTCTATGCGATCATCGCGATCCTCGTGATCGTGAGCATCTTCCGTGTCGTTCAGACCGCCTACCTCGACCCGGTGAACCAACTGGCCGACGATCTCGCAAAGGATCCGAACGCCATCTTCAAGAAGCGAGATCTGTTTGGTGATTGATCCGGGCAAACGAATTCGGGCGTGCCGAAACTAAAATCAATGACGGAGGCCACACCATGCCGCTTCGCGATCACTTTCACCGCCCGCTCGCCGACTGTCGATCGTGGGAAGAGTTGCACGGTGCCTGGCCGGGGGTCATCGCATTCCGATTGAATGGCCTTCTCTCAATCGATTTCCGATGTGGCGTTCGAGTACGAACCTCATTGCCGACGCCTCCGGAATACGAAGTGCCCGTTTACGTTGAAATGCAAGGGCGCCGCCTCGTCGCGGCGATCGAGATCGTCAGCCCGGGGAATAAAGATCGGCCGGAAAATCGCGATGCGTTCGTTTCAAAGTGCCATGCCTTGCTTCAACAAGGCGTCTGCGTCGCGATCGTCGATCCGGTGACGGAGCGCTCCGCCAACCTCTACGCGGAGTTGGCGGACCGGCTCGGGGCCGCGCCGCCCGCGACGGCCGGCAGTCCGATCTACGCCGTCGCCTGCCGGGGCCGCTCGATCCGTGGCCGTTGGCGCGTCGAGTCGTGGGAACACGAACTGTCCGTGGGATCGCCCCTTCCAACGCTACCGCTCTGGCTCACGGAGGAATTGTGCGTACCGCTGGAACTGGAAGCGACTTACGAGGACACCTGCCGCGGGCTGCGGATCGCGTGAAGTCGCTTCAGAACAACTGAAGTGTCGCGCTTGCCCCAGGTTTGAACCCTTCGATTCGCAACGTTTCTAAAATTCTTTCGATTTGTTTCCGCATTACGCCGATATCAGCCTTTGTTCCCTGGGAATCCATGATGGTGCCGCCCATCCGTCCTTTGCAGTACTCGACGGCTCTTGTCATCGCATCAAATACCTTTATCGGATCGGCGCTTCGCGGTACCGAAAAGACAAACACCAGATCGTCCACGGAAACACGATCAGCAGCCACTTCTTCCGGAAGAAAATAACCGGGTTCCGTCGTGGTCTCGACGCTGAAAAAGAAATCTCCCCCCACTTCGGATTCGTTCTTCCAGTGGAAACAGTCCATGTCTCCCCACTCCAAGCCGAGGCAGAGCATCGCATCCCAGACCTTCCTCCCTTCGAATTGACGGCCGGGCGGCGCCTTCAGTACAAGCACGATGTTAAGATCGGCCGTCCGTTTTAGGCCACGGAGTTTCTCGGATCGCTTCGATGCCATCTCGGGTGAAAGACTGGGCGAAATGTTCGCCCTTCCAAATCGAGCCACTCGTTTCTGAACTTGTTGAATTCGCTCCTCGTATTGCTGTCGCGACGGAATTGTGGCCATGTCATCCAGTACATCGACGTAGTCGAATGCGAATTTGATTTGATCGACTCGTTTCGGACCATTGGACGAAACGAGAAATGTCCATTTCCCGGTGTCGATGTCACGGCCATAGGACGTAAATCCTCCGAAAGATTTCCGCCATTCCTTGTCGAATTCGGCATCGACTTTCCGCGGATCGAGCTCGGGAGCGTCCTCGAATCGGATGTCCAAAACCCAACTCACGGCCGATTCGGGCAGGTAGTCCTTGCCCTCCGTTGGAAGATTGGTCTTTTCAATCTGAATCGTTCCCAGGACGTGTCGTGCGTCCTCGGATGGCTTGGTCGGAAGTAGCGCCGCGCGGCCCTTGCTCTCCGATGCCGGCGAGAGAACAAGATCGCCGAATCGCACTGGCGGGTTGTTGCTATTCGTTGATTCTCTGTTGTTATTCATTTCTTTCCTTTGGCACCCGGTCGCCAAGCAAATCATGACGAGAAGAACGGCGTGACGGCAAATCATTCGATCCATCCTTCCAATTGAAGGCCTCGTCGATTTGAAGTCGAATTCTTCAATCGCGAGTTCACGATTGCCATTCGCGGTGGTTCATCAATCGTGGATGAGATTATCGCTTGACGAAGGAGCGATGGCAATTGGTTAAGCGGGATCGCCCATTCTGCAATCCCCAATCACGTCAAGCCTCACCGCAATTCCCCGTCCGGAAGGTACAGCTCGTTCACCTTGCCCGTCACTTCGCGGTCGCCGGCGCTCCATGCGGGGATCGCCTTCTTCTCCGGCGGATAGAGAGATTCCAGCGGTCCCCACACTTCATCCACGCTGTCGTCGAACAGGTCGCCAATCAGCAGGTCCGTGACGCGGTTCTTCAGGTGCGGGTAGTTCTTCACGAACGCCCCGAAGCTGAAGCCGTCGTAGTACTCGCACACGAGCCGGCGCATCCGGTCGACGCCCTTGTTGAAGCTGTCGCCCCAGCGGCCGAGCGCCGCCGCCGAGGTGTCGCCCTTCGCCAGGCCGTCGGCGATGGCGTCCGCCGCCAGGTCGCCGGACTTGAGCGCGAGCAGCACGCCGGAGGAATAGAGCGGGTCGAGGAAGCCGAACGCGTCGCCGATCAGCACCCAGCCGTCGCCGGCGACTTTGGATGAACGATACGAGTAATCCTTCGTGGCGAAGTAGCCCGTGGCGCGCTCGCCGGTGGCCAGGCGCTTTTGCACTTCGGGGCAGATGGCCATTTCCTCATTGAAGATTTGCTCGTGAGTGCCCCGGCCCTTGAAGAGGTAGTCGAACGGCGCGACGACGCCGATGCTCACCGTGTCGTCGTGCTGCGGGATGTACCACCACCAGCCCTGCTTGTTCGGTGTCTGGATGACGACGGTCGCCCCCTCGTCGCGGCCCGCGTCGCGGTAGGCCCCCTTCCAGTAGGTCCAGACGGCCCCCTTGTTCAGCACCGGGTCCCAGAGCCGGAGCTTGAACTTGTTCTGGAGCATCGTGCTCTGGCCGCTGGCGTCGACGACGACCTTCGCCCGCACGACTTCCTCCGTTCCGTCTTCGTGCTTGACGCGGACTCCGACGGCGCGCTCGCCCTCGAAGAGCGTCTCGAGCACGCGGGCCGGTTGGTGGACCGTGACGCCGTGCTCGCGGGCGTTGTCGAGCATCATCGTGTCGAACTCGCTGCGGATGACCTGCCAGGTCTGCGAGCACTCGTGGTCCTTGTTGTCGTGGAAGTAGAACGGGGCCGACATCTTCCCGGCCGCGTTCACGAACTGGACGCTGTATTTCTTGACGAAGGCGCTCTTCTTCATCTTCTCGAGCATGTCGAGCTTCTTGAAGACCCAGTACGTCTCCGGGATGAGCGATTCGCCGATGTGGAAGCGCGGAAAGCGATCGCGCTCGAAGAGGCGGACCTTCACGCCGCGCTGGGCGAGGAGCGTGGAGACGGTGCTGCCGGCGGGTCCGCCGCCGACGACGGCGACGTCGGTGCTGGATTCGAGGGCCATCGGGTTCTTCCTTTCAAGAGGTTCAGCGCCAACTGCTGTCGGCGGGTTCGTGGGGAAGCCGTGCGGCTTGCAGGAGTTTCGCGAGTTCGCGGAGCTGCTTGCGGGTCAGGTGGCCGAGCTGCCGGTCGTGGCACTTCCGCAGCGGTTCGCGGAGCATGTCGAGCAACGCGACGCCGGCGGGGGCGATGCCGACGTGGACTTCGCGGCGGTTGCTGGCCGGTCGGTCGCGCGTCACGAGGCCGCGTTTCGCCAGTCCGTCGAGCAGGCGCGTGATGTCCGGCGCCCGGGACACGAGCCGGCCGGCGAGGTCGAGCGTGCGGATCGGCTTCGGGTGCGCCGCCCGGAGCAATCGCAGGGCGTTGTATTGCTGGCTGGTGAGGTCGTGCCAAGCGAAGAGTTCGTCTTCGAGGGCGCGGAGGCGGTCGTAGGTCCGCCAGAGGCCGAGGTAGGCCTCCTGTTCGGGGGAGTCGAAGCGCCGGCGCGGTTCCATGCCGGAATGATAACCGTTCGGACGACAGTTGTCCAAACAATTATTTCATCCGGACGGCGATCACCCCTGGGTCCGGTACCACGCGATCGTTCGCCGCAGGCCTTCGCGGAAGTCCACGGTCGGCTCGTAGCCCAGTTCGGCGCGCACGCGGTCGATCCTCGCGCGCGAGAAGCGCACGTCGCCGGGGCGGGCCGGGCCGTGCGCGGGCGCCACGGACGTGCCGAGGATCTCGTTGAGCGCGGCCACGAGTTCCAAGAGCGAGATGCTCGCGCCGGTGCCGACGTTGTAGACGCGGCCGGCGATCCCCGGTGTTTCGGCCGCGAGCACCAGCGACCGCACCGCATTCGCGACGTACGTGAAATCCCGGCATTGCCCGCCATCGCCGTGGATCGTGGGCGTTCGGCCCGCCAGCATCGCCGCCGCGAAGATCGCGATGACGCCGCTGTACGGACTGTCGGCGCGCTGCCGGGGGCCGAAGATATTGAAGAATCGCAACCGCACCGTCTCCAGGCCGTAGCTCGCCGCGAACGCTTCGAGATAGTGTTCCCCCGCCAGCTTCGCGGCGGCGTAGGGCGAGAGCGTCTGCAGCGGCGTCGCCTCGTCCTGCCCGGCGGGGTCGTCCGCGCCGCCGTAGGCGCTCGAGCTTGCCGCGTACACGATTCGCCGAACGCCGTTCTTCCGCGCCGCCTCCAGCACGTTCAACGTCCCGGTCGCGCACACCGCATGGCAATCGAGCGGCGCCTCCAGGCTCTTCGCCACCGACGCCATCGCACCCAAGTGGAACACCACCGCCGCGCCGGACACCGCACGATGCACCGCGGCCCGGTCCGTCAGGCACCCCGATACGATCTCCGGCCAGCGGGGGAACCCGATGAAATTCGTCGCCTGACCGGTGCTGAAGTCGTCGAACACGCGGACCGGTCGGCCCATGTTCAAGAGTTCCTCCACGAGATGCGACCCGACGAACCCCGCCCCGCCAGTCACGACGCACAATTCGGACATGCCATCTCCAAAAACGAAAACGGGAGGGGCAACCCCCTCCCGCGACTCGGTTACGAACGCATTCTATTTCGATTCGAGCGGAACGATGATCGTCGGCAGCACCGTCTTCGGTTCGCTCGGCAACACCGGGATCGGTTTCGACACCGGCAACTCCGGCACCACGATCTCCAACTTCGTCGGCACCGACACCGGCGCGGGCGACATCACCACCACCGGCGCGGGCACCAACGGCGGCAACTCCACCTTCTTGTTCGGCTTCGGCTCCGCCTTCTTCGGCGCCGGCTTCGCCGGCTCCATCGGCTTCGCGGGCTTCGGCGCGGGCGGTTGCTCGCGCGGCTTCTCGATCGGCGGCAGCATCGGCGCCGGATCGACCGGCGCTTCGGCGCGCGGCGGAATCACCTCCACGACCTGCGGCTCGTTGCACGCTTCCGCCCACGGACGCCATTGCGTCGCGTGGAAGCCGAAGCACGACCCGCACGCGATCGTCGGACCGGGGTGCTGCTTGATGTAATGCCGATCCGAGAGCGGATACGGATGCGGCGCCTTCGGCGCGGGGGTTCCGCCGAGGAGCGCCCGCAGCGGCTTGTCGGCGGCGACGGCGCTCGGCGCGAGGGACGCCGCGGCGGCCAGGCCCAGCGCGAGATGGCGAAGCTTCATGATCCGAATCCTTTCGGAGTTGATGGCGATCAGCGGCGACCGCCGGCGGGGCGGTTGCGCGCCTGCGGCGCGTTCACGGCGCCGGTACGGCCGAGCACGGACATCGCTCCCCCGCCGCCGGCGAATCCGCCGCCGCCGAAGTTGGCGCCGCCGGTTCGTCCACCGCCGCCCAACCCGCCGCCCGACGACGGCGAGTTGTAGAAGTAATGCGAATAGAAACCGAAGGTGGCCCCGCGGCCGGTCGTCAGTTGGTCGTTGATGTTGCCGAGGCCGGTCGAGAGGGATTGGTTCGTCTGCGAGAGTTGCTGCTGCAACTGGTTCGCCTGCTGCTGGAGCTGCTGGCCGGGGCGAACGATGCCGAAGTAGTTCGCGGCCGGGCTGTTGCCGCGGACGATGTTCAAGTAGGGGCTGAAGGACGGGGAGCGGACGCCGCTGCTACCCGGCTGCGGCTGGGCGAGGGCGGCCGTCGCGCCGACGGCGAGGACGACGAGGGCCAAGGGGAAGGAACCGCGCATCGCTGCCCTCCGGGACGACGGAAACGGGAACTCCCGACAGCCTAGCCGCGGGGTGGCGTCCGTCAACGGCCGGTCCGTGGCCGCCGGGGAAAGCATCGACGGCGGCGGACTCCGGGATGGAGTCCGTCGCCGTCGGCGGGAGGTCGAAGCCGGCGCGCCGGTCGGCGCGACGGTTGCAATCGTTACGGTTAGCGCGTCGCACCGGCTCCGAAGATGCCGTTGCCCTGCGCCTGCTGCACGGTGGTGGCGCCGAGGAGCGTGAAGCCGAAGGCGCGTTCGGCGGGGGCGAGGATGCGGCCGAAGTAGGTGTCGAACTTCGTGAGCGGTTGGCCCATGACGAAGACGCGGTCGCCGGGGAGGACCTGGTAATTGGTGCAGGTTTTGCCGCGCCGGGTCACGCCCTTCCAGTCGACGGGCAGGATTTGGTCTTCGACGCCGGCGGGCGCGGGGCGGGCGATCCAGATCTTCTTGGACGACACCGCCGACAGGCCGCCGACCTGGGCGATCGCGTCCAGCACCGTCTCGTTGCCGGTGGACGGTAGCCGCACGACCTGCTCGCCGCTGCCGGCGAAATCGGTGATGACGTAGTACCACTTGCTGTTGTAGCTGTAGACGTCCACGCTCACTTCGGGGCGATAGAGGAACTTCGAGAGGTGGCTCTCGATCGCGCCCTTGGTCTGGGACAGGCTCATGCCGGCGACGTAGACGCTGCCGTAGACGCCGAGGCCGACCGTACCGTCGGGCCGCACGAGGTGCTGGCCGGC
>CAYVRB010000243.1:0-658 GCA_964453375.1 uncultured Alcaligenaceae bacterium
CCCGTCCCGAACCGGAGGTTCGGGACGAGGAATAATAATCTACCCCAGCCGGCCGGCCTTCACGATGCCGCCCTGCATGACCGCGACGAAGTTCCGCCGGTCCTCCAGCAGCGCGATGTTCGCCAGCACGTCGCCGTCGACCACCAGCACGTCCGCCAGTTTGCCCGCCTCGAGCGTGCCGAATTCGTCGCCGCGGCCCATGATCTCCGCGCCGCTCTTCGTCGCGCAGGTGAGTACCTGGAGCGGAGTGAAGCCGACGTACGTCACGAAGAAGGTCAGCTCGCGGGCGTAGTCGCCGTGGGGGTTCCAAGCAAATCCGTAGTCGCCGCCCATGCCGAGGCGACCGCCGGCCTTGAGAATCCGCCGCGCGCTTTCGGCTCCGCCCTCCAGCGTTTCCTTGTGGCCGTCGATGACCGACTGCGGCATCTTGAACTCCGGCCCGCGCTCGATCGACGCCAGCTCGAAGTACAGCGCCGGCACGCACGGCACGTCCCGCTTCAACAGCAGCTCCATCGCCTCGTCGTCCATGAACGTGCCGTGTTCGATGGCGTCATACCCCGCCCGCAGCGCGTTCTTGATCCCCTCCGTCGCGCGGCAGTGGCCCGTCACCTTCAGCCCGTGGTTGTGCGCCGTCGCCACCACCGCGTGCATCTCCTCG
>CAYVRB010000243.1:668-9701 GCA_964453375.1 uncultured Alcaligenaceae bacterium
GAAGGTCATGCAGAGCGTGTGGTGGTCGTTCGTGTCCGGCGCCGCCGCGTCGCCGGTCGGGTAGGTCTTCACCCACTCGACGCCGTCTTTGACGAACTTCCGCACGGCGGTGCGGGCCTCGGTCGCGCCGTTGACGAGCAGCACGAGGCCCTCCATGCCGATCTTGCGGAAGTCGGGATTCCAATCCATCAGGCCGCCGACGCCGCAGATCTCGCGGCCGCTGGACGCGAGGCGCGGGCCGACGCAGACGTCGCTCTCGATCGCCTTCTTGAGCCAGACGTCGATGTTGAAGAGGCTGCCGCCGCTGCGCGCCGCCGTGTAGCCGCATTCGAGCGCGAGCTTCGCGTTGTGGGCGGCGAGGAGCGTGACGTATTCGACCGGGTACTTGATGTCGAGGTCTTCGAGGGCGGCGACGTTGAAGTAGGTCGGATGGAAGTGCGCCTCGACGAGGCCGGGCAGGATCGTGCCGCCGAGCGCGTCGATCCGCTTCGCGTCCGGGGAGAGCTTCGGCGCGCCGCTCGCCGGGCCGGCGTAGGCGATCTTGCCGTCGACGCAGACGACGCAGCCGTTCGGGATCGGCGCGGCGCCGGTGCCGATCACGAGTTGTCCGTTCGAGATGACCGTGGTGCCGACGGCGGGTTTCATGGAGAGGGCCTCAGAGCGATTCGAGGAACGCGAGCAAATGGTTGGCGACGGCGCCGGTGTGCTGCCAGTGGAGGACGTGCCCGGCGCCCTTGAAGGGCATCGCGGTCAGGTCGTCGATGTTGGTCTTCAATCGTTCGGCATCGTCCGCGGGCAGCATCCCGCCGGCGGCGAGGTCGCCGTGGAGCAGGAGGACCGGGCAACGGATTTTCCACGTCGCGCTCCACCAATCCAGGCCTTCGAGCCAGTGGCCGAGAAGAAGCGGTTCGTAGACGGCCGGATCGACGTGGGCCAAGCACGAGGCCAAGAAGCGGATCGACGCGGGATCGCGCAGGTCGCCGAAGCGGACGGTGGAACCGTCGGGCCGTTTCACGAGGGAGTCGGCGAGCGAGCGGGCCGTTTCGCGAACGGAAAAGTACGGGGCTTCCATTCCCGGACCGGCGTGGCGCGCCATGATCCGGAAGACGGAATCGTAATCGGTCCGCTGGAGATTCGCCAGGAAATCGGACGAGGGAGGGTCTTCCAGGATCGCGGCGCGAACGAGGTCCGGCTTCTCCGCCGCGACGAGCGCCGCCACGAGCGCGCCGAGCGAATGGCCGTAGAGCACGACCGGGACATCGGCCAGAGTTTCGACGACTTGAACCGCGTCGGCGAGGTAGTTGGAAACGAGATAACTCGGCGCTCGGTCGGACTCTCCATGGCCGCGATGATCGGCGAGGTGAACCCGCCATTTCTCCGCCAGCCACGGGAGCAGCGGCTGGAACGTCGAGCCGCGCCGGCCGACGCCGTGGAGAAAGACGAAGGGCGCGCCGTCGCCGACGCTCGCGACGTGGATCGCGGGGCCGCGCGGAAACTCGAGCCGTCGGGACAGGAACGGCATCGGGACTCCCAGGTTACTTCACCGGCGTCAGGTCCGCGTGCTGGCTGTCGGTCCACGCCTCGACCGTGCCGATCGGCAACCAGTACTTCGCCTCGACCACGTGGAACCCGCCCTCCGCGGCGAGCCGGCCGACCGCCTCCGTGATTTCGTATTCGCCCCGCGGCGACGGCGTCAGCGGAATGTCGAACACCCGCTTCGGGAACAGGTACCCGCCGATGTTCGCCAGTTGCGGCGCGGTCAGGTCGTCCGGCTTCTCGACGATCCGCCGCAGCGTGCCGTCCGGGTTGCGGAACAGGATGCCGAAGTGCTTCGGCTCATTCACCGAGTGCGCGAGGATGCCCATCGGCGCCTGAGCGAGCTTCGCGAGGTCGGCCCGGCCGATCAGGTCGTCGCCGTTGAGCACCATGATCTTGTCGGAGGAGACTTTTCCCTTGCAGCTCATGAGCGCGTCGCCGGTGCCGAGCGGTTTCGCCTGGAAGACCGTGGTCCAGTTCTTCACGTGCGTTTGGCGCTTCAAATAGTCTTCAATCTGCTCGGCGAGGTAATTGACGACGACGACGAGGCGATCGACCGGCGGCATCGCACCAATGATCCAATCGAGGATCGGCCGACCTTGCACCGGCAGCAGCGGCTTCGGCGTCGTCTCGCTGTGCGGCCGCAGCCGCGTCCCCTTTCCGGCCGCGAGGATGATGCCGTCCATATGAAAATTACCTTGAACGCGGCGTTAGCGCCGCTTCGATAATGGTGTAAGTTACAATCAAACGACGGAGGATCGAGAATGGCCGGCACAAAAGTCCCGCCGAAGGCGGTAACCAAGCGAGCCGCGAAGGGTAGGAAGTTCGCCCTTTCAGCCACGAACGGAAAGAAAATCCTAACCATGAGCCTCAAGGGGTCCACGCAAGTCCGGACGCGGCATCCCTCGTCCCGGGCCACCGCGGAACCGCCCGAATGGAGCGCCATCGCGGGAATACCGTCCGATCGCGAAATCGCCGACCGGACAAAGTCGCTTTCGAAAGAGCACGCGAGAACGTTTGAGTCGCTCACGGCCAATCTGGCGGAGCGCCTCGGTTCCTTCGCGGCCGCTCGACTTTGGCTCGCGACGCCCCATTCCGGCTACGGGATGGCGCCGATCGAACTCATCGTGAACGGCCGCATCGATGCGGTTGTCAAGGCCCAACAGGCGATCTGGGGACCGGATCCCGCCTATGCTTGACCCGAACACGTTCGCCCAAACGGTGCCGGCCCTTCGCGCCTTCGCCACTCCACTCGTGGATTTGGCCTTCCGGGCCATCCACCTCCGCTGGTGCCCCGATCTCGCAACGTCGAATCCCCTCCTCGGTGTGTTGAAGGCGAGTCGCTTCGTTCCCGACCAAGGCGCGTTCCTTTCGCTGTACTTCGCGCTCGACGCCGAGACGGCGAATCGGGAAGCGAACCAGGAATTCCACCGCCAGTGGGGAACGCCTGCCGGAGTCCAACTTGCCAAAGCCGGCGCGTTGCGCCCCGAACCGCTCTGGAGCGTGGGCACGCACCTCCAATTGGCGCGAGTACTCGATCTGCGGCTCGGTTCCATTCGAACGGTCTTGGGAATCGGGTCGGACTCCGATATCCAGACGCCTTGGATTGCCGTTCCCATGCCGACACCGACCCAGTTGCTGGGAAGCACCATCCACGCGGATCGATTCTTCGAAGGAATCGTGTTCCCTTCCGTCCAACGCCAGGGTGGCGTCTGCTTGGTTGCGTTTCCAGATCGACTCCTTTCGACATCGCATATCGACTATCGCGGGTTCGTCGGTCCGCTCGGCACCATGCCGGATCGCCGGTTGCCGTAAGGCCGATGGGCCTTCACTTGCCCTCCCAGCGTTGCACCTGCGCCTCCAGCACCTTTTGGCGGCGGACCTTGCGGACGACGACGCGCACGCCGTCGCGCGCGACCGATTCCCCGCCCTGCACCGCGCCGCCCGTCTGCGCCGTCACCCAATCGCTCACGTGGTTCACCGGCGCCGCCGACGCGACCGGCGGCAGCTCAATCCCCGACAGCTCCCGGAGGCGCGCCGGCGACAACCCGCCGCCGACCACCCAGCCGGGGCCGGATCGGACCGCGTGCATCGGCAGGTGGTCGAACTCGTCCTCGATGTCTCCGACCAACTCTTCCAGGATGTCTTCGAGCGTAATCATCCCGACGACGGCGCGGGAAGCGTCGCGGACGAGCGCGATGTGCGTGCGATCGCGGATCATCCGCTCGAGGCCGGTCGCGACGGGCAAGTCGTCGGCGAGGTCGGGGATCGCGCGCATCACGGCGCGGAGCGACGGATCGGTCGGCGAGAGGCGCAGCAGCGCGACGATGTCCTTGAAGTTCACGTAGCCGACGATCCCCTGCGGGTCGCCGGGGCGGTCGGTGAGCGGGAAGCGCGTGTGCATGTCGAGGTGGGCGGCGACGAGCGCGTCGGCGAGGGTGGCGTCGGCGCCGAGCATGCTGATGGCGGCGGCGGGCAGCATCGCCTCGCGGATCGGCCGGTGCGACAGCGCCGCGGCGCCGAGGATGATCTTCTCCTCCTGCGGGCCGATCAGGCGGGACGTGCGGGCGAGGGCGACGCTCGCTCGGAGTTCCTGCAATTCGGCCGACTCGGACTTCGCCTCGGGGCCGGCGCCCGGCTTCAGCCGCCGTTCGCCGAGCTTCATCAGGCCCGTGACGGTCTTCTCCAACACCCAGACGATCGGCCAGACGGCGAAGACGAACCACATCATCGGCGGCGAGAGGCGCAGGCAGACGAGTTCCTTGTTGCGGATGGCGAACACCTTCGGGATCAACTCGCCGAAGATGATCGTGACGACCGTGAGGGGCGCGACGACGAGCGCGATGGCGAGCACCTCGGCGGTCGCGGACGACACGCCGAGCGCCTCCTGCACGCCGGGGGCGATGTTCTCCTCCGCGCCGGCGCCGCCGACGGCGGCGGCGACCGCGCCGGCGAGCGTGATGCCGAGCTGGATGCCGGCGAGACTGCCTTCGAGGTTCTTCTTCATGTACTGGGCGGCCTTCGCCCCGTTGCGGTTCGCGTCGGCGAGCGATTGCAGGCGCGCGAAGGAGATCGACGCGAGCGCGATCTCGAACGCGGCGAAGACGCTATTCAGGCCGATCATGGCGACCATGAAGACGAGTTCAATTCCGAACATCGCGCCGCCTCCCGTTCGAGACCGGGCCGAAAAATCGCCCGATTAAAAAGGTGACAGTCCCCTTTTTCGGGGGTGAGCGCACGCCCCCGCGCCGATAGACTGTTCCGATGCACGAAACCGAACCGAACCCCGGCGCGCCCAAGACCGGCACGCTGGCCAACCGCACCTTCCTCGGCCTGCTCGTCGCGCAGTTCCTCGCGGCCTTCAACGACCAGGCGATCCACGCCGCCGCGATGTTCTACGCCATCAACACGCAGGCGCTCACGGAACGCTCGGCCATCTCGCTGATGCCGATCCTCTTCTACGCCCCCTGGGCCATCTTCTGCACCGTCGCCGGCTGGCTCGCCGACCGCTACCCGAAACGCAGCGCCCTCATCTTCTGGAAGCTCGCCGAGGTCGGCATCACGCTCGTCGCCCTCGCCGGATTCTACCTCGGCCGCCACGGCGAACCGACCCTCGGCCCCTGGCTCGTCCTCGCCACCGTCTTCCTCATGGGTACGCACTCCGCCTTCTTCGTCCCCGCCAAGTACGGCGTCATGCCCGAAATCCTGCCGCCGCACCTTCTGTCCAAGGGCAACGGCCTCCTCGAATCGCTCTCCTTCCTCGCCGTCATCCTCGGCACCGTCTCCGGCGGCGTGCTCTCGTTCCTCTTCCTCGGCAACGAAGTCGTCATCGGCGTCATCCTCGTCGGCCTCGCGATCGTCGGCGCCGTCGCCAGTTTCCTGATCCAGAAGATGCCCGCCGCGAACCCGACGCGCCCCTTCCCGAAATTCGTCTACGGCCCGATCGTCGGCAACGTGAAGCAGCTCTTCGCCGATCCCGCCCTGCGCCTCGCGGCGCAGGGGATCGCGTTCTTCACCTTCGTCGTCGCCTTCATGCGCGCGGCCGTCTACATGCTCGGCGAATCGCAGAACCCGCGCTGGGACGAACTGAAAACCAGCGTCGTCGTCGGCACCGTCGCGCTCGGCATCGGCCTCGGCAGCCCCGCCGCCGGGTTCCTCTCGGGCAAGCGCGTCGAACTGCGCCTCGTTCTCCTCGGCGCCGTCGGCATGATCGTCGCGCTCCTCGGCGCCGCCACGTTCATCGACCGCGTGCCGACGCTCGTCTGCTGCATCGTCGCCATCGGCGGTTTCACCGGCTTTTACATCGTGCCGTTGTTCACGCTCCTCCAGCACAAGGCGCCGAAGGAGAAGAAGGGCGAGATGATCGCCGCGAGCAACGCCGTGAACATCGTCGGCGCCATCTCGGCGTCTTTGTTGTTCTTCTTCGTCGTGCTGGCGGCGCAATCGACCGGTCTCGCGCCCGAAGTGAAGGACCGCGAGCCGATCGCCAGCGGCGAGCTCACGGCGATCGAACTCGAACACGGCCGACCGGTCTATTTCGAAGTGACAACCGCCGATGGAACAATCGTGAGCGGCGGGAAGAAGCCCGACTTCGAACACTCGATCGCGCTCGGCGACATCGCCAAGCACATTCTCGAGAGCAAGACGATCGTCGCGATCCTCGAACTGGACAAGACGGTGTCGGTGAAGCCGAACGGCCAGCGGGTGGACGTGTCGAAGTTCACGACCGACGGCGTGGTTCACTTCGACATCGTGCCCACGGGGATGAAGCCCGCGGCCGATTACGACAATCGCGAGTTGCCTAAGTATCTCTTCTACGGCGCCGCCGCGATGACCTGCGGTATCCTCCTCCTGCTCCTGCGGCCGATCCTGCGCCTGCGGAAGAGCGTGTAAACCGAAGGCGGCGGTTCTACAATCTCCCCCATGGCGCGCGAACAGAATCTCCAGCGTGTGATCGACGACGGCCTCGTCGCGGTGGTCCGCTTCGCGGAACCGGGGCCGCTCGTGAACGTCCTCAAGGCCCTGGCCGACGGCGGCATCACGGTGGCCGAAGTCACCTTCACGGTGCCCGACGCGCTCGACGTCATCCGCGAGGCGAAGCGGCAGCTCGGCGACCGCGTCCTACTCGGCGCCGGCACCGTGCTGGACCCCGAGACGGCCCGCGCCGCGATCCTCGCCGGCGCGGAGTTCCTCGTCTCGCCGGCGGTGAACGTCGACGTCATCCGCATGGCGCGGCGCTACGATAAGCTCGCGATGCCCGGCGCGTTCACGCCGACGGAGATCCTGACGGCATGGGAAGCCGGCGCCGATATCGTGAAGGTCTTCCCGGCGGACATCCTCGGCCCGGCGTTCTTCCGCGCGATGCGGGGTCCGCTGCCGCAGGTGAAGCTGATGCCGACTGGCGGCGTGGACCTGACGACGGCCGGCGAGTACCTGAAGGCCGGGGCCGTGTGCCTCGGCGTCGGCGGGCAGCTCGTCGACGCGAAGCTCGTGGCGGCCGGGAGCTTCGACGCGATCCGCGACTTGGCGAAGCAATACGTGGACGCCGTCCGCACGGCACGCGGCGAAATGGCCAAGAATCAATAGCCACAAAAAGGCACAAAGAGACACAAAAAGTAAGACCGAAATTCTCTCTACTTTTTGTGCTTATTTGTTCTTCTTTGTGGCCATCTGTTTTGGAGCGATTGCATGTCGATGTCTGCCCTGTCCGAGCTGGAATCGTCGGGCCTCGTGGAACTCTCGACCTTCACGGACGAGGCTTCGCTCCGTTCGTGGAACACGAAGTACTTCGGCGACAAGGGCCTGATGAAGGCCGCCCTCGCCGGCATCGGCAAGGTCGCGAAGGAGGAGCGCGCCGCGTACGGCCAGGAGGCGAATCGCGTCAAGGTCGCGCTCGAATCGGCCTACGCCACCGCGCTCGACGCCGCAAAGGAGCAGGCGCTGCTGGCGAGCCTGAACGAAGCGCCGCTCGATGCCACGCTCCCCGGCCGCACGCGCCCTCTCGGCCGGCTGCACCCCGCCACGCGCATCCTCCGCGACATCACCCGCATCTTCGGCGACATGGGCTTCCAGATCTACCGCTCGCGCGAAGTCGAATCCGACGACCTGAACTTCGAGCAGCTCAACATGCCGCCGCACCACCCCGCCCGCGACATGTGGGACACGTTCTTCACGACGACGCCCGGCACGATCCTCCGCACGCATACGTCACCGGGCCAGATCCACGTGATGCGCGAGCGCTGTCCGCAGCCGATCCGCGTGATCCTGCCGGGGATGTGCTACCGCAACGAGGCGATCAGCACGCGCAGCGAGATTCAATTCCTGCAAGTGGAAGGCCTCGTCATTGGCGAAGGCGTGACGATGGCGGATCTGAAGGGCACGATCACCGCGTTCGCCCGGCGGATGTTCGGCCCCGATCGCCAAGTGCGCATCCGCGGCAGCTACTTCCCATTCACGGAGCCGTCGATCGAAGTGGACATCGATTGGCCGAAGGACGACCCGAATCGCGACCGCCTGACGAAGGGCACCGGCTGGCTGGAAATCCTCGGCGCGGGGATGGTCCATCCGACGGTGCTGCGCAACGGCGGCTACGACCCCGACAAAGTCACCGGGTTCGCCTTCGGCATGGGCCCGCAGCGGATGTTGATGCTCCAGCACGCGATCGACGACATCCGCCTCTTCTGGCAGAACGACCGGCGGTTCCTGGAGCAGTTTTGATAAAATGATATGGACGATATAATTCCATAAATTCAGATGTTCGTTGTTAACTCCAACGGAGTGCAATAACGATGAGTATTCGTGAAGTTGTTCCCGAAGATAAGCTGAACCCGGGGAGCGATGTTCTTAAAGGCCGCATTGGCGCAAGGACCCATTGCATCCACTTGGCAATGGCAACTGTGCCAACACTTCGTACTGCAAAAGAGATTGGAGAGCACGCTCAGGAATATGCGATAAAGATGGGCTTGGAATATAATAGCAAAACTTACGATTCCCACACTACTACAAGTCATTTAAATACTCAATCTGGTCCTGCCCGAGGCTTCGTCGAGAAAGTTGGTGACCGTTGGCGATTGACTGATAAGGCCTGGAAATTAATTGGGAAGAATCCCAGTACAAAGCCAAGCGGCATCGAACTAAAATCGAAGGGCCAATCATCAAGTGTTGGCTCGAGCGAGGGACACGAATTGATGATAGTGCCCTCGATATTACTGCCATCAAAGCAAGAGTTATCCGAAGCAGCAGAATTGGATGATCACTTTGCATCCGTTAAGGTAAGAAAATATCAAGGTATCTTTCGTGACAATGCATTCATCAACTTTGACAATCGGTGCTGTCTTTCGAGCGCACTTGAAAAGAATCTACTCGTGGCGAGCCACATCGTTCCTTGGTCGGAAGATCGAACGACCCGGCTCGATCCGGGCAATGGATTGCTCCTATACTCCGAGTATCCCCTCACCCTTCTGAACTCGCGGGGCTTGGCATCGGAGGCAGGACGCC
>CAYVRB010000244.1:0-9625 GCA_964453375.1 uncultured Alcaligenaceae bacterium
CTCCCATGAGGATGCCGATGGCGTTGCGCTTCGTCGCGATGCAGAGCACTCCACACGCGAACAGGAACGCCGACAGGATGAGGATGTACGACAGGGGAATCATCGCGCGTCCCCCCCGTTGAGCGGCGAGGCGGAGTCTTCGGAGCCGAGCGCGGCGCGTTTGCGAGTCCGTGCCAGATACGCCGCGCCGACCAGCACGACGAGAAGATGCACCGACACGATCTCGAACGGCAGCAGGTGGCTGGTGAGGAACGCGACACCGAGCGGGCCGGCGCCGGGCGGCCGCGCGTCGGCGGTCGTTCGCTCGCCGAGCGTCAAGGATACTTGCACGAGCGCCCCGAAGATCGCCAGCGCCACGAGGCCGCCGAAGAGCCATTCGAGCCGGCGGACCTTGAGCGTTTGGAACGGCCCGCCGGAGGTGAGCATGCCGCCGAAGACGAGCAGGACGAGCGTGCCGCCGACGTAGACGATGAGCTGCGCCGCGCCGAGGAACTCCGCGCCGAGCAGGAAGTAGAGGAACGCAACGCCGATGAGCGTGAAGAGCAGGAACACGGCCGAGCGCACGATCGTCTGCGAGATCACGACGCCGAGCGCCGAGGCGGCGATGCCCGACGCGAGGACGACGAAGAGGGGGAGGTCGAGCGTCATGGCTTGGCGAAGGCCCCCGAGGTCTGGGGGGTCGGCTTCAGCTTCGCGGCCGCGGCCACCGTGCCGACCGCCAGCGCGAGCGACCCGAACGCCAGCACGAACTTCGTCGCCTCGGCCACGAAGGACGGCACGTAGAGCTGCCAGGCGCAGACGCCCACGAGCAGCGCGCAGCTGATCGGCACGAAGTACTCCAGGCAAGTGAGCATCACCTGGTCGATGCGCAGCCGCGGCAGGCTCCAGCGCAGCCACATCATCACGACCACGAGCGCGGAGCCTTTCAGGATGAAGACGCCGACGTCGACGAGGTTGCCGAGGATCGCGCCGAACGCGGTCGCCGGCTCGAACGGCAGCACGCCCGAATGCCAGCCGCCGAGGAAGAGGATCGACGCGAGCGCCCCCATCGCGAACATGCTCGCGTATTCCGCCAGGAAGAAGTACGACCAGCGCATGCCGCTGTATTCCGTCAGGAAGCCGGCCACGAGTTCGCTCTCGGCCTCGGCGAGGTCGAACGGGGCGCGCTTGCAGCTCGCCGTCGCCACGATGAAGAACACGAAGAACGCCACGAACGTGAACGGGTCGTGGAACACGAACCAGTTCCAAAAGAACCCTTCCTGCTGCGCCGCGATCGAATTCAGATTGAGCGTGCCCGCGATGCAAACGGGTACGAGCACGCACAGCGAGCGCGGGATCTCGTAGCTCACCACCTGCGCCGCCTCGCGCACGCCGCCGAAGAGGGACCATTTATTCGCCGAGGAATACCCCGCCAGCAGCACGCCGAAGACTTCGCTGCTGAGCGCGGCGAGGACGAAGAACGCGCCGACGTTGAGCGGCTGCGCGACCACGCCCTGCGCGAACGGCAGCGCCACGAACCCGGCGAAGGACGCGCAGAACGCGACGAACGGCGCGATGCGGAACAGGAACTTGTCGGAGCCGGCGGGGACGAAGTCTTCCTTCGTGACGAGCTTGATGCCGTCGGCGAGCGATTGCAGCAGGCCGAACTTGCCGACGCGCGTCGGGCCGAGGCGGTCCTGGATGCGGCCGGAGACCTTGCGCTCGCCCCAGATGAAGAGGAACGCGGCGGCACCGATGAACGCGAAGACCACGAGCGCGGCGACGACGGCCGCGACCACGATCGCGACCGCCGGGGGAAGGTACTGTTCGAGCGCGGAGAGCATTGGGGTTCGTTCTATGGCTTCTTCACGGTCCGCGGCGTCGGCTTCGGGCCGGCTGGCTTCCCGTCGAGTTGCGGTGCGAGCCAGTCTAGTCCGTCGAGGTTGTCACTCAAGCGCTCTTCCACGTCGTCCATCGTGTGGCCGATGATCCCGATCGGGCCGCCGTAGCCGCTGGCCTTGATGATCTTGAGGAGCCGCAAATCCTCGCTCCCCTGGCCGAGCGGTAGGATCTTCTTCCCGACCTTGTCGCCGTCCTTCACCATGCCGTTGACGTTCAGGGCGTAGAGGTGCGGCTTCATCGTCTTCAGCAACGACTCGAAGCGGTCGAGGTGGTCGTGGCCGTGGTGCAGGTTGTAGACGAGGCCGACGTTCTTGAGCTTCAGGGCGTCGAGGATCGCGATCTGATTCTCCGGCTCGCCGAACCAGCCGCCGTGGTTGTAGAGGCCGACGGAGCAGCCGATCTTGCCGGCCGCCTCGGCGAGCGGCCGGATCGCGTCGGCGTGCTGCTTGACGCGCTTCGCCTGTTCCTCCGGCGTCGCCGTCACGGAACCGCCGTTCATCGTCACCCAGAGCTGCGTCTGGATCTTGTGCTGTCCCAGCTTCTCCAGGAAGAACTTCGCGTTCTTGTCGAGCGAGGCCGGGAACCAAACGGCATCGAGCGTGATAGCTTCCTTCTTGAGGGCCGCCAGCTCGCGCTCGAACGTCGGCAGGTGGGCATCCCGCCAGTCGTAGGCGTAGTGGACGAAGCCGAGCTTCTTGAGCATTGCAACGCGTTCTTCGGGGCCGCGGTTCTTGCCGTCGAACGGCACGACGCACCAGGCCATGAGGTTCCTGCGCGCGAACGGATCGCGCGGCGCCTCGGCATGGATCGGCAACGCGAACGCGAGAAGGGCGAGGAGGGCCAGACGCATGATGGCTCCGGGAGGAGGAACCGGCTCTCCGCAAGAGTATGCGCACATCGAGAAGCGAACAGCAGGCAGGATAAATCGGCATTCATAAGCTGGGCTGATGATACACGTCGCGTTGTTGAACACCTGTGATGGAATGTTCACATTTCCTCGTTGAACCAACAAACAAAAGCATGTACTCTTGTGTTGTCGATTCATTTTGTCGTTCCGCTACGAACGAAAACTCTACTCGAGCGTGAAATGCCAACCGAAACACTGCTCGGCGCTTTATTGGGCTTCGTACTGGGTTTTGGACTCGGGGCCGGCCTAATCTGGTTCCTCTACTCCAGCAAGGAAGATGCCGCAAGGGCACGCATCGGTAAGCTCGAACGAGAGCTTGCCGAATTCGAGGCGCGCACGGAGATGCTCGACGAGCAACTCGATGCAACGACCACGAATCGAGAGAGACTGCTCAACGAGCTGCGAAAATACGAGCGAGACTACGCTGCCGTTTCCGCTCGACTATCGGAAGCGCAAAAAAACCTGAACGATCAGAAAGCGACCTTCGAGCAATCGAGGGGGAAACTCTCCGAGACTTTCCAGGCACTGGCGGCTCAAACGCTGGCCAAGACCAATTCGAGTTTCTTGACGCTCGCCGAGGAGAAATTCAAGCAGTACCGTGGCGACGCGACCGCCGATCTCGAAGCCCGACGAGTCGCGATCGCCACGATGATCAATCCGGTCAATGCAAAACTCGATGCCTACCAGGAGCTATCGCGAAAAGTCGAAGAGGCCCGCCGGACGGAAATGGGGGCGGTGAGCGAACAGCTCCGAAACGTCGCGACGGCACAAACGCAGCTCCAAGCGGAAACTTCGCGACTGATCCATGCCTTGAAATCCCCGCAGGTGCGCGGTCGCTGGGGCGAGGTCGCATTGCGTAAGACGGCCGAGCTCGCGGGAATGACCGCGCATTGCGACTTCATCGAGCAGGAAACGGTGATGAGTTCGGAGGGCCGCCTTCGCCCGGACATGGTCGTGAGGATGCCTGCGGGGCGCGATGTCATCGTCGATTCCAAAGTGCCGTTGGCGGGATTCATGGAAGCGCTGGAGTCCCACACGGACGAAACTCGTTCGGCGGCCTGGGCCAAGCACGCGAAGCACGTGGCCGATCACGTCGGACGATTGTCCGCCAAGGAATACTGGAGCCAGTTTTCGACTTCGCCTGAATTCGTCGTGCTGTTCATCCCCAACGACTCGTTCTTGGCCGCCGCGGCGGAAACCGACCCGAACCTCGTCGAGAACGCGATGAGCAAGAAAATTATCCTCGCGACTCCGATGACATTTATCGCGTTGTTGCGCGTGATCGAATTCGGGTGGCGCCAACGCATCGCGGTCGAGAACGCCGAGGATATCCGCAATCTGGGGCAGGAACTATCGGATCGATTTGCGGTCCTGACGGAACATTTCCTCAAATTGGGAGGTTCACTTGGCAAATCCGTGGAGAGCTTCAATGCGGCGGTCGCATCTTTCGAGGGTCGGATTCTTCCAACGGCTCGTAGATTCAAGACGCTGGGCGCCGCCGGGCGCAAGGAGATCGAAGAACTCCAGCAAATCAACGATCGACCGCGCGAGCTCGCAAAACCAGAGCAAAACGAATCGACCACCTCGGAAGTCAGCAAGGTCGTCAAGAATGGAAAGCGAGAGTAGCCGAAACGTACTTCGACCTTACGCGTCTCGTCGGAAGCTAAAAGCAGCCGCGAAAAACGTGCATTGCCTTATTCCTTGACCTTCCGCCCGCAGCGCCTACCATGACGGGGATCGCCCGCGCTTGTGAAAGTTTTCACGAAGTCGCGGCCCCTTGCGGAAGGGAGTGACACGCGAATGCCCGTTGCCTCCCCCGTCCTCACCCCGGCCGGCCTCGAACCCGCCTTCGACCTCGCCGCCTACTACCCGCTGCTCATCTACGTCGGCGTCATCGCCGGGCTCGCCGCCGCCATGCTCGCGGCCACGCACATCGGCTACTTCCTGCCGTTCATCAAGCCCCAACGCCCCACCCGCGTCAAGCAGATGCCCTACGAGTCCGGCATGGACCCGATCGGCTCCGCCCGGATGCAGTTCGACGTGCGCTTCTATCTGATCGCGATCCTGTTCCTCGTGTTCGACGTTGAATTGCTCTTCCTCTACCCGTGGGCCGTCATCGCCTACGCCGGCGGCGGCGACCCGTACTGGAAGTCGGTCTTCGGCACGATCGTGTTCATCGAGATCCTCGTGTTCCTGGCCACGCTCGCGATCGCCTACGTCTACGCCTGGAAGAAAGGGGTCTTCCAATGGCGCTGAAACTCGACGACAACGTCTTCATCAGCAAGCTGGACGCGCTGGCGTCCTGGGTGCGCAAGCACAGCCTCTGGCCGATGCCCTTCGCGACGGCCTGCTGCGGCATCGAGCTGATGGCCACGGCCAGCTCGCGGTACGACATCGCCCGGTTCGGCAGCGAGGCGATGCGGTTCAGCCCGCGCCAGTGCGACGTGATGATCGTGGCCGGCCGCGTGGTGATGAAGATGGTGCCGGTGATGCAGCGGATCTGGCTGCAGATGCCGGAGCCGAAGTGGTGCATCAGCATGGGCGCCTGCGCCAGCTCCGGTGGCGTGTTCGACACCTATGCCGTGGTGCAGGGGATCGACCGCTTCGTACCGGTGGACGTGTACGTTCCCGGCTGCCCGCCGCGGCCGGAGCAGTTGATCCGCGCCGTGCTGGACTTGCAGGAGAAGGTGCAGGCGACCGGCACGATCAACGCCCGCGAGTTCGCCAAGCGGACGGAGTTCGAGGGGCCGAACCCGCTGCTGCGGGACCTGCCGCCCGAATCGCTGGTGACGACGCCGGGGAACTACCTGACCGGCACCCGCGTCCGGCATTTGCCGATGGTGGGAAAATAAGAAGTATTCACCGCGGAGGACGCAAAGAACGCGGAGAGGAAATCAGAAAAACGAGGCAAAGAAATTGTATTCAAACATTATTCTTCTCTGACTTTCTCTCTGCGTTCTTTGCGTCCTCCGCAGTGAAAATGGGTTAAACGTATGCCCGCGAACTACCTCGTCCCGCTCTCGCAGAAGTTCGGCGACGCCGTGCGCGGGGAGGAGTTCCGCGACAATCTCCGCGTCGTCATCGGTGCGGACAAGGTCCACGACGTGCTGAAGGCGCTCAAGGAGCAGTTCGGCTTCAACATGCTCTGCGACCTCGCGGGGATCGACTACCTCGGCTACCCGGACGCGACCGATCGCTTCGGCGTGCTCTACGCCCTCACGAACGTCTCCACCGGCGAGCGGATCTTCGTGAAGACCTTCGTGAACGACCCGGACCCGGAGCTGCCGACGGCGACGGACCTCTGGCGCGGGGCCGACTGGATGGAGCGGGAAGTGTTCGACATGTTCGGCATCGATTTCCCCGGCCACCCGGACCTGCGGCGCATCCTGCTGCCGACGGAGTTCACGAGCTACCCGCTGCGGAAGGACTACCCGTTGCGGGGCTACGGGGAACGGCATAACTTCGAACAGATGACACGGGCGGAAGGATAAAGAGATTTAGCCACAGATGAGCACGGAATACACGGATCAGAAGGAAAATATGAATTGGATTGATCTGTTTTCATCCGTGTTGATCTGTGGCCAATGATTGAGGCGAACGATGCCTGTCGAACTGCTGGATCCGACGAGCGAAGCCGGGGCTGACCGGGAGTTCCTCTACACGTTGAACTTCGGGCCGCAGCACCCGGCGACGCACACGACTCTGCGATTGATCCTCACGCTGGATGGGGAGACGATCGTCAAGGCCGTGCCGGATATTGGTTATTTGCACAGCGGGTTCGAGAAGCTCGGCGAAGATCTGGACTTCAATCAATATGTGACGATCGTCGATCGGATGAATTATATTTCGCCGGTCGCCAATGAGATCGCCTGGCATCATACGGTCGAGAAACTCCTCGATATTGAGATTACGCCTCGCTGCAAATATATCCGCACGATTCTGGCGGAGTTGGCGCGAATCTCCGATCACCTGCTGTGCGTCGGCGCGGCGGCGCTCGACCTCGGCGGATTGACGGCGTTCCTGTACGCCTTCAACGAACGCGAGAAGATCTACAACATCATCGAGCAGGCCAGCGGGCAGCGGTTCCATCCGAGCTACACCCGCGTCGGCGGCCTGATGGCGGACGTCACGGACGAATGGGTGAAACTGATCCGCGTCTTCCTGGAGAGCTTCCCGAAGGTCCACGCCGACGTCGTGCGGCTCTTGAATCGCAACAAAATCTTCCTCGACCGCACCCGCGGCATCGGCGTGCTGACGAAGGACGAAGCGATCAACATGAGCGTCAGCGGCCCCGTGGCCCGCGCCGCCGGCGTCGTCCGCGACCTGCGCAAGGACGAACCTTATTTGGCCTACGGCGAACTCGCCGGCTCTTTCAAAGTCGCCTGCTCGAAGGGCGGCGATTGCCTCGCCCGCTACCTCGTCCGCATGGAAGAGATGTTGCAGTCCTACAACATCATCAAGGCCGCCGTCGAGAATCTGCCATCGGGGCCGGTGAACATTAATGTTGAAGATAAGCTCGGCATCCCCGATAAGAATGCGACCTATCGCAGTATTGAAGGTCTCATTCAACACTTTGAAATCCTAATGTGGAACCGCCGGTTCGAGACGCCGGTGAACGAGGTGTACGGCGCGAACGAGACGGCCAACGGCGAGCTCGGCTTCTACCTCGTCGCCGACGGTACTGCGAAGGCGTGGCGCGCCCGGACGCGGCCGCCGTCGTTCATCCACTTCGCGATCTTCCCGCACCTGATGGAAGGCCACCAGATTTCGGACGTGCCAGCGGTGCTGGGCAGCCTCAATATCATCGCGGCGGAGTTGGACCGATAGAAGAATGGCCACAGATTAACACGGAGAACACAGATAAGAATGAAATCATGATTTGGTTTTGATCCGTGTCGATCTGTGTTCATCTGTGGCTAAATTCGGAGTTCACTATGTCGGTGCTGAGCGAGGAGATCAAGAATCGCATCCGAGCGTACCTGCCGCGCTATCCGCGCAAGCAGGCGGTGACGCTGCCGGCGCTGCACCTCGTCCACGACGAATACCGCACCGTATCGAACGAGGCGATCGTCGAGATCGCGGAGATCCTCGAACTGCACCCGTCCGAAGTCCACGACACGATGACCTTCTACGAGTTCTTCAAGCACGACGGCGACGCGCTCGGGAAGACGCGGCTGTGGGTCTGCCGGGGTTTGGCGTGCATGCTCCGCGGGGCGTACGAGCTGATCGATCACTGCGAGGCGAAGCTCGGCGTGAAGTGCGGCGAACGCACGGCCGACGGCAGGATCACGCTCGAATTCGCCGAGTGCATCGGCGCCTGCGACGGCGCCCCGGCCTGCCTGAAGAACGACGAACACGTGATGAACGTGACGGCCGAGAAGGTGGATAGAATACTGGCGGAACTCCGAACGGCGTGAGGGACGGCCATGCAACTGGAAGAGTATTTCGACTTTCACAAAGAACCGGTCGAGTCGATTCGGATCAAAGGCACCCGAATCAACATCGACTTCGTGATCGATTTGTACAAGCGTCACATGACGCCCGAACAGATCGCCGTGCACTTCGGTTGCCCCCTCGATCCGGTGCAAGTGTATGCGGCCATCACTTACTATTTGGCGAACCGACAAAGCGTCGAAGAATATCTGGAACGGGGCGAACGGCGATTCCGGGAAGTCATGGAGGCCGAAAAACGAAAGCCAACGAGCCCCGTCGTTGAGCGCATCCGAGAGCTGAAACGACGATTTTCCGATGTGGACGGTCGAATCGACATGGTGGCGTTGAGAAAATATCTGGACGAGCAGGCCACCGTAGCGGCGGCGGCGACGTGAGCCGTATCGTGTTCCTCCTCGACGAACAGGTTCCCACGTTCGTCGGCGACGCGCTGGTGGCATTGGAGCCGATGATCGAGGTCTTACAGGTCGGGGTCGATCCTTCGACTCCACCGAAGGGCACACTCGACGCGGATGTGTTGACATTCGCGGAAACGACCGGTTACGCGGTCGTAACCTTCGACAAGAAAACGATGCGCGACGAGGCCTATCGACATGTGGCGAGTGGACGGCAGACTTGGGGCGTGTTTCTGTTTCCCGACGGGAACAACCTCTCGGCGGGACGGGTCGCGTCCGAATTGCACATGATTTGGGCGGCCTCGAATTCCGACGAGTGGATCGACAAAGTCGAGTTCCTCCCTTACTGAACGAGACGGTAACGAATACATGGCCTTCGAACCGACACTCCTGGCCCGCGTCGACAAGCCGAACAGCCCCCGGCTCGAGGGCTACCGCGCCGACGGCGGCTATGCCGCGTTCGAGCGCGTCCTCAAGGACAAGCAGCCGCTCGATGTCGTCACGCAAGTGAAGGACTCCGGCCTTCGCGGCCGCGGCGGGGCGGGCTTCCCCTGCGGCCTGAAGTGGACCTTCCTGCCGAAGGACCATCCCGGCCCGGTCTACATGTGCATCAACGCCGATGAATCGGAGCCGTGCACGTACAACAACCGCATCCTGATGGAGAAGGACCCGCACCAGGTGCTCGAGGGCATCATGCTCTCGTGCTACGCCATCAAGAGCCAGTGCGCGTACTTCTACATCCGCTACGAATACGGCACCGCGTTCCGAACCCTGCAAGCCGCGATCGATGAGCTGTACGACGCCAAGCTGCTCGGCAAGAATATCAACGGCACGAACTTCAACCTCGACATTTTCCTCCACCGCGGGGCCGGGGCGTACATCTGCGGCGAGGAGACGGGGCTGATCGAATCGCTCGAAGGCAAACGCGCCTGGCCGCGGATCAAGCCGCCGTTCCCGGCCATCGAGGGGGCGTTCCGCAAGCCGACGATCG
>CAYVRB010000245.1:0-3631 GCA_964453375.1 uncultured Alcaligenaceae bacterium
CCCCTGCGAGGTGTAGTAGATGCCGTAGAAGAAGTGCGCCTGGCCGGCGTTCAGGCCGCGCTGGAGGATGAAGGCGCCGGCGCGGAGGACTTCCGGGGAGCGGTGGTACTCCTTGCCGCAGAGTTCCATGGCGAGGATGCCGGTGCCGGTGCAGGGGACGGTGAGCTGGTGCGCGGTGGTGTAGCGGAAGCCGCCGCTGAGCGGGTCGTGGCAGCGGCGGACGTAGTCGACGGCCATCTTGATCCGTTCGGCGGGGACGTCGCAGCCGAGGTTGCGGGCGCCGCGCAGGGCCATGAGCTGCCAGCCGGTGACGCTGAGGTCGGCATCGGAACCGACCATGCGGTAGCGCCAGCCGCCGCGATCGGGGCCGTTGATGGTGCGCTGGCCGGCGAGGACGCAGGTGACGGCGGCGGTGAGGCGCGTGCGCAGTTCCTCGGCGAGCTTGCCGTCGGTCATGCCGGCGGCCTCGGCGAGCATGAGCGTGCAGATGCCGTGGGTGTACATCTCCTGGCCGCCGCCGAACCCGCCGCCGCCGGCGAACAGGCCGTTGCGCTGCTGCTGGCCCATCACGTTGCGGATCCCCTTCTCGATGGCGGCGCCGTGCTTGCCTTCCCCCGGCACATGCCCGGCCGAAAGGAACGCCATCACCGAGAGCGCCGTGACGGCGATGTCGCCGCGCCCGCCGCCCATCGCGAAGATGCCGCCGCCGCCGGACCAGCTGCCGTCGGCGTTCTGATTGTTGCGGAGGAAGACGAGGCCGCGATCGATGGCGTCGTCCATCCGTTCGCGCGGCGGCGCCGCGCCGAGCGACGGCACGAACGCCAGGAGCAGGAGGAGCGGGAGGATCGGCCGCACGGGAGGCCCTCGCGGGAACCCCTTCAGTCTAACGCGGATCGCGCGGGAAGTCAGGGGAAAACGCGCCGTCGGGTTTTTCGCGCGGGCACTTGCTTCCCCCCGGCTTCGGGGTAGAAAAACAGCCGTTTCCGATTCCGCCGGGCGACCGGCCGCGTGAGTGGAGTACCGACCGTGTTGCGTTACCGTCTCCTGGCCGTCGCGCTCTTCGCCGCCGGCGCGACGTTCGTCGCGGCCCAGACCCCGCCGGCGGGCGAGAAGAAGGCGGACCCGGCGACGCCGGCCGAAGCCAAGCCGGCCGAGAAGAAGCCCGACGAGAAGAAGCCGGAGACGACCCCGGCCGTGCCGCCGGCGCCGGCGACCCCCGCCGCCAACACCGCCCGCTTCGAAACGAAGCTCGAAAAGGACAAGGCCTTCTATCAGGAGATGGAGACGACCGTCACCCAGACCATCAAGGTCCAAGGCGGTTCGGACCTCGTCCAGACACACAAGCAGACCTTCTACTTCAAGTGGCTGCCCACGAGCTTCGCCGCCGACAAGTGGACCGTCAAGCAGACCATTGAAGGCGTGAAGATGTCGATCGACATCGCCGGCAACAAGGTCGAATACGATTCGACCAACGCCAACGCCGCCGGCGCCGCGGGCAACCCCGGCCTCGCCGACTTCTTCTCCAAGCTCGTCGGCACCGAATTCACCATCACCTACGGCAAGGGGATGGTCGTCGAGAAGGTCGACGGCAAGGACGACTTCCTCAAGAAGCTCGGCGGCGTCAACCAGCAGATCGAATCGCTGCTCCGCAAGATGCTCACCGACGAAGCGATGAAGCAGATGACCGACCCGTCGTTCGGCCTCACGGCGGACAAGGATCAGGCGGTCGGCGGCAAATGGGAGAAGAAGGCCGCGATGAACCTCGGCCCGATCGGCTCCTACGACACCGTGACGACCTTCACCTACGTCGGCAAGAACGCGGCCGCCGCCAACGCCATCGACAAGGAACTCGACAAGATCGACGTCGCGACGGCGATGACGTACAAGGCGCCCGCCGCCGACCAGGGCGAGGGCCTGCTCTTCAAGATCAAGGGCGGCGAGCTGAAGACCGAGCCGTACAAGGCCGGCGAGAAGGCGAACGAAATCCTGTACAACGCGAAGACCGGCCGCGTCGAGAAGTCGACGATCTCCATCAAGCTCGTCGGCAAGATCAACGTGACGATCGGCGGCACCGACACGACGATCGACCTGTACCAGGAGCAGGTGACGGCCGTGAAGACGCAGGACAAGAGCTACGTCGAGAAGAAGTGACCGACGGGACAACATGGAAAGCCGGCGGAGCGATCCGCCGGCTTTTTTCGTGGATCCGATTACATCGGCGATTGGCGCGTTCGATCCGGGGACGGGAACGCCGACGCGGTGAGCGGCAACGTCGGGAGCGGAACGAGCGTCATGCGGGCAAGCAGCCAGTCGAAATTGACGTTGAAGTATTCGAGTCCGCCCGCCCATCCAAAGATCGGTCGCGGCGTCGCGGCGAAGCCGACCGTAGCCCGCCATTGGACGTAGTGATAGGGCGACGTCGCGAGACGAAACTCGACGTCCGCGTATCGCACGGTCATTCGACTGCTGTCGGCCAGGCCGTGATGGTACTTCCTGGCTGCGCTCAAATCGATGCCGAGCAAGGTTGCGAAATGGAGCGGCAGGATGATGTCGTCGGAACCCGTATCGATGAGGAACGCCTCGTAGTGAAACGTGCCGTCGCGCAATCGGGCCCCCAGGGAGATCAAGGGCCGGGAGCGATAGGGCAGGCCTCGAAGCGATGGCGGTCCCTGCGTGACATTCGATAGCTCGAATCGAAATATCACGAGAGCGCTTCCGCGAATTGCAAACTCGGAACGATCGGACTGTTCGGCGATGGGTCGATGCCGGGTTGAACCTCGACATCTTCCGGCCAAATGTATTGGTAGACGACATCGATTCGACCGAGCCTACGCATACGGTTCAAGAGTTCGCCGTGATCTTCTCCGACGCCGACAATTTCTTTCCCATCCATCGACCAGGCGACGACTTTCCCCTGCAACTTCGCCAACTCTTCGAGCGGATACTTGCTCTTGTTCGTCATGTAAACGTCGGCATGGAAATCTTGCACGGCATACCCTCCGACGGCCCAATGGTATTCTACTTCGTAAGCAATCCGCCCCACAAGCACGATCGGCAGTAGTCCATGAAAACCCTCGTCTTCGGGTCCGCCGGGCAGCTCGGTCGCGATCTGGTTCCGATGCTGCCCGGCGCGGTGGTCGCGGCGACGCGCGCCGACGCCGACTTCACGATGCGCGGGAGCCTCGCCGAGTGCGTGAAGCGGCACGCGCCCGACGTCGTGGTGAACTGCGCGGCGTACAACCTCGTGGACAAGGCCGAGAGCGAACCCGACGCGGCGTTCGCGGTGAACGCCTGGGCCGTGCGCGAGCTGGCGACGGCGTGCCGGGACGCGAACGCCAAACTCGTCCACGTGAGCAGCGACTACGTCTTCGGTTTGGATGCGAGTCGAACGACGCCGTTCGCCGAGGACGACGCGCCCGGCCCCGTGAGCGTCTACGGCCTGAGCAAGCTCGCCGGCGAGTACTTCGCGCGGTCGCTGTCGCCGAGGCACCTCGTGGTGCGCACCTGCGGGCTGTACGGAGCGTGGGGCGTCGGCGGGAAGGGCGGCAACTTCGTCGAGACGATGCTGCGCGTCGCGGGGCAGGGGAAGCCCCTGCGCGTCGTGGACGATCAACACTGCACGCCGAGCTAT
>CAYVRB010000245.1:3641-9609 GCA_964453375.1 uncultured Alcaligenaceae bacterium
AAGGACGTGGCCGCCGCGATCGTCGGCCTGATCGCGGCGGACGCGCAGGGTCTGTTCCACGCGACGAACGCCGGCACGACGACGTGGCACGAACTCGCCGCCGAGACGTTCCGCCTCGCCGGCGTGGCGGCGGACCTGACGCCGATCCCGACGCGCGAACGGAACGACCCGGCCCGTCGGCCGCCCTACAGCGTGCTCTCGACGGCGAAGCTCGCGACCATCGGCGTCGCGCCGCCGCGCACGTGGCGCGACGCGCTCGCGGCGTACCTCGCCGAGCGCCGGCGGTCGTGAGGAATCCGATCAGGGTTTGGCGGTCGGCCGATCGCGGCGGGCCTGCTCGGCGAGTTCGCGGAACTCCGGCGTCGATCGAATGGCTTCGAGGTCGCGGTCGCGGTCGAGGAAGTCGTGGCCGAACCCGCCGCGGAGGGCGATGCCGAGCAGCGCGATGGCCTCGGCGCGGTAGGCGGGCGTCTCGCGCGATGCGTGGGCGAAGGCGCAGGCGGCCTGATAGACCGTGAGCGGGGCGAACGACAGGTCGAGCGCGCGGCGGGCGTCGGCCACCGCTTCGGGATACTTCTTCAAGCGGCCTCGCATCACGCCGCGACTGGCGACCGCCGCGACGTTCTTCGGATCGAGTTCGAACGCCTTGCTCAACGCCGCGACGCACTCGGCCTCGCGACCGGTCTCGCCGTAGACATGCGCCTGGTACATGCGCGGGTTGGGGGCGAGCGGATCGAGCTCGATCGCCTTTTCAAACGCTTTCAGAGCGCCCGCCTTGTCGTTGGCCAGCAGGTCCAAGCCCCGGTGGATCCATCCGTCCGCCGTCGTCGGTTCGTTGCCGGCGTTGTCGCCGGGTCCGGCCAGCCGCGCCTTCAGCCGCGCGCGCATCGCCAGGTTTTCCGGCCGCGTGTCGCCCAGGGCGATCGCCGCGTCGAGGTCGGTGATCGCCTCCGCGAATTGTTGAAGTTGCTCGCGCGCTTCCGCCCGCGCGGTCCGCGCCGCGGCGAAGTCGGGCAATTGCTTCAGGGCGGCGGTGAGGTCGTCGAGGGCGGCGGCGGGATCGTTCAAGCGGAGGAGCGCGGCGGCGCGATTGTACAGGGCGAACGGCGCGTTCGGATCGAGCGCGAGGCACGCCGTGAAACTCGCGCGGGCCGATTCCCACCGGCCCAGTTTGAACTGGCCTATGCCTTCGCAGAAGTGCGCCGAGGAAAGATTCGGTTCGAGGGATTGCGCCTTGCGGTAGAGTTTGATGGCGGATTCGGCGCGGCCGGCGTCGAATTCGGCGGTGGCGGCCTCGACGTAATCGCGGGCGCTGCGCGGCGTCAGCTTGGCGAGCGCCTCCTTCGCCGCCGCCGCGTCGGCGTCCCGACCCAGACGACCGAACATCGTCACGCGCTGAATGAAGAGCATCCGCGGCGGATCGTCGCCCGCCAGTTCCCCGGCCCGGGCGTTCGCGCGAATCGCGGCCGCCGCGTCCGCTTCGTCCGCCGGCGACTTCTGGATCGCGCGCAGCCAGTACCCGCGCGCCAGGAGCAGGTTCAGTTCGACAAGCTCGCGGCGCACGGCGTCGCGCCGGTCCGGCGGCAGGTGCCGCGCCGGCGATTCGCGTTCCCAATCCGGCCCGTACGACGCGAGCAGCGCCTCCGCCTCGGCGATGCCGCCGGCGACGGTGGCCAGGCGGCCCGGGTCCGCCAGCAACTGCTGCTTCGCGTCCGCGCCGCGATCGTGCAGCTCGCGCACCGCCCGCTCCGCCTCCAGCCCGCGCATCCGCTGCCAGTTCGTCCACGCCGCGCCCCCCGCGACCGTCGCGAGCGCGATCAAGACGGCCGCGATCGTGCTGAACGACGACAGGCGCGGGTGCCGCCGCGCCCACTTGCGGATCCGTTCGCGCCACGACCGCTCCGGCGCCGTGAGCAGCGGTTGCTCGTGCAGGTGGCGATGCAGGTCTTCGCGCAGCGCCATCGCGGACGGGTAGCGCCGCGCCGGCTCGAATTCCAGGCACGTCGCGACGATCGACTCCAATCCCGGCGATACGTCCCGGTTCAGCGATCGCACGGACGCCAACGGACCCGCGCGCCGCTCCGCCAGCAACCGCTCCACGTCCTCGCGGCTGCCGCTCGCCGGGATGCGGAACGGATACCGGCCCGTGAGCAGTTCGTAGAGCACGATGCCGAGGGAATAGATGTCGCTGCGCCGGTCGGCGAACGGTTCGCCGCTCAGCACTTCCTCGAGATGTTCCGGCGCCATGTACGCCAGGGTGCCGCCGAGCGTGGCGCCCGGCTCGACCGCGCGGACCGCGACTTCCTCCGCCACGCCGAAGTCCAGGAGCATCGGCTGGCCGTCGTCGGTCATCAGGATGTTCGCCGGCTTGATGTCCCGGTGGATGATGCCCCGCTCGTGCGCGTGCGCCAGGCCGTCGGTCAATCGAAGGACGATCCAGACCGCGGCGCGGACGTAGCTCGTGGACGCGAGCAATCCGAAGACGGGGTCGGCGCCGTCGTCGACGGGCGGCGGCTCGGGCGCGGACGGGTCCGCCACCGCGTTCGTGTTCAGGTGTCGGAACGTATCGACGAATTCCTTGCCGGAGAGCGGCACGGTGTCGGCGTCGCGATAGCGCGCGAGCAGGCGCTGCAGCGTGGTCGTGCCGAAGAACGGCATGCAGACCACCTGGAGCGAGTTCGAGCGGTGGACGGAATAGATGGGGACGATGTTCGTGTGCTGGAGCTTCGCGAGGGCGCGCGTCTCGACCGCGAGGTCGGGTGAGAACTTGAGGACGACGAGCCGCCCCGAAAGGGTCTCTTGCGTCGCCAGGAAGACGCGCCCGAAACCGCCGCTGCCGATTTCGCGCACGATGGTGAATCCGTGCGAAGTGTCGCCCGGCCGCGGCATGTCCCGCATCGCCCGCGCGATGCGCGACGCCTCGACGCCGACGCTCGCCTGCACCGACGTGCCAAGGACCGCGGGATCGAGGGCGGGCGTCGAAGGGCTTCCGCCGCGCCGAACGACGATTGCCGTCTCGCGATCGACTTCGCGGCCGGTCGCTCCGGACGGAGCGACGACGGACACGCGCGAGGTCGGAGCATCGTCGCGACCGGTCTCGGAATGATGGGTCGAGGACATCGCGGTTCGTTGGTTCAGGGCGGAGACTCGAGCGCAAGTTAGTTTGAATTCCGCCGGCCGGAGTGGGGGTTTTCCGATTTCTCAATGCGGACTCATTTCCAGGTCCCATGGAATCCTGTTCGAGCGGATTCTTCAGGCGGAGCCAAACGGCAACGCGCGCTCCCCGCCGCGCCAACGGATCGCAACCGGTTCGCATGTTCGGCAAGAACTGAACCGCCGCGCGAAGATGGTGAAAATCGCAGGTTTCCACCCGATTTTCCGAATTTGCGTGTTAGAGAATCCACGAGGGTTGTCACGATTTTTTGCGAAGACCGCTGCGACTCATGCCCTCGCCCCCCGCCAGCGTTCTCGCGCATTCACCATCCTGGGTTTTCGATGACGAACAAATTCAAACCGTCGATCACGCCGCTGGAGGATCGCACCTGCCCGGCCGTGGGTCTTTCGACGAGCGTCGGCGTGCCGCTGCCGCCGCCTCCGCCCCCGCCGCCCACGACCGGCACGGTGGTCATCAAGCCGCCGGATATCGGCATGGGCAACGCGGTTTCGAGATACGCGTGATCGGATCGGGGATCGCGCCGTCATTCGGATCGGGCCGAGGCTGGGGAAGGCCCGACCTACATTTTCGCTAGCTTCGCCAGCGACGCGCCCGTCGTGCGGTAGATGATCCATTCCTTCTTCGCCACCGCGCCGAGCGATTCGTAGAAGCGGATCGACGGTTCGTTCCAATCCAGCACCGCCCATTCCAGCCGACCGCACTCGCGTTCGACCGCGAGCTTCGCCAGTCCGGCGAGCAGCGCCTTGCCGAGGCCGTGCCCGCGGTATTCCGGCAGCACGAACAGGTCTTCGAGATAGATGCCCGGCCGACCGAGGAAGGTCGAGTAGTTGTGGAAGAAGAGCGCGAAGCCGACGGATCGGCCTTCGACCTCCGCCATCAGCACTTCGGCATAGGGACGCGCCCCGAACAGGTGCTCGCGCAACCGCGCTTCGTCGAGTTCCACCTCGTGCGCGAGTTTCTCGTACTCGGCGAGGGCGCGGATGAGCGAGACGATGGTCGGCACGTCGGCCGGGGTCGCGGAGCGGATCATGGGGTAGTGATAGGCAATCGGGGCCGGGGTTAAAGTTTCGGCACATCCCGCAACCGGATCGCCCGCGCCAAGTTCCCCCGCCTGCGGACGCGGCGCGTTCGAGCGATTCTCGTAGGATCGCGCCGGCTTTCCGCGCAAGTTTCGCCCGCGCGTCGGGTATCCTTATACGGCGACACTTTTCGGCGCTTCGCCCCTCCGCCGTATCGCATCCTCTCCGAGGTCTTCACCATGATCCGCACCCGCTATCTCGTCGCGACCGCGCTCGTCCTGTACGCGTCGCTTCCCGCGTCCGCCCAGCGCGGCGGCCCGCCCCGCGGCGGCAACAACTTCAACCGCGGCGGCACCAGCTTCGGCATCACCCTCGGCAATCCCCGCTCCGGCCTCAGCTTCAGCTACGGCAACACGCCCTTCGGCAACTTCTACGGCCTCGGCGTCGGCGGCGCCGGATACCGACCCTACTACGGCGGCGGCTTCGGAGGCGTCGGCGGCTACGGCTATGGCGGCGGCTTCGGCAACACCATCTACCCCGCCCCGTTCATCGCGCCCCGCACCTACGTCGTCCCGCAGACCTATTACGTCCCGCAGACGACGTACGTCGTGCCCGTGCAGCCGAGCGTGACCGCCGTCGCCCCGGCCGCCCCCGCGCCCGTCGAAACGACCACGACCGCCAGCGAGCACGGCCTGCTCATCACCGAGCTGAAGCCGCAGGGCACCGCCAAGGCCGCCGGCCTCCGACAAGGCGACGTCATCCTCGCCGTCGACGGCCAGCGCATCCAAAACTACGAACAGCTCCGCGCGCTGCTCACCGCCGCCGGCAAGAAGTCCGCCAGCGTCGAGTTCATCGACGGCTCGAACAACCAGATCGAGAAGAAGGATGTCGCCGTCGTCGACGGCAAGATGGGCATCACGATCGAGGAAGTGCCCGTCCAACGGCAATGACGGAATCGCGATGCGGAGGGGCCGGTCGACGCTTCTCTCGAAGCGGCGGCCGGCTTCGTCGTTCCCTTCGTGTCGTTCGACTATGATGAAGGGACTCCCTCGGAGGCCACGCGAGCGATGACGGCGGACGAATTGCGAAACCTGCTCGAAGCCGTGAAGGCCGGCGCCGCGAGCGTGGACGACGCGGCACACCGACTCGCGCCCACGGCGGTCGACCTCGGCTTCGCCACGCTCGATTTCCACCGTCGCGACCGGTGCGGCTTTCCCGAAGTGATCCTCGCGATGGGGAAGACGGTCGATTGGGTGGAGGGCGTGGTGCGGCGGATGGCCGACGCGGGCCAGGATGGCTTCGTCACGCGCGTCGACGACGCCCAGGCCGAGCGCCTGGCGACCGCGTTCCCGACCGGCGAGAACGATCGCCTGGCCCGCACCTTCTGGCTCCCGCAACCGGGCGCGCGCCCGGCGCCCGTCGGCGACGTGCTCGTCGTGACCGCCGGCACCGGCGACCTGCCCGTCGCGCACGAGGCCCTCAACACCGTGCGCGTCATGGGCGTGGCCGCGAGCCTCATCGCCGACGTCGGCGTCGCCGGCATCCATCGCATCCTGAAGCATCGCGAGCGCCTCACCGCGGCCGACGCGATCATCGTCTGCGCCGGCATGGACGGGGCGCTGCCGAGCGTCGTCGGCGGGCTGGTCGATTGCCCCGTCGTCGCGGTGCCGACGAGCATCGGCTACGGAGCGTCGTTCGGCGGGCTGGCGGCGCTCTTGACGATGCTGAACAGTTGCTCGGCCGGCGTGTCGGTGGTGAACATCGACGCCGGCTT
>CAYVRB010000246.1:0-9559 GCA_964453375.1 uncultured Alcaligenaceae bacterium
GAGCAGCCCGGCCTCCTTGAGCGGGTTCACGGCGACGATGATCGCACCGGCGCGCTTCGCCTTCTGGAGCGCGGTAAGCATGCGCGGGTGGTTCGTGCCGGGGTTCTGGCCGAGGATCAGGATCACCCGCGCCTTCGCGAAGTCGTCGAGCGTGATGGTCCCCTTGCCGATGCCGATGGTCGGCGACAGCGCCGAGCCGCTCGACTCGTGGCACATGTTCGAGCAGTCGGGGAAGTTGTTCGTGCCGTACCTGCGCACGAAGAGCTGGTAGAGGAACGCCGCCTCGTTCGAGGTGCGGCCGGAGGTGTAGAAGATCGCCTCGTTCGGGTTCGCGAGCGCCTTCAGTTCGTCGGCGATCCGTTGAAACGATTCGTCCCACGAAATGGCTTCGTAGTGTCGCGATCCGGGGCGCAGGACCATCGGCTCGGCGAGCCGGCCGAAACGGCCGTGCTCGTAGTCGGAGAGCGTTCCCAACTCATCGATCGAGTGTTCGCGGAAGAAGTCGGCGCCGATCGTCTTGGCGTCGGCCTCCCACGCGATCGCCTTGGCGCCGTTCTCGCAGAACTCGGCCGCGGCGCGGTGGTCGTCCGGGTCGGGCCAGGCGCAGCTGGGGCAATCGACGCCGTCCTTCTGATTCAACGTCAACAGGGCTTTCGTCCCGCGGACGACGCCGGCGGTGCCCCAGACGTGCGCGAGCGACGACACGACCGCCGGCAACCCCGCCGCGACGGTCTTCGGCGCCGTGACTTCGAGGCCGGTAAACGCCTCCGGACACGCGGCTTCGGGGATCGGATCGGGCATGGCGTCGCTTCCGGGAATCGGTCCCGGCATCTTCGACGCGGGGACGGGAATCGGCAACCGACGGATTCGAATTCGATTACAATGAGATCGGATTGGAGGACCAACGGATGACCACGCTCGCGGCCAAACGCAGCATGACCCTGACGGCGGACGACTTCTACGCCATGGGCGACGCCGGCGCCGGGTACGAACTCGTCGATGGAACGCTGGAGGTCAACCCGAAGAGCGCCAAAGCGTGTCGAGTCGGTGGCAAACTCTATTTCCAGTTGGAAAAGTACTGTGAGCAATACTCCGGCTGGGCGTTCCCACAGGATTCGGGATTCCGGTGTTTTTCCGAAGATCCGAACCGCGTACGGAAACCCGATGCGGCGTTCATCGCCTTGGATCGCATGACGGTGGAGGAATACGAAGTGGAAGGCTTCATCCGCGTCGTTCCCGACCTCGCGGCCGAGGTGGTTTCGCCGAAGGACATCGCATCCAAAGTCGAGGGCAAGATCGATCAATGGCTCGACGCCGGCGTCAAAGTGGTCTGGGTCGTTTATCCCAATCAGAAGCGAGTCCGCGAACACCGTCCGGATGGCACGGTGCGCCAGTTCCTGGAATCGGACGAATTGTCGGAACCGACGCTTCTCCCGGGCTTCGCCGGCCCGGTCGCGGACCTCTTTCGACTTCCAGCGATGGCGACCTAAAGCGGCCGTTCATCGCGTGCCGCGTTTGCCGTAGCGCCGGTATGCGATCAAGCCGACCGTCACCAGTCCCAGTCCGCCGGCGGCGTAGTAGAGCCAGTACGATCGCGGCCCCGCCGGTTTGGGCGCCTTCGGAAAAGGCTTGATGCCGAACTGCTTTTCGAGGTCGAAATCGTCGGCCGTCGGCGTGTAGTGTTCGTATTCGAGGTAGGTCAGTTCGGCGCGGGGCACCTTCTTGCCGTTTGGCATTTCGTACCAGGTGACATACTTCGTGGGAAGGCGAACGCCGTCCTTCTCGTCCGCGTAGGTGATGGTGCCGAACGTTTTGGCATGTTCCCCGGATTTCACTTTGACACCCGCCGCCTGATGATCGATCTTATAATGCAACAGAGCATACGAGTTATTGGGGTCGAGGTAGGATGTAACTTCGTAGTGTTCCGATCCGCTCTGATGCACGAGTTCCACGGCCGGCTTGCTTTCATACGTCGCCTCGTAATTCACCGATTTCACGACGAAGTGATATTTTCTGGGGCGCTGCCACATCATGAGCTTAAAATAGCCCGACAGACGCAATCCGCCAGTTAACGACAACGGGAGAAACGCCCGCGTGTCACGAAGTTCATGCTCCAGTTTTGGAAAGTTTTTGGCTTCGGGATAATGCGATTCCAAGATAAATTTGTTTCCTGTAGATTTAGCGACCGAATAGATTTCATCGCCGAGCCAAAGAACCGCGCTCTGCGATTTACGAGCGGGCGAAACATCGTATTCCGTGTTGTTTGCAATTGTCCTAATCTCGCTTTCTGTAGCGATAATGGCGGCGTCGACCTCGGCGCGAAGCTTGCCGGAGTAGGACTCGTCCGTATAGTTTTTGAATACGATTCGGATTTTTCTGTTATGAACATACTTCTTAATTAATTGCTTCTCCTGTTCGCGATACTTCTCGAGGAACTCGGTTTCTATATCACCGCCATGGCACTGCGGCAATTGCAGCAATAGTACCAGAACTGCACTAGTGCAATGCGACATTGGATGCGAGAGAATATTCATGGTCGTGCGACCCACAAAATGGTAAATCGTTCGCGTAAGATAATTACATGTAGTTCGCGCAATGTTCGCGCGAACTTCGCATTCTATCGCGCGTTCGGAAAATAGACTCGCGTTATGTTAGAGAATGCCCTATTTGAAAGCCGCTACCAGTTCGCCGAGCCCGAGTAGACGCATTTACATTCTGAGCACTTGGTCGATGGGTCACCACTAGAAGGATCACATTTCACTTTGGCGTCATAACATCGCTTCTCCGCGT
Source organism: uncultured Alcaligenaceae bacterium (assembly GCA_964453375.1). Taxonomy (GTDB): domain Bacteria; phylum Planctomycetota; class Planctomycetia; order Gemmatales; family Gemmataceae; genus Limnoglobus. The sequence goes on from CAYVRB010000246.1 coordinate 2,791, forward strand.
CTCCAGAATCGCAGGACTTGTTCCAGCATTCCCAAGTGCAGATATTTCCCACGTCTGGGGGATACAAGTTGCAGCCTGGGTCCGTGCAATCCGAAAGTCCGCCTTGCGAATCCGGACCCGGGCAGGGGAACGAATCGTCGTCCGGCTTGTCCCCGCACTTTAGGCTTACATAGTTGTCGAAACAGTTATTTCTCTGATAGCTCGGATTGGGGAACCCCTGGCACACCGTCGTATTCAGGCCAGAATTCAGCCAGTAATACCAGTACGTGCGGCACTGCGTGCAGAGGCTCGAGTCGGCGCGCACCGGTTGTACGACGAGCGCCACGGCCAGCAGGGCGAGCGCCATGCCCGCCGTCACCGGCGTGAGACGGTCGATCAATCGCTTAGCGATCATCGGTCTACCTCCCGTTGGACCCGACTCACGGCCGGATCGGATTGCGAAATGGACACGAAAGCAACGATCTTGAAATCGAGATCGCCGGCCGAAGTCCGAAGCCGACCGACTCGCTTAAATTCCCCGGGTTGGCGGGTGACTGCCACGATCACGGCAAGATCGACCGAGCGACCCGGCTCAATCGTCACCGGCAAATCGGCGACCTCGGCACATTGGCAACTTGAGGCTGCCATCAGCACCTGCACCGGTTCGGAGGACAAGTTCACCACTCGCATCGTTCGCTCCGTGCGCGTTCCGGCTTCCACCCGACCCAAATTGAGACTCGCGGGTTGAGTTGCCAACGCTTCTCCCCGCGCGGCCGCGACGGCGACGTGGATCGAGCCATACCTGATCGCGGCGAAGGCCATCAGTGCCGCGATTACACCGGCCGCAACTCCCGCAGTTCGCAACGCGGGTGAGTTCGCCGGCCAACCCGCCCAGTTTGGCCGGCACCGTAACAGTGTCACGAAGAGGGTCACGTCGAACAGGACGATGATGACCGGCGGCACGGTCACATCACCGAGGCAGCCGCAACTCGATTGTTTCGACATCGTCAAGAAGAGGCCGTGCAGCGCAAAGAGTATCAGAAATAGTTCGCCAACCATCCAGGCGCCGTACCGGCAATAGCCCGAAAGGAGCCAGATGCCCAGCAGAAATTCGACGACGGGAATCAAGCCATTCGCCCAGCCGGGAAGCAATTCGGTGAGTGGGGAAGCCGGCATCGTGCCGGTCGATTTGATTTTGAATACCGCCGCCGCGACGAGTGCGATCCCAAGAACGGCGGCACACGGCCGATAGGCCTGCGGATATGCTTTCATAAGAACGGTGGCTAGAGGTCGAACCATACGAACATACTAACATACGAACATACTTTCCGACATGGGCGTACTTTGTCAAGAGAATTCTCAAAATTCATTTACGCATTTTTGTCGGTGCCCGATCGTCATCGGGTCGCCGATCACGGTCTAGACGTGGCAATTTGAGATTCGGACTCACCGCAGCAGCTTCACCGCCACGAGCGTCAGCGCGAAGACGAGGGCGAAGATCGCGACGATCGCGCCGATCAGCACCTTGGGGTTCTGCAGCGGCGGCTTCGGCGTCACGACCAGCGGCAGGCGCGTCGCCTCGCGCGTCGGGCCGCCCGTGATCGTCGTCGCCTCGCGCGCCGGCGCGCCCGGCAGCGTCGTGCCGCCCATGCGGGACTTCGCGTTCGGGTCGCTCTCCTCGAGGTGGTCGAAGGCGCTCTCCTCCTGCGGGGCGACCTGGATCGGCGCGACGACGGCGGTGCCGGACGTGGTGTACGCCACCGGCGCCGTCGATCGCGCCGCTTCGTCTTTGTTGTGAAGGTTGAAATTCGATTGCCCCGCCTGGCGCTTGTCGGCGATCTTCGCCATCTCCATGGCGACGTCCTCGGCCTTCTGGGGGCGGTTGTCGGGGTTCTTCTCCAGCATCTTGTGGATGAGCTGGGCGAGGACTTCGGGCACCTTCGGATTGAGCTCGAGGATCGGGGTCGGGTCCTTGCCGCCGAGCGCCATCAGCAAGTCCATGAGGTTGTCGCCCTGGAAGGGCAACTGGCCGGTGACCATGCGGTACATCACGGCGCCCATGCTGAAGATGTCGGTGCGGTGGTCGATCTTGCCGCCGCGCGCCTGCTCCGGGGACATGTACGCGGGCGAGCCGATGATGGCGCCGCTGGTGGTGAGCTTGGCTTCGTCGAGGGGGTTGAGCCACTTCACGAGTCCGAAGTCGAGGACCTTGGCCTTGCCGAGGGGGGCTTCGAGCCAGATGTTGCTGGGCTTGATGTCGCGGTGGGCGACCCCCATCTTGTGGGCGACACCGAGGGCGGAGCAGATTTCCTTCCCGACGCGCAGCGCCTGCGAGATGCCGGTGACCGGGTTCTTCTTGAGGAAGTCGTCGAGCGAAGCGCCGACGAGGTACTCCATCGCGATGTACGGGATGTTGTTCCACTCGTCGCAATCGTAGATGACGACGATGTTGTCGTGCTTGATCTGCGCGGCGGCGAGCGCCTCGCGGTTGAAGCGTTCCTTCGCGGAGGCGTTCTCGGCGAACTTCGGCAGCATCACCTTGATGGCGGTGCGGCGCTTGAGGCGTTCGTCGTAGCCGAGGTAGATGCCGCCCATGCCGCCGCGGCCGAGTTCCTTCAGGATGCGGTACTTGCCGAGCGTGCCGAGTTCGCCCGTCTTCTTCGGCGGGCCGAACGCGGGCATCTCCGCGTTGAGGTCGGGTTTCTTCGGGAGGTCCTTCGTTTCGTCGGTGTTCATCGACGGACCCTGGGGCATGGTTTCGTCTGGAACCGCGGCCGGCGGTGCGCTGCGTGTGGACATGATAGAACGGCGGGTTCGGGTGGGCTATTGCTAGTATAACTAAAAGAATGATACCCACGCAAGAACCGGCCCGTCCAGAGCTTCCGGCGCTTTCGCTACAAATTACCGCGCGGGTGTCGTGGAAATCGCCATAATTGTTCGCTTCCCTCCCGGAATCGCCCGAACGAGCCGCCGCACACCCGTTCCCATTCGGAGATTCGGAACATGCCGAACCGTTTTCGTCCGCTCGCCGCCGCCGTCCTGGCCGGCGCCGCCCTCGTCGCCGTCGCCCAGGAGCCGCGCGTGAAGTACCCGGACACGAAGAAGGTCGATCAGATCGACGACTACCACGGAACCAAAGTTCCCGATCCGTACCGCTGGCTCGAAACCGACGTGCGCGTCTCGAAGGAGGTCGCCGATTGGGTCGAAGCCCAAAACCAGGTGACGAACGCCTACCTCGAAGGCATCCCCGAACGGAAGTACATCAAGAAGCGCATCACCGACCTCTTCAACTTCGAGAAGTACTCGGCCCCCTCGAAGGAGGGCGGCAAGTACTTCTTCTCCAAGAACGACGGCCTGCAGAACCAGAGCGTGCTCTACGTGCAGGACTCGCTCGACGCCGAGCCGCGCGTCCTGCTCGACCCGAACGCGCTCAGCAAGGACGGTACCGTCGCGCTCGCCGGCTTCTCCATCAGCCACGACGCGAAGCTCGCCGCCTACGGCCTCTCGTCCGCCGGCTCCGACTGGGTCACGTGGAAGGTCCTCGACATCGCCACCGGAAAGACGCTCGACGACGTGCTGAAGTGGACGAAGTTCTCCGGCGCCTCGTGGAGCAAGGACGGAAAAGGATTCTACTACAGCCGTTTCCCGGAGCCGGCGAAGGGGGCCGAGTTCCAGAGCCTGAACGTCCACCAGAAGCTCTACTACCACGCGGTCGGCACGCCGCAGGCCGACGACCGACTGATCTTCGAGATGCCGGACCACGAGAAGTGGACCATCACCGGCGGCGTCACCGACGACGGCCGCTACCTCGTCATCAACATCGGCGACGGCACCACCAGCCGCAAGGTCAAGGTCGCCTACCTCGACCTCGCCGATCCGGCCGCGAAGCCGACGATGCTCATCGACAACCACGCCAACAAGTGGTTCTTCGTCGACAACATCGGCTCGAAGTTCTACTTCGAGACCGATTACCAGGCTCCGAAGTACCAGATCTACGCGATCGACCTCGCGAAGCCGAAGATCGACGACGGCAAGACCATCATCGCCGAAGCCGAGGACGTGATTCAAAGCGTCAGCATGGTCGGCGAGAAGCTCGTGCTCAGCTACCTGAAGGACGCGAAGACGGTCGTGAAGATCCACGACCTCGCCGGCGCGTTCGTCCGCGACCTGCCGCTGCCCGGCATCGGCTCCGCCGGCGGCTTCGGCGGCAAGCGCGCCGAAACCGAAACCTTCTACACCTTCACCAGCTACACGACCCCGCCGAGCATCTATCGCTACGACCTCGCCACCGGCGAGAGCAAGCTCTACCGCACGGCGAAGGTGAAATTCCAACCGGACGACTACGTCGTCGAGCAGGTCTTCTACCCGAGCAAGGACGGCACGAAGGTGCCGATGTTCCTCGCGCACAAGAAGGGCCTGAAGAAGGACGGCGCGAACCCGGTGCTGCTCTACGGCTACGGCGGGTTCAACATCTCGATGACGCCGTCGTTCTCCACCAGCCGCCTCCAGTGGATGGAGATGGGCGGCATCCTCGCCGTCGCGAACCTCCGCGGCGGCGGCGAATACGGCGACCAGTGGCACCGCGCCGGCACCAAGCTCCGCAAGCAGAACGTCTTCGACGACTTCATCGGCGCCGCCGAATACCTCGTCAAGGAGAAGTACACGCAACCGAAGAAGATCGGCATCCAGGGCGGCTCGAACGGTGGCCTGCTCGTCGGCGCCTGCCTCGCGCAGCGGCCCGACCTCTTCGGCGCCTGCCTCCCCGCCGTCGGCGTCATGGACATGCTCCGCTTCCAGAACACCACCGCCGGCCGCTTCTGGGTGGACTACTACGGCAGCAGCGAGAACCCGGAAGAGTTCAAGGCCCTGTACGCCTACAGCCCGTACCACAACCTGAAGCCGGGCGTGAAGTACCCGCCGACGCTGGTGACCACCGGCGACACCGACGACCGCGTCACGCCGGGGCACAGCTTCAAGTTCACGGCGATGATCCAATACTGCCAGGCGGGCGAGGCGCCGGTGCTGGCGCGGATCGAGACGAAGGCCGGCCACGGTGCCGGCAAGCCGACCGCGAAGGTGATCGAGGAGACCGCCGACCAGTGGGCGTTCCTGGTGAAGAACCTGGGGATGACCGTCGTCGAAGTGAAGTGAGTTCAATGTTTAGCGGCGAGGCGGAGTCTTCGGAGCCGAGCGCGGGACGAGGGTGACGCGCTCGCCCGACGTCGGGAGGTGAACATGCCGTTGCACGATTGGACGGATCGGCCCGGCTGGGAAGGGCTGCACATCTACTGGATGACCGAGATCGCACGGTCGCTGCGGTCGCGGTTGCCGCCGGGCTTTCGCGCCGTCATCGGATCCAGCCCGTTCGTCGCGATCGGTCCGCTCTCGGTGAAGCCGGACGTGGCGGTCACGAACGGGACGCATTCCTCCACGACCGCCGCGAGTCGGGAACCGGATTGGGAATCGGCCGTGGCCACGTTGGAAGAAGACGCGATCGTCCAGGTCGAGAAGGACGGCCGGCTCGTCGCCGCGCTGGAGCTCGTCTCGCCGCGGAACAAGGACCGCCCGGCGTCGCGCGAGCAGTACGCGAACCGCTACGTCGCGTACCTGCGCGCCGGCGTCCACCTCATGCTCGTGGACGTCCACCGTCGACCGATCGACTTCGGCTTCTCCCAATCGATCGCGGCCGCGCTGCAATCCGACTCGCCGAGCCTTCCCGCGCCGGCGGTGGTCAGTTACCGCGTCGGCGCGACGGCCGCGACCGGCGGTCGGATGTTGGGAATTTGGAAGCGATCGCTCGCGGTCGATCAGGAACTACCCACGATGCCGCTGGCGTTGGGCGATGAACTCATCGTTGACGTGGAATTGGAATCGACCTACTCCCGCGCGGCGGCGGATTGTTATTTGTGAGAGTCCGCACTCGACTCCGAAGACTCCGCCTCGCCGCTAAACGTGGGCCACGCGCTCGGCCGGGGGTTCCGGCGGCGTCGGCGGCTCCACCGATTTTGAATCCGGCACCGCGTACGGGTCGCCCGGCAGCGCCGTCTTCGTCCGAATCAACGGATCGTCGGCGTACGGCTTCGGCGTCCAGGCGCAGCCGGACGAAACGACGAGCAAGATCACACACATCGCCCGCATGACGACGATCCGAGAGTTCCGCACTTCGTTCCATCGGCCGAATCGCGCCGCGACTTGAATCGAAATCGGTTGTTCCTATCACTCATGCATCCCGACAGGTTCGCATCGAGGCGTTCGCCTCGCGCGATGAAAAGGGAAGCCGGTGGGAATCCGGCGCAGGGCCGCTGCTGTATTCGGCGAGAGGTCCGGGCACATCGCCACTGCGGAACGATCCGCGGGAAGGCCGCCCGACCTCGCGAAGCCGTAAGCCAGAAGACCTGCCTGTCGTGGCGTCGATCGGAGCCTCGGTCCCAGGCTGCCGCGCAGACCGTTCTTTCCGTCGGCATGTGCCGGCGGACTGCCGCTGCCGGACCGCGAGCGCTCCACTTCTTGCCCGTCCCGGCAGAAAGGGTCTTCCGTGCGCACGTCGCGTGTCCGTCCGCAATCCGACTTCTTGTCCCCTCCCCCCTTGAGGGGGAGGGTTAGGGTGGGGGGTGGCGTTTCGATCCATCCTCCCGCGAATCCCGTCCCCCCCACCCCGGCCCTCCCCCTCCAAGGGGGAGGGAGTCAGAGGGCGGCTCTCCCCCTCCAAGGGGGAGGGAACACGAGGGCGGCCTTCACGCTCATCGAGCTGCTCGTCGTCATCGCGATCATCGCGATCCTGATCGGCCTG
>CAYVRB010000247.1:0-9511 GCA_964453375.1 uncultured Alcaligenaceae bacterium
GCCAACGATCCCGCGACCGACCTAAAGGGGATACACCCGTGAAATATGCGGGATAATCCATCCAAAATGGCTGAAGCGATCGACCGATTGGCTTTGATCCGCCCCCGCCGCCCGATCGAGGGGATCTCGGCGATCCTGCTGCCGTTCCACGCGAACGGCGCGATCGATTGGTCCGCGTTCGCCGCCCACGTGGTGCGGACTCAGGAGGCGGGACTGGTGCCGGCCGTCAACATGGATACCGGCTATGGGAACCTGATCGACGACGCCACCAAGCGCGAAGTCCTGGATCGCACGGCCCACGAACTGGCCGGCCATCGCTTCGTCGCCGGCGCGTTCGTGAAGGACGCCCCCGGCGCGGCGTTCGACCGCGACGCCTACGCCCGCGCCATGGAACCGATCGTCGCGCGCGGCGGCAGCCCGGTGATCTTCCAGAGCTACGGCCTCACCGGCCAGCCCGACGACGCCATTGTCGCCAGCTACGAATCTCTCGGCCGAATCACGCCCTTCATCGGATTCGAACTCGGCACCATGTTCGCTCCGTTCGGCAAGATCTATTCACTCGACGTCTACCGCGGCTTGCTCGGCATACGCGCCTGTCGCGGCGCGAAGCATTCGTCGCTCAGCCGCCAGCTCGAATGGGAACGCATCGTCTTGCGCGATCGCACTCGACCTGACTTCAAGGTCTACACCGGCAACGACCTCGCCATCGACATGGTCATGTACGGTAGCGACTATCTCCTGGGCCTCAGCACGTTCGCCCCGGACCTGTTCGCGCAGCGCGACGCCTACTGGCTCGCCGGCGACCCGCGCTTCCACGAACTCAACGACCGGCTGCAATATCTCGGCTTCTTCGCGTTCCGCGATCCGGTGCCGGCGTACAAACACTCCGCCGCGATGTTCCTCAAGCTCCGCGGCTGGCTCGATTGCGACGACACGCACCCGAAGTCGCCGACGCGCCCCGCCAGCGACCGCGCCGTGCTGGAAGGGATTCGATCCCTGCTGGAGGGTTGAATGGCCGCCGTCACGACGCTCCCGAAACTGCCCCCGCGCGCCCTCGATTCGCACAAAGGCGATTACGGCCGCGTGCTGGTCGTGGCGGGCAGCGCCGGCATGAGCGGCGCCGCCGTCCTCACCGGGAGCGCGGCGCTCCGCGGCGGCGCCGGCCTCGTCACCGTCGCCTGCCCCGTCGATATCCAGCCGATCGTCGCGGCCGGGAACCCGTGCTACACGACCTTCGGCTTCCTGATGCCGGACGACCTCGCGGAACCGGTGGCGGCGTGCGACGTCTTCGCGATCGGCCCCGGCCTGGGCCGCCGCGCCGGCGCCGTGGACCTCGTGCACCGGCTGCTCGAACGAAACCCCTCGAAGCCGACGGTGATCGACGCGGACGGATTGAACAACCTGCCGACGAACCGGTTCGCGCTCTCGCGGCGGCCGGCGCCGCTGGTGCTCACGCCGCACCCCGGCGAATTCGCCACGCTCACGGGCAAATCCACCGCGGAGATTCAGGCGCACCGCGAGCCGCTCGCCATCGCGTTCGCCCGCACCATGAACGCCGTGCTGTTGCTGAAGGGCCATCGCACGATCGTGACCGACGGCGACCGCGTCTTCACGAACGCGACCGGCAACCCCGGCATGGCGACCGGCGGCTGCGGCGACGTCCTCACCGGCGCCCTGGCCGCGCTGCTCGCCCGGATGCCGGCGTTCGACGCCGCCTGCCTCGCGGCGCACGTCCACGGCCGCGCCGGCGACCTCGCCGCCGCCCGCCTCGGCCAGACGGCCCTGATCGCCAGCGACCTGCTCGATTCTCTCGGCCCGGCGTTTCAAGAACTCGAGGCCGGCCGCGAACACCCTTCATCCGGCGCGGGAACTTCGTAGCATTCCCGACACGCTTAGGAGCATCGTCTTGAAACAGGTCTGCCCATCCTGCCTGAAGAGCGTGGAAGTGCCCGAATCGGCCGCCGGCACGGACTACCCGTGCCTCGTGTGCGGCTCAAAGATTCCGGTGCCGGCGAACTACACGCCGAGCGTGGCGCCGCCGCCGCCGGTCGATCGTCCGCCGCCCCCGCCCGGCCTCGCGCCGCCGACGGCGAACACGCCGCCGCCCCCGCCGCCCACCGAAGGCGACGAACGCGAGTTCGGCGTCGCGATTCCCCCGGGCATCCTCGCCTGGGTTCCGGCCTTCGGTTTCGCGATCCTCTTCCTGCTCACGTTCTTCTCGTGGGTCGGCGCGTACCCCGGCGGGCACCGCCTCTTCACGCAGAACGCTTGGGAATCCCTCGCCGCGTCGCACACGCCGAACATCGTGCCGGCCGAACTCGAGGACATCGAGAAGCACCTGCTGAATTCGCTGCGGTATTGCTGGCTGCTACTGCCGTACGTCCTCGCGCTGATCCTCGCGCTGTTCTTCGCCTGGGCGGATCGCGTCCTGCCGGACGAAGTCACGGCCACGTCGTTGCCGGGGCCGCTCGTCTGGCTCACGAAGGTCTGGCCGGCGCGCCACGGCCTGCTGATGGTCCTCGGCGTCGGATCGCTCGCGCTCTTCCTCGCGCAGGGCTGGAAGGGCCTCGGCCTCGACAACGCCATCAAGGACTTCGCCGCGAGCAAGCACGAGGAGGAGACGAAGGCCGCCGACACGGAGTTGAAGAAGTCCACCGTGCGCGTGAAGGCCGGGATGGAGTACGCCAAGTACGCCGTCGGCACGACGACCGGCTACACGCTCGCGTTCTGGACGCACGTCGTCGTGGTCGGGGCGCTCCTCTTGCGCCCCCGCGACGGCGCCGCCCGACCGCTCCGCCTCGGCGTGAAGTATTGAAGGAAATGGAATTCGCCTTTTGACTTGCCCCCGCCGCGTCGGGTACGATTGCGGCGGGTAAACCCGTCGGCCCGTCCATTCTCCCGGAGGGCTTTCGCATGTCGATTCCGGTCCACAGCTCCGCCTTCGCCGCGGAGCAAACCATCCCGCGCCACTATACCGGCGACGGCATGGACGTTTCCCCGCCGCTCCGCTGGGGCGATCCGCCCCCGGGCACCAAGAGCATCGCCGTCGTCTGCGACGACCCGGACGCCCCGCGCGGCGACTGGGTCCACTGGCTCCTCTACGACCTCCCGCCCATCACGCGCGAACTCCCCGAGGCGCTCCCGGCCGACCCCGACCTCGACGACGGCAGCCACCACGGCGTGAACGACTTCGGCTACGTCGGCTACGGCGGGCCGGCGCCGCCCCGCGGCTCGCCGCACCGCTACCGATTCCACGTCTACGCGCTCGATTCGGAATTGGGCCTGTCGTCCGGGGCGACGAAATCCGAAGTCCGTGCCGCGATGGCCGGCCACGTGCTGGAGGAGGGCCAGCTCGTCGGACGCTATGGCCGATCGGGGTGACGCGGTCACTTCATCGACTTGAGCCACGCGTCGAACGCCTTCTTGTGCTTCTCGACGACCTTCTCCGGCCCCGCCAGCCGGACGTGGGTCGCCTCGTCCTTCGTCGCAACGATCGCCCAGACCGCCCGGTATTCCGGCTTCATCTCGAGCTTCGATTTCGGATCGAAGGGCCGCTCCCTGTACTTCCAGGTGCCGCTCACGTCGAGGACGTGGACCGTCGCGCCGGCGACTTCGAGCTTCGATTCCTTCGCCACGTCGTCGATCGACTTGCCGTCGGGCGGCGTGAACTGATCCTTCCAACCGGGGAAGACCTGTTCGGGCTTCGGCTTCGATTCCGGCATCACGATGACCTCGGCGTCGGCGAAGCCCTCCTCGCCGGACGCGAGCTTGAACTGGTGGGAGCGCAGGCGATTGGCCGGCTTCTCGCTCTTCCAATCGGCGGGCGGCGTCGCGGCGAGCGGGCCGAGCTTCACGGCCTTCGGCGCGTCGGCGGCGAGCAGCGCCGGCAACAGCATCAACAATGCGAATCGCATCGGGGACTCCGGGGTCAGGCGGGGGAGGATTCCTCTTCGGCTTCGGCGGCGCGGCGTTCGAGCCGCGCGGCGGCGTGCGGATCGCTCGGCACGGGGCGCTCGTCGCGGGCGGCGGCGCGGGCGGCGGCGATCTCTTCGACTTCCGCCTTCACCGGTTCCGCGAGGCGCGCCAGCCCGTGGCCGAGCGCCGTCAGGTACAGGCCGGCGAAGGCGAGCGTGAGCGTGCCGAAGAAGACGCCGACCCAGCGCGCCGGCATCTGCCAGACGCGGCCGAAAAGCGTTTCGTTCGAGACGCGCACGTTCAGTTCCTTCCAGAGGTTCGTGCGGCGGTCGCGGACGATCTTGTTGTCGAGGCCGGGGTAGGACACTTCGAGATCGACTTTGAGTTCGAGCGTCTTGCCGGCGAGGCGGTCTTCGCCCGGAATGGCGACCTTCGCCCAGAGCCGGGGGCGGATGCGGTCGCGGCCGGCGTCGATCTTGACGGTCGCGGGCCAGGTCGCGTCGTTCGAGATGGCGACGATGTCGGGGGGGCGGTTGCCGAAGTCCTGCGGGTTCAGAACCGTGACTTTGGGCGTGCCGCGCCAGAGGCCGTTGACGACTTCGACGGAATCGGGGAATTCGAGTTCGAGCGTTTCTCCGGGGGCGGCGCGGAGCGCGTCGTTCGCCTCGGCGGGGCGCTCGCGCGCGGCGGCGGGGACGAGCAGCCCGCCGATGGCAAGGAGCACGCCGAAGACGCCGAGGATGTGCAGCCGCGTGAACGGGCCGACGGGGGGGCGGACCTGTTCGCGGTCGCCGCCTCGGGTGACATCGAGCTCGCCGTCGTCTTCCATCTTGCGGGAACGGACGCGGTTGTCGGCGGGGTGGGCATTGGGGTTGCGGTTGCCGAGGACGATGTGGGCGACGGCGGCGAGGACGGCGACGCCGGCGAGGAGCGTGCCGGTGCGGCCGTTCGAGACGCCGAACAGGCTGGCCGACACCGCGACCGCGACGGCGACCGCCACGCTCAGGAGCGTGACGAGGCCGTGCAGGCCCGCCTGGCGGTGGCCCACGAGGTCCGGCTGGTACTGCCCGCAGTCCGGGCACGCGACGTCGTTCGGTTCGGTGGAAAGCTGGCGGTGGATGCGCTTGGTGGCGGCCTTCGCGGCCGTCTCCTCCGAGCGCGCCTTCTCCTGCACGGTGATCTCGCGGCGCACGCGGTAGACGCAGCCGCACCCGGTGCAGGTGTGCCGTTTCAGGCAGCGGACGCGGAGGGCGTAGACGGTGGCCACGCCGCCATCTTACCGGACCGCCCACGGGGCGTACATCGTTGAACAGGGAATGACCGGAGGCGAATCATGACGAAGCACTCGCGACGGGAATGGCTGGCGCTGGCGGGCGCGGCGGCGCTCGGGGCGAAGGCGACGGCCCAACCGGAGACGATCCAGCTGCCGGCCCGCGCCGTCACGAAGGGGCCGAAGCACCACTGGTTCGGTTACTACGACAAGTGCCCGTGGGACAAGACCGGCCGCTACCTGCTCGCGATGGAGAGCGACTTCTGCGACCGGCAACCGACGGCGAAGGACGCCATCGCGGTCGGCATGGTCGATCTCAAGGACGGCGACAAGTACCTTCCGCTCGACACGACGCGCGCCTGGAGCTGGCAGCAGGGGACGATGCTGCAATGGCTCGGCTCCGCGCCCGACCGTGAAGTGATCTACAACACGATCGTGGACGGGAAACCGGCGGCGATCATTCGAGACGTCCATTCGGGCAAGGCGCGCATGCTCGCCCGGCCGATCTACGCCGTCAGCAACGACGGGAAACACGCCGTCACGCTCGACTTCGCCCGCCTGCACCGGCTACGCCCCGGCTATGGCTATGCCAGCTACGACGAACGCTACGCCGACGACCCCGCCCCCGAACAGCTCGGCATCTGGCACCTCGACCTTGCTACCGGAAAGGACAAGCAAATCCTCGGCTTGAAGCAACTCGCCGCGTTCCGCCCCGACACCCGCTTCACCGGCGCCCACCACTGGGTCAACCATCTCCAGTTCAATCCCGGCGGCACGCGCTTCGTCTTCCTCCATCGCTGGCGCGTCGACCTGAAGCCGTGGAGCACCCGAATCTTCACCGCCAAGCCCGACGGCACCGACCTTCGCCTGCACCTCGACACCGGCATGGTCTCGCACTTCGACTGGCGCGACGACGCCACCCTCCTCGCCTGGGTGAAGACGCCGAAGGACGGCAACAAATTCGCCCTCCTCGACGTGGCCACGAACGCGTTGACCGTCGTCGGCGACGTCGTGCTGACGCAGGACGGCCACTGCTCCTATTCGCCCGATCGGAAATGGATTTTGAACGACACCTACCCCGACAAGAACCGGTTGCAGTGGCTGATGCTGTACCACCCGGAGAAGAACCGGCGGTACGATTTGAACCAGTTCCATTCGCCCAAGTCGTTCACGGGGCCGACGCGCTGCGACCTGCACCCGCGCTGGAACCGCGATGGCACGCAGGTCTGCTTCGACGGCAGCCACGATCCCGAGCGCCAAGTCTACGTCGTGGACGTGCGCGAGATCGTCAAGAATTAATTCCCCGTTTCGCGGCGAGGCGGAGTCTTCGTTCCGTATCGATCGTTCCGCGATCGGCTTCAAAGACGCCTCCCCCCGCGAGCGTCTTGCTTCTCGACCGGGTTCGGCGATAATCCCCGCATCCGATTCGTCCCGCCTCCAAGGTCCTCTCCCATGCGTCGATTTCTCGTCTCGTTATTGCTGACCGGCCTCGCGTTGCCGGCCGTCGCGGCCGAGCCGCTGGCGATCTCGTGGAAGAAGACCGTGCTCGACCGCGCGTTCCGCTCCGAAGGGGTCGCCGTCGCGGACGTGAACAAGGATGGCAAGAAGGACATCATCGCCGGCGAGTTCTGGTACGAGGCGCCGGACTGGACGCCGCACGAGATGCAGAAGCCGGGCAGCTACGGCACGGGCGAGGGCGGCTACAGCCACGTCTTCGCGGTCTTCGCGGACGACTTCAACGGCGACGGCTACCCGGACGCCGTCAGCATCGACTTCCCCGGCGAGCCGTGCTTCTGGCTCGAAAACCCGAAGGGGAAGCCGGGCCACTGGAAGAAGCACGTCCTCTGGCACAGCGCCTGCAACGAGACGCCGCTCTACGTGGACCTGCTCGGCAACGGGCAGAAGGTCCTCGTGATGGCGTTCCAGCCCAAGGGGAAAAAGCCCGACGGCAACGAGGGGCAGATGGCGTATTTCACCCCGAAGAAGGGCGATCCGACGGCCGAGTGGGAGATGCACCCGATCAGCGAGCCGAGCGCGCCGGGCAAGGCGATCCCCGGCACGATGCGCTACGCGCACGGCCTCGGCGTCGGCGACGTCAACAAGGACGGCCGCGCCGACGTGATCTGCAACGCCGGCTGGTGGGAGCAACCGAAGGAAGCCACTGAATCTAAAACGCCGTGGATCTGGCACGCCGCCAACCTCGGCGAGAGCTGCGCCGACATGTTCGCCTACGATGTCGACGGCGACGGCGTCAACGACATCCTCAGCACCTCCGCCCACAAGTTCGGCATCTGGTTCCACAAGCAGAACGCCAAGCCGAAGCCCGGCCAACAACCCTTCGAGAAGGTCGAACTCTACGGCCGGCTCGTGTCCGAGACGCACGCGGCGCACTTCGTCGACATCGACGGCGACGGGCTGAAGGACCTCGTCACCGGCAAGCGCTGGTGGTCCCACGGACGCAGCGAACCCGGCTCGAGCTGGGACGCCCGCGTCTACTGGCTGAAAGCGTCCAAGGAGAAGGACGGCTTCACGTCGTTCCTGCCGCAACTCATCGACGACGACTCCGGCGTCGGCACCCAGTTCGCCATCGAAGACGTCGACGGCGACGGAAAACTCGACTTCGTCTCGTCCAACAAGAAGGGCGTCCGCGTCATCCTCCAGGTCCGCAAGTGAGCCGATGAACGACGCGAACCCGACCGCCCCCCGCCCCTGGAGCGAGGGGCGGATCACCCTCTGGTTTGTCCTGTTCGTCTTCGCGATCCTGGCGTACGGATCGAAGTACCTGGAAGCGTTTCGTCCACCGGATCAGTTCGTCGGCGATTTCCATCAGGAATGGCTCTCGGCGCGAAGCTATTCCGAGGGCGGTCCCGTCTATTCGGACCAGAAATCCCTTGCGGAACGTTATCTCAACGCGCCTCCCGAGGTGGCCCGCGAGTTCCTGCCCTGGAACGCGCATCCTCCGGTGTCGGCCGTTCTCGCGTTGCCACTGGGGAGGTTCTCCTATCCGCAGGCGCAGCTGATTTGGAACCTCGCGAACCTGCCGCTCCTGGCGCTCGCGCTGTTCGTCGTCGTCCGCGAGCTGCGCGTCCCGTTCGCGGCGGCCTCGGTGCTCCCGCTGGGCGTGCTGCTCGTCGGTTGGCACTCGCTGTACTCGCAGATCCAGCACGCGCAGTTGAACATCCTGCTCATGACCTTCGTCACGCTCGCATGGGCGTTCGCGCGGAACGGTCGGTCGTGGGCCGCCGGCGGCGCGCTCGGCGCGGCCGCCGCCCTCAAGCTCTTCCCCGCGTTCCTGTTCCTCTATTTCCTCGCGACGCGGAACCTCCGCGCCCTCGCCGCGGGCGTGCTCGCCTTCCTCGCGCTCAACGGACTCGCGATCGCGATTCTCGGCGTCGACGACGTGCGAACCTACGTTCGCGACGTGGTGCCGAGCCTCGCGAACTATCAATCGAGCCGGCAGAACGTTTCTCTGGCCGGGTTCTGGCTGCGCCTTTTCAATCCGCACCCGAACGAGCATATCGTCGCGCTGGTTCCGAATCCGATCCTGGGCGCGACCCTGTCCTACGCGAGCCGCCTCGTGCTCGTCGCCCTCGTCGCGCGGGTCTGCCTCGCATCGAGCACGCACGCCGACCGCGACCGCGCGTTCGCCCTGGCCGCATTCGCGATGCTCCTGGTGTCGCCGATCGCGTGGCCGCACTACTTCCTCATGCTCGCGATGCCGCTCGCCTGGCTCTGGATGAACCTGCGGGTTCGATGGCACCGCGTCGCGTTCTGGCTCGCGTTCGCCATCCTGTGGCTGCCCAACTACTACTTCCCCTCGCTGGCGCTGGGCAAGGAGGCGGGGATGACCTTCTTCCTCCTGGGCACGTCCGAAGTCTCGCCGGCGAACAACCTCGCGCTCATGTCGCTGCCGCACTACGCGCTGCTCGCGCTGACGGCGCTCGCCTTGTTCGGCCGAACCTCCCCGCCGCCCGCCGACTCTGTTCCACCGCGAACCGAACCGTAGAATCCCACCATCCTCCTCCATTCGGAACTTCGATGCGCCACGTGCTCACCGCACTCGTCCAGAACCAGCCGGGCGTGCTCGCGCACATCTCCGGCATGTTGGCCTCACGGGGCTTCAACATCGACAGCCTCGCCGTCGGCGAGACCGAACAGCACGACATGTCCCGCATGACGTTCGTCATCAACGCGGCCGACAACGTCGTCGATCAGGTGCGCAAGCAGCTCGACAAGATCGTGACGGTCGTGCGCGTCGACGACATCTCCGCCGAGAACTTCGTCGAGCGCGACCTGATGCTCATCAAGGTGACCTGCGGCGGGGCG
>CAYVRB010000248.1:0-2734 GCA_964453375.1 uncultured Alcaligenaceae bacterium
GCGGGCCGAAACGAGGGCGCGGGCGACCGCGCGGGAGTGCCGATCCTCGCCAAGCTGAAAGATGATGTCGGCGAGATCGCGCTCGGGTGCCCGCGCGACCACGTCGGCCGCGCTCGGCCCCTCGCCGCCCATCCGCATGTCGAGTGGCCCGTCGAGGCGGAACGAGAACCCGCGCCCGGCCTCGTCGAGCTGCATGGACGACACGCCGATGTCCAGCACGACGCCGTCCACTTTCGCGTGGCCGAGCTTGCCGGCGACCCTGTCGAGCGCGGAGAAACGCTCCTCGACCACGGTCAGGCGACCGTTTGCCGCGGCGACCAGACCTGCGCTTTCCGCAACCGCGCTCTGATCGCGGTCGATGGCAACGACTTGAGTATCGGCCGCATCGAGAAGCGCGCGGCTGTAGCCGCCCGCGCCGAACGTGCCGTCGATGTAGATGCCGCCGTCGCGCACGTTCAGCGCGGCGAGCGCGGCGCGCCCGAGCACGGGAACATGACGGACCGGTCCGCCAGCGACAGTCGAGCCGCCGCTGCCCGCCATCATTCCCGTGCCCCGAGCGAGCCTTGCGCCGCTCTCTCGGAACCCGGCCGCCCCACAGGCGCGCACACCCCCGCGGTGGCCCCCGCGTTGTGCGCCCCCCCCCCCGGCCTACATCGGGTGGGGGGGCGGCCCAGCAACCCGGGGCCCGACCTACAAATCAGGTGCCATGAACCACTACCGGCCGCCGTCGTGGGGGAGCCAGGCGCCGGAGCGCAGGAACTCGGCGACCGTCTCGGCGACGCTTTTTCCGAGGCCGAACTCGCGCTGCAAGCCGATCGGCCCCGCCTCGGCGGCGACCACTTCCACGTCCCGCTCGGCGGCCAGCACCGCAACTGCGGCTTGACGGAACGCGCGGACACGGTACAAGTTCGCGCCCGACCGGCCGAGCGCCCCCGCGTGCTCGCGCAACTTTTGAACCACGTCCGCGTTCGTCATGGTGCAACCTCCATCGAATGCGAACAGTTTCGCCGTTGAAGGTGGGGCGATGCAAGGTTGGCAGTGAAGATTTTTTCACCGCGGAGATCGCGGAGATCGCCGAGAGAAGAGATTGAACAGAATTCATTTCTTCTCTCGGCGATCTCCGCGTCCTCCGCGGTGGATATCTTCGAGGAGTTTTCCAATGGCCGGGTTTCGCACGCACGTCGGGGTCGCGGCCACGCTGGGGGTCGGCTACGGCTACCTGATGCACAAGGGGGTCGGCTGCCACTGGGAGAGCGGCGTGCTCTGCGCCACGCTCACCGCCGTCGGCGGGATGCTGCCGGACCTGGACAGCGACACCGGCCGGCCGGTGCGCGAGATCTTCGGCCTCGCCGCCGCCGTGCTGCCGCTGGTCGTCATGCCGCGCCTGAGCCAGATGGGGTTGTCGCCCGAAGGCATCCTCGCCTGCCTCGTGCTCGGCTACCTCTTCGTGCGCTACGGCCTCGCGTGGCTGCTCGGCCAGGTCTCCGTCCACCGCGGCATGTTCCACAGCCTCCCCGCCATGCTCATCGCCGGCCTGGCGGTCTACCTCGGCTACCACACCGCGAACTACCGCCTGCGCATGGAACTCGCCGTCGGCGTCATGCTCGGCTTCCTCTCGCACCTCGTCCTCGACGAAATCTACTCCGTCGACTTCAACGGCGTGAAGCTCACGCTCAAGAAATCCAGCGGCAGCGCGCTCAAATTCTTCTCGGATTCCGTCCCCGCCACCACCGTTTGCTACACCATCCTGGGGGCGCTGCTCTACGTGGGCTACCTCGACTGGAAGAACCACGTCGACGCCGGGCAGCCGCCGTTCCCGTTCTTCCCCGCCGCCGGTTCGCCGCATGATCCGCTTCGACTTCACGGGTAGGGTGGTCCTGGTCACGGGCAGCTCGCGGGGCATCGGCGCCGCCACGCTCGCGGCGTTCGTTCGGGCCGGTGCGACGGGCGTCCTCCACTACTGGGACGACCCCGCCGGCGAGAACAAGGCCGACGCGACGGCGCTCGCCGCGGAGCTGGACAACGTCCACCTCGAAGCCGCCGACGTGCGCGACGCTGGCGAGGTCGAAGCGCTGATGGGGCGCGTGAAGGCGCAGTTCGGCGGCTTCGACATCCTCGTCAACAACGCCGGCATCATCCGCGACCGCACCCTCAAGAAGATGACCCTCGACGAGTGGCACGCCGTCATCCAGACGAATCTCACCGGCGTCTTCCACTGTTGCAAGTACGGCTCCGAAATCCTGCGCGACGGCGGGCGCATCGTCAGCATCAGCAGCATCGCGGGGATCCTCGGCTTCCACGGCCAGACGAACTACGCCGCCGCGAAGGCGGGCGTCATCGGCGTCACGCGCGTGCTGGCGAAGGAGTTGGCGCGGCGGCGCATCACCGTGAACGCCATCGCCCCCGGCGTGATCCAGACGAAGATGCTCGGCGAGGTGAAGCCCGACGTGCAGGCGGAGTATTTGAAGCAGATTCCGATGGGCCGCTTGGGGAAGCCGGAGGACATCGCGAACGCGATCCTGTTCCTGGCGAGCGAGGAGAGCGACTATATCACCGGCCACGTGCTGCCCGTCACCGGCGGCTGGCTGTGACGGGAACCATTTCGGGTTATCCGCTTCCCACGTGATATCTGCCGCTCGAGTCGATTCGCTTGGCTCAGAACTCATCCCTCGGAACTCACGACTCAAATTGGAAATCGAGTTAGGCGACCGGCAGGAAACGATTTACCCTTGGT
>CAYVRB010000248.1:2834-9503 GCA_964453375.1 uncultured Alcaligenaceae bacterium
AGGACGGACTTCGAGTCCGTCTATTCCAACCCGGACGGACTAGAAGTCCGTCCTATCTTTGGAATTCACGATAGGAAAAGATTTACCCTTGGTAGGACGGACTTCGAGTCCGTCTATTCCAACCCGGACGGACTAGAAGTCCGTCCTACCTTTGGAATTCACGACAGGAAAAGATATACCCTTGGTAGGACGGACTTCGAGTCCGTCTATACCAACCCGGACGGACTAGAAGTCCGTCCTACCTTTGGAATTCACGAATCGATCGACTGGACAACATGCCGGCAAATCATTCCTGGGACCCGCTTTACTCGTTTGGCAGGGATCCGATCAGGGATTCCGCGGCTCCGGCGCCTGGAGCGCTTCGCCGGCGAGTTGCAGCTTGGCCCGCGCGTCCTTCGCCTTGGCGGACGCGCCGACCTTGCCGAGCGCGGGGATGGACAGCTCGAACGCCTTGGCGTCGTCGGTGGCAGCCCGCGCCTGCTCGGCGAGTTCGGCTTCGGCGGCCGTGCCCGCGGGCACGACGCGGCGCGCCGCGTCGAGCGTCGGCGCCAGGCCGTGGCGGATCACCGCCGCGAGGTGGTCGCCCAGTTCCGCCACGCGGTCCGGATCGTCGCGGTCGGCGGCGTCGCGCAGCGCCCGGCCGAGATCCTTCGCCGAGGCGCGGCACGCCTTCACCTTCGCCACCGGCGTGTCGGCGTTCGCCAACTCCACGCCGTGCTCCACGAGGCTCTCCAGCAGCTCGCGGTTCGACTGGAACAGCTTGAGCTGCTCGCCGGCGAGCGGCGCGGTCGGATTCGATTGCGCGCCGGCCCACGCGGCGAGCGCGGTCAGGACGGCGAGCGTGGCGGCGAAGCGGGTCATGGTTACGCCTCCCCGTTGGCGAGTTTGAGCAGCCGGGCTTCGCCGTCCCGGGCGGTCTTGGCGATCCGTTGCAGCAGCGGCTGGACCTGCTGCGAGGCCGTGGGCACGAGCGCGGTGGCGTCGGTCGCGGTGCGGGAAAGCTCCGCCATCGCGGTGCGGAGCGCGGCTTGGCGCTCGGCCACCGGCGTGTTGAACAGCGTCATCTTCTCCGCCTGCGCCACGATCCCCTTCTCGACCACCGTCTCCATCATCTTCGCCAGCGAGAGCATCTCGGTCTTGTCGGCCGCCTTGGCGAGCGCCTGGGTCTCGGCGCGGAGGTCGGCGGCGAGGCCGGCGAGCTTGGCCACGCGATCCTTGGGGGCGGCGAGGCGGGCGAGTTCGGTGTTGAGCGCGACGACCTTACCGAGGAGTTCGTGGCGGGCCGGCTCGGCCTTCGCCAGCGGCGGCCGGGGGCCGGGCAGCGCGCTCCAGAGGCCGACGCCGACGAGCGCCGCCGCCGCGATCGCGCCGACCGGCCGCGCCGGGATTCGCGCCAGCACGTCGCGGAGCGTGGTGCCCGAGGCGTTCGCGGCGGGGATGGTCTTGATGACCGGCCCGGCGGCGAGGAGGGAATCGAGGAACGCGAGCTTCGCGGCTTCGCCCGACGGCGCCGGCAGCCGGGCGAGGTCGGCGACGAGGGCGCGCGCCTGGACGAGGAACGGCGCGCACGCCGCGCAGCCGTCGACGTGCGCCCTCAGTTCCGCTGGCACCTCGGCGAGGTCGGGCAGGTCGAGCAATCGATTTCGAATGGCATCACACTTCATAAGTCACCAAACACTTAGCCACGGATGAACACGGATCCATCAACAAATCAATCAATTCCTAGCCAACGTGTCGGGCCTCGAAGACTCGGCCCGACCTACGGATCTCTCGGCCACGGCCGAACACGGATCAATACAAACCCAACAAAAAATACTTGGTATTCATTCGTAATATTCGCGATATTCGTGGTTCAATCTTTCTCCGGAATCAATTCGGGGTTCAACACCTTCATCAATTTCTGTCGAGCCTTGAAGACGCGCCAGCGGGCGGTCTCCTCGGTGGTCTTGAGGATATTCGCCACCTCGCGGTAGCTCATCCCTTCCTGGGCGTGCAGCAGGAGCGCGGCGCGGAAGTCGTTCGGCAGTTCGCCGACGGCCGCGAGGACGACGGCGAGCGATTCGCGGTCGGCCAGGCTCTCGTGCGCCGTGGGGCCGGTCGTGGCGGCCGCGGCGTCGTCCGCGAGGGGCTGCTTCGTGCGGCGCTCGGCGCGCTTCAGGTTCACGAAGTTGTTGTGCCCGATGCGGAACAGCCACGCGCGGAAGTTGCTGCCGGGGCGGAACGAGCCGATCGCGGCCAGCGACTTCGTGAAGGTCTCTTGGGTCAGGTCCTCGGCCCGGTGGCGGTCGCGAGTGAGGTGGAACAGCCAGCGGTGCAGGCCGTCCCAGTATTTTTCGACCAGGCGCCCGAAGGCGTCGCGGTCGCCGGCCTGGGCCGCCTCGATCCAGCGCAGTTCCTCGGCGCGGAGGAGGGGATCCTGATCGTGGGTCACGCGGACCGGCGGGGTCGGGGGGAACGGAGTGGCGTCGGGGCACGATACGCCCCCGGGCCGGGGGAGTCCAGCGGGAGCGAGCGGCCGACCGCGAACCCGTCCGTTCATGGTGGTGTAACGCGCGGCCGGGCTTGGCGTTGGCGCGATTCGTCGAAACTCGCACGCCCGTTCGTCCATCGCAACCCGTGCGACCGGAACGGCTTCGCGCGAGCGAAAAGTTTTCCCCGGTTGGCGTTCACCCCGGACCGCGTTTCGACTAGGATAATACGGTCCGAACCCGCCTGCCGTCCGACGGCCGATTTCGCGCGCGGGGTGGCTCGAACGCGGCATTCTCCCTGGGAATCCGCATCCGATCCTCCAGCCGCCCTCCGGGGCGAAGGCGCGAGCCATGCCGAACCTTCTGACGATCCTCGCGATGTCCGCCCTCATGGCCGGCCCCGCGACCCCGTACCCCGCCGACAGCGGCATCGTGGACGTGACGAAGCCGCCCTACGGCGCCAAAGGCGATGGCGTGGCCGACGACACGGTCGCGATCCAGAAGGCGCTCGACGACCATCCGAACGCCGGCGCGATCATCTATTTGCCCGAAGGGACGTATCGGATCACCGACACGCTGCGCTGGGGCAAGGGGAACCGCGGCGGGATGGAATACAAGCGGACGCAGCTCGAGGGGGCGAGCCGCGCGAAGACGGTGCTGAAGGTGGCCGACGGCACGCCGGGGTTCGGCGACGCGGCCAAGCCGAAGGCGGTGCTGTGGACCGGCAGCAAGCCGGCGCAGCGGTTCAGCAACGCGGTGCGGTCTTTGACAATCGACACGGGCGCGAACGTCGGCGCGATCGGCGCGCAGTTCATGGCCAACAACGAAGGCACCGTCCGCGACGTGACGCTCCGCGGCGCCGGGCCGATCGGCCTGGACCTCGGCTACACCGACGAGAACGGACCGCTGCTCGTCAAGAACGTCCGCGTCGAGGGCTTCCGCGTCGGCATCGATTGCCGGTCCGCCGTCGACAGCCTCACGATGGAGGACATCCAGCTCGCGAAGCAGACCGAGTGCGGGCTGCGGAACGCCGGGCAGGTGCTGAGCGTCCGAACCCTGACGAGCGAGAACGCGGTGCCGGCGGTCGTGAACGCGAAGGGGCCGAGCCTGCTGACGCTCGTCGACGCGAAGCTGACCGGCGGCGCGCCGGGCGCGGCGGCGATCGTCAACGAGGCGCCGCTCTTCGTTCGCAACGTGACGGCCACCGGCTACGCGAAGGCGCTGGAGAACAAGCTGGGAATGAAGGCCGCACCGGGCGGATTGGTCATAAACGAATTCACGGCGCAGCCGGCGATGAGCCTGTTCGAGTCGAGCGGGAAATCGCTCGGTCTGCCGGTGGAGGACGCGCCCGACGCCCCGCGCGACGACCCCGCGACCTGGGCGAACGTGACCAAGTTCGGCGCCGGAGGGAACACCTACCAGACGCGCGACGCGAACGACGACGCCCCGGCGTTCCAGAAGGCGATCGACAGCGGCGCGACGACCGTCTACGTGCCCCGCGGCTTCTACGTCCTGCACGACACCGTGAAGGTCCGCGGCAAGGTCCGGCGCATCCTGTTCATGGGGTCGCAGCTCGTCGGCGGCGAACGGATCGGCGACAAGCCCGCCTTCAGAATCGAAGACGGCGAATCGCCGAGCGTCACGCTGGAACGGATGAACGAGACCTACGGCTCGCACGCGAAGACCTGGATCGCCCACGCCACGCGCCGGACGCTCGTCGTGAAGAATTGCATCTTCGGGAAGTTCGAGGGCGACGGCGGCAAGGTCTTCCTCGAAGACGTCTGCGGCGGGCCGTTCCTGTTCCGCCAGCAGGCGGTCTGGGCGCGGCAACTGAACCAGGAGACCAAGGGCCTGCACGTCCTCAACGACGGCGGCACGCTCTGGGTCCTCGGCTACAAGACGGAGCGCTCCGGCACGCTGCTCGAAACGAAGAACGGCGGCAAGACCGAGGTGCTCGGCTGCTTCGCCTACGCCACCGGCGGCGTCTCGGCGGAGCCGATGTTCGTGGTGAGCGACTCGGCCTTCAGCGCCACGATGGGCGAGGCCCATTTCGGCGGGAACTTCCCGGTGCTGGTGCGCGAGACGCGCGGCGGCACGACGAAGGAGTTGAGTCGCAAGGACGCGCCGAGCCGCTACGGCATCGGCGCGCTGCTCCCGCTGTTCGTGGCGGGGAAGGATTAACGGTTCGCTTCGAGGCGGAACGAACCGCGGTCACATAGCGGTGGGCTTGCCCACCGGGCGACTTCGAGTCTTCGAGAAGTCGCCGAAACGTCGCTACTGAAGATGCCTTCTTCGGAGTCGACGGGCTGAATCGACAAGGCTCCGCGGGTCTCGAAGACTCGCCCCGCTATATGAGGAACGACATGTTCCGCTTGACCTTCACCCCGGTCGTGAACGAACCGAACTCGCGCAGGTTCGCGCGGTAGAATGATAGGCAGGCCAAAGGAGGGAACGAGATGTCCATAACGATCAAGATGTCGGAAGAAACGGAACGGATATTGGCCGAGCGGGCGGCCCGGTATGGCCAATCCTTGGAATCCTACGCCTCGACTTTACTCAAGCGAGAATCCCGAGCGAAGACCATCGACGAGATCCTCGAACCGTTCCGGCGGTCGTTCGAAGAGAGCGGTATGACCGAGGACCAACTCGACGAATTCGTCGATCAAATTCGCGAGGAGATCTACCAGGAACAACTCGGGGCCAAGAAGTGACGCTTCGGGTCGTATTCGATACCGTCGTGTTCGTTCAGGCGGCCGCGAATCGACGGGGGCCGGCGGCACGTTGTCTGGAACGGGCGTTCGCCGACGAATTCGATCTCTACATGAGTCCGGAAACGCTGGCCGAACTTCAGGACGTGTTGTTCCGGCCCGATATGCGAAAGGGGTTTCTTCGAATCACCGACGAGGAAGCGAACGATTTTCTTACGGCGATCGACAATCTCGTCGTCGTTATCGAGGATGTGCCGGACCTCTTTCGGTACGGCCGCGATCCGAAAGATGAAAAGTACATCAACCTCGCCCTCGCCGCCGATGCGAAGCTGCTCGTGAGCCGCGATAATGACCTGCTGGACCTCATGAACGACGACGCCTTCCGAACAACCTACCCCGCCCTGACGATTCTCGACCCCGTGGATTTTCTGCGAACTCTCCCGAACGATCCGGTTTCCCCGAACTGAACCGCCGAGGCTTGCGTGATGCTCCGTTCGACCTTCACTCTCTTCGCCCTCGCCGCCGTCGCGGCGCCGGCGTTCGCCGATGCGGCGAAGCCGACCTTCGACGACGACGTGCTGCCGATCCTCAAGCAGCACTGCGTCAACTGCCACGGCAACGACAAGCAGAAGGGCGGCCTCAACGCGGCGACCTTCGCGGCCACCATGGCCGGCGGCGGCTCCGGCGCCGTCGTCGTCCCCGGCGACGCGAACAAGTCCCGCCTCTACACGCTCACGAACCACTCGGCCGAGCCGAAGATGCCGCCGAGCGGGCAGAAGATCCCCGACGCGCAGATCGCCATCCTGCGCGCCTGGGTCGAGCAGGGCGCCCGCGAGAACGCCGGCAGCAAGGCGATGGCGGCGAAGCCGAAGAACGACATCGGCTTGAAGTCCGTGACGAAGGGCCGGCCTGAAGGCCCGCCGCCGATGCCGATCGCCGGGAAGTTCAAGCTGGAGCCGCTGACGAAGGCGCGCCGGCCCGGCGCCGTGCTCGCGATGGCCGCGTCGCCCTGGGCGCCGCTCGTCGCCATCGGCGGGCAGAAGCAGGTCATCCTCCAGCACGCCGACACCGGCGACGCGCTCGGCTTCCTCCCCTACGAGCACGGCCAGATCAACAGCCTCAAGTTCAGCCGCAACGGCAAGCTGCTCCTCGTCGCCGGCGGACGCGGCGGGCAGGCCGGCAAGGCCGTCCTCTTCAACGTCGAGACCGGCGACAAGATCGTCGAAGTCGGCATCGAGACCGACGCCCTCCTCGCCGCCGACATCAGCCCCGACCAGACGCTGATCGCCGTCGGAAGTCCGTCGAAGCTGATTCGCCTCTATAGCACCGCAGACGGCTCCGTCGTCCGCGAGATCAAGAAGCACACCGACTGGGTGACGGCCGTCGAGTTCTCGCCCGACGGCGTGCTGCTCGCCACCGGCGACCGCAGCGCCGGACTCTTTGTGTGGGAATCGTTCACCGGCCGCGAATACTTCAGCCTCCGCGGCCACACG
>CAYVRB010000249.1:0-9488 GCA_964453375.1 uncultured Alcaligenaceae bacterium
CTGCCTGGGCCCCGAGCGGATCCAGACGGTGTGCGCGTGCCCCTACCTGAAAACAGGAAGTTAATTTATGGGAAGCGTATGAGTCGAGCGACCGTTATTCCCACTCGGAGGTATTGCCCATGCCCCGGAACCGCAATCGCATCGGCGAGCGGCCCTTACTCGTGGAATCGCTCGAATCGCGCTGGATGCCGTCGGTCGTCGTCGGCGGCTTCGTGTACTCGGACGCCAACTCGAACGGCGTCTTCGAATCCGACGAAGCCCCGATCGCCGGCGTGCGCGTCTATCTCGTGCCCCACGGCGAAGGCGACGTGCAGACGACCGTCACCGACGCCGCCGGCCGCTACGAATTCCACACGACCACCGGCAGCTACACGATCACCGAAGACCAGCCCGCCGGCTACCACGACGGCCTGGAATCCAGCAACGGCGTCGTGATCCCCGGCTCCAACAACCACACCGACGCGATTCCCGTCAACGTCGTCGGCGGCGTCGATTCGCTCAACAACAACTTCGGCGAATACCTGATGCCCGAATGCCACGGGTCGCTCGCCGGCCGCGTCTACGTGGACAAGAACACGAACGGCGTCTTCGACGCCGGCGATCAACCGCTCAAGGACGTCGTCCTGGCGTTGCTCGGCGAAAACGGCTACGAAATCGGCCGCACCGCGACCGACGCCGACGGACTCTATTCCTTCACCGATCTCGCCGGCGGCGCCTACACGATCCGCGAGTTCCAGCCCGCCGGCTTCCTCGACGGCCCCGACCAGGTCGGCACCGTCGACGGCCAGATCAACGGGCACGTCGCCGTCAACGACGAGATCGCCGACATCTGCATGCCCGATTGCGGCGTCGGCGTCGGCTACGACTTCCTCGAATACTGCCCGCCCGTATCGCCTCCGCCGCCCCCGCCGCCCCCGCCGCCGCCCCCGCAACCGATCGGCAACGAAGGCCTCACGCCGGGACTGGAAGAACAACGCCACCAAGCACGACGCCTCCGCCTGGAACGGCACCGGCTATTTCCTGTACCAGACGCTCGAAGACGTCTTCGATCTCGCCGGCACTCCCTACGCCAGCCTCGGCAACGTCACGCTCGTGCAGGCGCTGAGCCTCAACGGGGGCGGCGTGAACGCGCTGATGCGCCACGCCGTCGCGGCCCTTCTCAACGCCGCGCATCCCGAAATCGACTACGCGCTCTCTACGACGCAGATCATCAGCCAGGTGAATGCGGCGCTGGCGAGCGGCAATGCAAATACGATCGAAAGCCTGAAGAATTCGCTCGACGCATTCAACAACGCCGGCGCCGACCTGAACCAGCACGGAACGGTGACGACGGTGGCGACGGTGACGGCGGTGACGGCGGTGGGCAAGAAGAAATAACTTCGATCGCCGATTCGGCGTTCGCGGCGCGGGACCGGAGAATTCCGGTCCCGCGTTCGTTCATGTTTCGGCGTCGCGGGCGATCACGAGTTTGCTGACGGACTTGAAGTGCGAGTGGGCGGAATCGCCGAGCCACTCGAACGCGACCGCCTCCGCCGTGGTGGGCACGGCGCCGGCGCGTTCGAGCCGGCGCAGGGCGGTCGCGTGGTCGACGAGGTGCCGCGAGGCGAGCGCATCCACCGGCAAAAAGACCCCGAATCCGGCTTCCATCAGGTCGAGCGCGGTCTGCGCGACGCAGACGTGCGTCTCCATGCCGACGAGGACGACGTTCGGCCGGCCGCCGCGGCGGAGATCGGCGAGCACGCCGGCGGCGCCGCAACAACTGAAGGCGGTCTTCGCCGGCGGGTTCGGCGGTAGCCGCCGTGCGATCGCGGGCGTCGTCGGGCCGAGGCCCTTCGGATACTGTTCCGTCGCAAGAGCTTCGACGCCGAGGAGGGTGGCGACGTCCAGCAGGAAGCCGGCGTTGCGCACGAGGTCGGCGGCGCTCGGGATCTTCGCGAGCAATCGATCCTGAATGTCCACGACGACGAGCGTGGCGTCCGCCGGCGTCAGGCGCGGGATCGCGGGCATGGCGGCCTACTCCAGCGGGGGAATCGCGGCGTCGAGGCGATCGAGTCGAACGACGATTTCGTTCAACTCGTCCGCCGATAGCTCCTCGCCGGCGTAGCGGTGGCGCTCCAGCGCGTCGGCGACGAACTCGGGCACGACCACAACGTCTTCCGGCAAGGCTTTCGCGTTCAACCATGCCCCGGCGGCGCGGGCGAATTCGCCGGGCGTCCGTCCCGCCGTCCACGCGAATCCGCCGCGTGCGAGGATCGCCGCCAGACGCGAGAACCACGGCACCGGATCGACGGTCGGCGGCGGCGGCACGGCGACGTCGCGGCGCAGGCGCCGCCGCGCCACCAGCGCGACCGCGACGAGGGCGCCGATCATCGCGGCGACGGCGAGAGCGGGCGCGGTGTTCCGCGTGCCGAACTCCGTGAGGTCCTCGACGAGTTGCTTCTGCCGTTCGGGCGTCAGGCCGGTGATGAAGGCGCTGATGAAGCGGCTACCGCCGGAACCGGCGGCGTTCGGGTCCTGTTCGTCGCGGGAAGCGGCGGTCGGGTCGAGGGCTTCCCAGCGCCAGTCGCTTTCGCCGGTGCCGGGGACGCGCTCGGCCACGAGGATTTCGACCCAGGCGTGGGCGTGGTCCTGGCGGACGACGTATTTCCCGGCTTCGAGGGGGATGCAGCCGCGATAGCCGATGACGAATTGCGCGGGGATGCCGACGCCGCGGAGCATCAGCGTCAGCCCGGAGGCGAAGCGTTCGCAGTGGCCCGATTTGGTGTGGAACAGAAAGTCCTCGATCGGGTCGAGGTTGCGGTCGAAGCGACGGAGGTTCAGGGAGTATTCGTATTCGCCGGACGCGGCGAAGTGGCGTTCGAAGGCGCGGGCGACGGCGAGGTGGTCTTCGGGGGCGGGCAGGAGCGTGGCCGGGTCGGCGCGGTCGCGGATCGCGGCGGGCAGCGTGCCGTCGCGGATCATTCGTTCCAGGAGGAGGCGGGATTCGGCGAGGATCCGCTTCGAGGAGAGGTCGACGAGCGGGGTTCGCGCCTTGGCGGCGGAGGCGTCGGCGTCGCGGATTCGCCAGCGCGTGGGCGGGGCGTCGACGGCGGAGCGGTGGTACTGCCAGTAGCGGCGGATTTTGCCGCGCGGCGTCGGATCGAACGTCGGGATGCGGAAGGAGCCGTTGTTGTGCGAGGTCGCGTAATGGTGGCGGCCGTCGTGCTGGTAGTAGATCGGCGCGGGTTGGCCGGGGTGGAACTGGACCGGTTCGGCGAACGGGGCGCCGAACGCGTCGGGTTCGAGTTGATATTCGAGCAGGACGGTGTCGGGTCCGTAGTTTTGGGGCGGAACTCGATCGACGGCGGGCCACAGGCCGCGCCCGTCCGGGGGGACAGGATAGAGGTGGCCGAGGCTCGCGGGATTCCAGACGCCCTTGGTGAAGTAGCTGATGTGGCCGCTGACGCGGAAGCGGGAATCTTCGGGGATCGTGCCCGGTTCGCCGTCGGGCGTCGTGACCGCGAGGCTGAAGACCGGTTTGGGGTTGGGGTGCAGTTCGCCGGTGCGCGTGAGGTCGACGGTGGATTTGGAGATGCCGGTCTCCATGCGCGAGCCGAGGAGTTCCCAGCGCAGGCCGTCGGTGCGGGGCGTGAGGAAGAAGAGCGGGGCGGCGACGAGGGCGGCGGCGGCGACCCAGCGGAGGGCGCGGACGAAGTGCGAGCGGCCGAGCCGCTCCCGGGGCGTCGGCTTGCGCACGCCGGCGAACGGTTCCGCGACGGTGGGCCGCGACCGCGCCACGAAGAACCACGCGGGCAGGTACGTCTGCGGGCTGACGAGCGCGCGCAGCCCGCTCACCGGCTTGAACGGCGGCGGCGGTGGCACGTGCCCCGACACGCGCCGGATGTAGAACAGCGCCAGGCTCCAGACGCCGACCACCGCGTAGAGCGCCATCAGCGCCATGTACCATCCGTCGTCGGTCATCGCCCCGCCGACCGCCACCATGCTCAGCCCCAGGCCCTGCAAGGCCCACCAGTCGCCCACGTGCTTCGGCCGGATCAGCTTCGCCGGCACCAGCACCATGATGAGCGCCACGAGGTACGGCAAGCCGCTCGCCGGCCACGGCAGGGAATTCATCAGGCTATCCGGATTGCGATAGTGGAACCCCAGCCAGAGCGCCATGAGGAGCGCGATGCCGCCGCCGACGAAGTTCGCATGGAGCAGCGAGACCGTGTAGCCGCGCAGGTCGAAGAGGAACGCCACCACCATCAGCGCGACGACGACGCCGGCGAACGCGGTGACTTCGCGCAGGTAGTCCCACTCCGCGTACCCGGCGGTGACGCACGCCAGGGCGAGCGCGAGGTAGGTCGCGAAGCGGAAGGCGAAATCGGTCGGCATGGAATCATTCTACCCGATCAGGGCGCCGGTTTCCGCAGGCGCGCCCAATACCCGCCGTCGCCCGGCCGGCCGGGGATCGCCACCCGCTCGGCTTCGAGCGCCAGCCGCGGCAGCCCGCGGCGCACCGCCGCCACCACGCCGCGGTTCTCGTCCGGTTCGATGCTGCACGTCGAATAGACGATCGCGCCGCCCGGCCGCACGCGCTCGATCGCCTGGAACACCAGGCGCGTCTGGAGGCGAATCAAGTACTCGAATTCGCGCGGCTGGAGCCGCCAGCGCACCTCCGGCCGCCGACCGAGGACGCCGGTGTTGCTGCACGGCACGTCCACGAGCGCCGCATCGAACGGGCCCGGGGGAGGTTCGTCGTTCTCCCCAAGCCGTACGGTTTCCACGATCGAAATTCCGAGCCGTTTCGCAAGCGATGAGACCGTGTCCAGCCGCGTCTGCTCGATGTCGCACGCGACGATCGAACCGCGATTCCCCATCAATTCGGCGAGGTGCGTCGTCTTCCCGCCCGGCGCGGCACAGAGATCCAGCACGCGCATCCCCGGCGCCGGATTCAGCGCCGCCGCGACCGCCTGCGCCGACACGTCCTGCACCGCGAAGTCGCCCCCGGCGTAGCCGGGCAGCTCGTACACGGAAATCGAATCGAGCAGCTTCAGCGATTGCGGCGCGTCGCCCGCTTCCGCATCGACTGTCGCGGCCGCGAGCCGCAGGCGATACGACTCGCGGTCCGCCTTCAATGGATTCACTCGCAGCCAGAGCGGCGGCGGCCGGTTGAACCAGAAGCCGAGCCGCAGGCATTCGTCCCAGCCGTGCTGATCGAACCAGCGATCCGCCAGCCAGCGCGGCCACGAGAACGCGGCGGCGAGGTACGCGG
The DNA here is from genome assembly GCA_964453375.1 of uncultured Alcaligenaceae bacterium. Lineage (GTDB taxonomy): Bacteria > Planctomycetota > Planctomycetia > Gemmatales > Gemmataceae > Limnoglobus. The sequence continues at coordinate 5,255 of CAYVRB010000249.1, forward strand.
CGCCGTCGTCCCGCGGATCGGGTAGCACCGGCCGCGCCAACCTTCGAAAGCGTTCCTCCACAGGCACAGCGTCGGCCGCCGGATCGTCCGCGGGTTCGTCCAGCACCAGTTCCGACACGCGGCGCAGCACGCCGTTGACGAACCCCTTCGCCGCCGGGCTGCCGACGTGGGCCGCCAAGTCCACCGTCTCGTGGACGGCCGCGTGCTTCGGGATGTTCGACAGCAGCGCCAGCTGGAACGCGCCGAGGTGCAGAAGATCCCAGACGCGCGGCTGCACCGCGTGGAAGGGAACGCGAATGAACGGCTTCACCAGCGCGTCGAGCGTCGCCCGGCGGCGCACGCAGCCGAGCACGAGTTGCATCGCGAGCCGCCGGTCCGCCGGCGACAACCCGTGCGCCAGTTCGTCGATCACTTCGGACGCGTACCGCTTGCCTTCCCGCGCGAGGCGCAGCGCTTCGACGGCGACGAGGCGGGCGGGAGTCATGACGAGTTCGCTTCGAATCCTTCGGACGGGGCGATCGGATCGGCGACCGTTCGTCCGGTCCGATTCCCGGGCCGTTGATCTCAGGGCGAGCACAGGGCCTTTAACAACGGCCTACGATAGTCGTTGTCCTTTTCATTCCAGAATACGAATCCGTTCGCGAAATCGACGTTGAAGAAACTTTCGTAGTAGGCCGATTCATCGATCGGCTCGGCGTCCCGGCCGAAGAGCTTCAACTTGATCGCGTCGCGATCCCAATCCAGCTTGCCCTGGTGCAGCGCGATGGCCGTGAACGACTCCTCCTCGATCATCCGCTTCGGTTTGCGGCGGGATCGGTAGAGTTCAGCCAGAATCGCCACGAATCGATCGCTCTCGGGTCCGCTTCGCCGGAATCGGACGCCTTCGCGGTAGACGTGTTTGACACGAGTCATCTTCGCGTCGAATCCGCTCTTGATTCCCTTCACGAGTTCGACTTCGAATCCGACGATGCGATTGCGATGGGACGCCGCCAAGCGGAAACGCCAGTGGCGACCATCGTCGGCGCGGTCGTCGATGCGGAAGGTCAGGTCGACGAATCCTTCCTCCGAGAACTGATCGAGGACTGGTCGGCCGGCGCGATCGGTTCGGATGGGTTCGGTCATTTTTGGAGGATGGGCAGGTAGTTGTTGGGGAGCTGCAGGATGATGCACGCCATGGCGGTGGCGTAGGCGGGGCCGTGGTTCGGATCGTGCCAGTTGTTGGCGTTGCCTTGGCGCAGGCGGTTGAGGAGTTCGTCGCGGATGGCGGGGAACCATTCGGTCCAGGAGGCGCCGCCGGCGGTCCACATGGCGAGGGCGGCGTAGTAGTGGGCGTACCAGAAGTAGCGTTCGGTGAAGAAATCGCGGGCGCCGCGGCCGTTGGGGACGAAGCGCGCGAGGTACTTGAGGCCGCGGTCGATGGCGTCGCCGTCGTAGATGCCGGCGGAGAAGAGTCCGACGACGGCGGCGGCGGAGCGGGCGAACGCGGAGCCGAGCTGGGTCTGGTCGCGGATGTAGCAGAAGCCGCCGTCGGCGAGTTGGCAGGCCTTGATGTAGGCGACGGCGGCGTCGACGGTGGACTTGGGGACGAACAGCCCGGCGTTGCGCGCGGCGCGCAGGGCCATGAGCTGCGCGACCGTGACCGACACGTCGGCTTCGCTCGGGCGGGGGTCGTAGCGCCAGCCGCCCTGCTTGTTCTGGGAATCGATGACGAGGCGGATGGCCTTCTCGAAGGCCTCGCGGAGGCGCTTGAGGCGGAGCGGGTCGGGGAGGGTGCCGTAGACTTCGGCGAGGAAGAGGGCGGCGAAGCCGTGCTGGTACATGCCGCCGCCGTGGCCGAAGCCGGTCTCGCCGGAGTTGAGGTAGCCGACGGGGGTGTTCGCGAGTCCGCGATTCACGAGGTAGTCGAGGGCGCGGCTGACGGTGCGGCCGTACTGGCCGCGGCCGGGGTGGTGGCCGCCGGAGAGGAGCGCGAGGGCGGCGAGGCCGGTGATGGCGGCGTTCGGGCCGCTGCCGTCGCCGAAGGAGCCGTCGTTCGATTGGGAGCGCGCGAGGAAGGCGAGGCCGCGATCGATGGCGGCCTGGGCGTCGCTCGTCACGAAGTCGGGCGGGGCGGTGGCGTCCTGCGCGTGGCCGGAGAGGATCGCCGCGCCGCCAGCCGCGCCGAAGAGCGCGGCCCGCGCGAACCGGCGGCGGGGGATTCGCGGGTCGGTCATTTCTTGCCCTTCTTCTCCTTCTCGGCGAGCGTCGAGAAGTAGTCGGGGAGCAGATCCTTGTACCGGGAGTTGTACTGCTCGCGGAAGAACTGCATCATCCGCTGGCGGGGGACTTCCGGCAAGTGGCCCCAGAAATCCTTGGCGATCGTCTCGGCGAGCGGCAGGGTCGGCGCGGCCTGGCCGCCGGTGCCGGCCGAGTTGCCGCCCTTCTCCTCGGGCTTCGCGCCCATCGGCATCGGGTTCGAACCCATCGGCATCGGTTGTTGGCCGCCCATCGGCATGGGTTGATTCCCGCCCATCGGCATCGGCATCGGCTTGCGTTGGCCGCTGCCCGTGCGGCGCTGCCCGCCCATCGGCATCGGTTTCGGTTGGCCCCCGCCCCCGCCTCCCCCCGACGGCGGCGGAGGCGATTGCGACGAATCGTTTGACATCGGCGGCGGCGGTTGGTTCTGGAGAAGGTCGATCAACTTGTCCAAGTCCTTCTTCAAGTCCCGCTGGTCCTTGAGTGTGGCGTCGCCGGTGTCGCGGTCGCCGAGCTTGTCCGTCGCGGACTTCGCGGTCTTGCCGATCCGGTCGGCGAGCTTGGCGACGTCGTCCGATTCGTCGGCCCCGTCTGGCTTCGCGTCCGGCGGCGCGGGAACGACGATGACCGGCGGAATCGGCGGCACAATGGCCGACGCCGCGCCCGCGAAGGCTCCGAAACAAATCCCGGCCAGCAGTCGGCGAATCATGGCATCATTCCCCCGGCCATCGGTTGCAGCGTCGGCAGCAAGTCGTCGAGCAGCGCCGCGATCGCCTTCTGGGCGTCCTCGATCTCGCGGAGTTCGTCCTTGTCGTCGTCGGTGAGCGCGTCGCGGTTCGGGTGGTCCTTGGCGAAGGCGGCGGTGCGTTCGTTCACTTCCTTCTGCCAGTCCCGCAGCGCCTTGAGCTGGGCGAGGGGCGGCGCGCCGGGGGCGGCGCCCATGCCGCCGCCTTCCATCGGCATGGGCATCGGCGCCCCGCCGCCGCCCATCGGCATCGGCTTCGCGCCGGCCTTCTTCGGGTCGTCCGCCAACGAGCCGACGATCTGCTCCAGCCGCCGCAGCGCCGTGCGCATCGGGCGGCGGGCCGTCTCGTCCGCGGCGGCCTCGGATTCGGCGTCGAACGCGGCCGGATCGGCGAGCACGATATCGGCCTTGCGCTCGGCGAGGCGCTCCGCCGCGCGGTCCATCTGGTCGGCCGCCTGCCGGAGCATGGCGTCGAACACCTTCAGTTCCTTGGTCTTGTCGTCGGCGAAGCTGCGGATCTCCTTCGCGAGCGCCTTTTGCCGCTCGCCGAGCGACGCGAGGCTGGCCTGGAGCGGGCGCTCCCATTTCTTGGCCTTGGCGGCCGCCTCGGTCAGCCGTTCGGATTCGGCGACGGCGGCGCGCTGCTTCTCGAGGAACGTCTTGAACTGCTTGGCGAACTGCTCGGTCTGCTCGCGTTCCAGCTTCTGCTCGTCCTTGGGGCGGTCTTTCTCCAATTGCTCCTTCGCTTGCTCCAACCGTTCGAGGGCCTCGTCGGGGTTGGCCTTCGGGTCGCGGCCCTCGGCGAAGTCGTCGCGCGCCTGCTCCATCTCGTCGGCCGCGCGGCGAAGTTGTTCGGCGGCGTCCGCCGCGCCTTCGCGTTCGATCTTGCGGGAGAGCTGCTCGGTCTCGCGGCGGAGCGTCTCCTGTTCGCCGGCGAGCTTGCGGAGTTCGTCGGCGCGTTGGTTGGCATCGGGGATCTCGTTCGCCTTCGCGGCCTTCTTGGCCAGTTCGTCCTGCCGGTCCGCGATGTTGTCGACGCGGTCGGCGGCGTCCTTGCGCTTCTTGGCGAGTTCGTCGACGTCGTCGCGGCGTTCGGCGAGATCGGCGGCCATCCGGTCGAGGCGGTCGAGCGCCTTGGCGGCGCCGGCCTGGGCCTCGCCGGCGCGGTTGTTCCGCTGCGCGTCGGCGGCGGCGCGGAGATCGTCCGCGATCGCCTGGCGGCCGGCGCCCTTCGCGGCCTTCTCGAGCGCGTCG
>CAYVRB010000250.1:0-9453 GCA_964453375.1 uncultured Alcaligenaceae bacterium
TCCGCCGCCGGGACCCATCGGTCCGCCGCCCGGCCCCGCGCCGCCGGGTCCGCCCGGTCCGCCGGGGCCTTGTCGCGGCGGGGGCTTGCGGTTGGCGCGATTCTTGATGTCGCCCTTCTTCAGCAGGTCGCCGAGCAACTTGGTGCCCGCGGCGGAGGTCGTGATGTTCACGCCCTTCATGACGCCGATGCGCAGGTTGCCCGGCTCGCCCTTGATGTCGTACGCCTTCATGTTGAGGCGCACGAGGTCCAGCTGCGCTTCGACGATGCCGAGGACGCGCGGGTTCTCGCGGGCGCGGTTCGGCCGATCGACCGGCTCGAAGAGGTAGTATTCGACCGGGAACGCGTCCAGGCCGATCGGCTTCACGTCCAGCGCGTTCGGATCGGCGTACGCCGCCGGCAGGTCCGGCGCCACGCTCGTCTCGTTGCGCATCTTGGTTTCGATCGATTGCTTGGCGTTGCCGAACTTCTTGACGATCTCGCCGGGGCTTTTCGCCGAGACGAGGTTCATCACGCCCCAGACGCCGAGCAAGCCGAGTCCGCCGGCGGCGAGGCCGAGCGCGACCTTCTCGCCTTTCGCCAGCAGGAATTGCTGGAGGTTGAATTTCGCCATGGTCCTGATCCTTCGCGTGTTCGGTGGTGGTCTCGAACTTATTGTTTGGCCGGTTCCTTGGGCGCGTCCTTCGCGGGTTCCTTCGCCGGCTCCTTCGCCGGTTCCTTGGGCGCGTCCTTCGCGGGTTCCTTGGGCGCGTCCTTCGCGGGTTCCTTGGGGGCGTCCTTCATCGGAGTCGCGGGGTCGGTCGTCGCGGTCGCGGGGTCCGCGGGCTTGGGCGGATCGCCGGGGACCGTGGGCGGCACGATCGTCGCGGGGTCCGTGGCGGTTTCGGCCGGCGGGTCGTAGCGTTCGTAGACGGTGACGATGCCGTAGATGGTGAGTTGGACGAGGCCGGCGTTGGCCTGGGCTTCGGAGACGCCGGAGAGCGTATCGGCGCCGAGGCCGGGGATGCCGCCGGACATGCCGGACATCATGGAGCCGTAGCCGGGTCCGGAGGAGGGGGCGCCAGACGGTCCGGGGCTGGCGCCGCCCATCGAGAAGCCGGAGGACATGGAGGAGAGTCCGTGGCCGGTGAAGCCGGTGGCGGTGGCGTAGTCGCCGGCGCCGGGGTCGGTCGATCCGTCGCCGCCGCCGGTGGGGGTCTTGTCGTCGAGGGAATCGCCGAAGCGGGACCAGTGGACTTGCGAGGTCTCGAAGCGCAGGGCCGAGTTGGCGTAGGCGATGAGCACGTCGTTGACGTACATCTGGTCGACGACGACGGAGAAGGCGACGGGGACGCGGCGGAGCTGGTCGGTGACTTCGATGTAGCGTTTGCGGCTGCCGTCGGCGGCGTCGAGGAGGCGCATGCCGCCGGCGCGGCCGTTGGCGGTGCCGGTGCCGGCGCGGCCGGCGGCGGGGGCCCCGGCGCCCATGTCGGGGACGCCGCCGGCGTTGAGCTCACCGCCGGCGGCCGGGGCGGGGGCGGCCCCGGCGGATTCGACCCAGAACGTGCCGGCCTTCAATTCTTTGCCGAAATCCTTGGACGACAGGTAGCCGATCGCCAGGCGGTCCAGGCGGCGCACCGGCACGGTCTTGGCGTCCAGCACCGGTTCCACCTTGGCGATCTCGATCACTTCGAGTGCCGGCGACAGGACGTGCGACGGCAACGGCGGGATGTCGATCGTCTCGCCGCCCGGTACGCCGGCGCCTTCGATGCGCAGTTCGAACGGCGGCAGGTGCGTCGCCTTCGGATCGAACCAGACGTTGACGCGCATCGCGCTGCCGGTGCCGAGCACCTGAAGCTGGCCGGTGCGGTTCTTGAGCTTGCCCTTGAGGACGCGCCCGCCGCCCATGGCGTCGCGCGCGGCGATTTCGAGATCGAGTTCCCAGACGCGGCTGACGAACTTGCGCTTCTTCGGGTTGTCGAGCGGGGCCACCGGCTTGAATTCGGTGATCGACTTGTTGACTTCGACGATCGGGCCGAGCAGGGCGCGCTGCATCCAGATGTCTTCCATCACCACCCAGAGCTGCTGCGCGTCCGGGAGGAGCGGGCCCCAGTCGCCGACGTAGCGGAGGACCGATTGCCAGCCGCCCTTGAGTTTGGTCGGGGCGACCGACGCGCCGAGCTTGGCGTAGGCGTCGGCGTAGGAGGGCTTGAGCTTCTCGAGCAGGCCGGGGTTCTCGATGAAGTCGCGGTGCTTCGCGCCGTACTTCATCGTGTTGTACTTGTCGAAGAGCTTGTCGGAGGTTTCGGGCCAGGTGAAGTAGGTGGCCTGCTTGTCCCAGTTCATCTTCCAGAGCTGGCCGCGCACCTTGCCGAGGGTTTCCTTCTTCTTCTCGAGGTCGGCGAGCATGCCGGTGCCGGGCGCGTTCGCGGACGCCACGGTCTTCTCGTTGTCGTCGACTTCCTTGGTCTTCTTCTCGATGGCGCCGCTGACGCCGGTCATGAGGAAGACGGCGGCGAGCAGCACCAGGAGCGGCGCGAGGCCGGCCAGGATCCAGAAGTGGTGCTTCTTGAGCGCGTCGTTATTGCCCTTCATCGCCGTCCTCGGTAAGCGGTCGTGTCGTGGGGGAGCGGGCCGGTGTCGACGTTATTTGGGCGCCTCGGTCGGCGCGGCGGCGGCGGAGTCGCGCCAGGCGAACATCAGGACGAAGACGGTGCGCCGCTTCTGGGAGAGCTTGCTGGCGGCGCGGGCGCCGTCGGCGGTGGGGGCGACTCCGGTGCCGCCGCCCGTCGCGCCGCCGGAGCCGGCTTGCATCATCGGCGTGAAGGACGTCCGGGGGGCGTCGGTCGATGCGCCGGCGTCTTCGTAGCCGTACATGCCGGACGAATAGCCGCTGGTGTCGGCGCCGCCGCCGGCCGAGGAACCGGCCGCGGGGGCGCCGCCGAGGAGGGGCACCCAGCCGCCGGCGGTCGACGACGCTCCGGGAGCGACGCCACCGGAGGCGCCGCTGCCCTGTTCGCCGCCGCTGTTGCCCATCATCATCATGCTGGACGCGTCGGACTGCGAGCCGGAGGTCGGCGCCGCCGCCGCCGTCGTGCCCGGCGTGAGGTAGCGCTCCAGGTACGATCTCCCGGGGCCGATCAGTTCCAGCACGTTCTGCTTCGCGGTATCCTGCATCTTCGACATCGGCAGGCAGACGTGGCTGATGCGGCCCGCCAACGGATCGATCCCGCCGGGGATGAATTCATCGACCTTGCGCTTGCCGATCGACTCGACGTGCAGCCCGGCGTTCTGGAAGTTCCGCACCACGCCCTGCACCATGAACCCGAAGCCGTCCGAGTGGAAGGTCCAGCCGCGGATCTCGACGACGTAGCCGCCGCCTTCGGGGCCTTTCGGCTTCCAGGCCTTGGTTTCGTTCTCGTCCTTGTCCCGCTCGCTTTCGAGCATCCGCTCGGCGATGGCTTTGCGGTCCTCGGCCCAGACCTTCGCGTCGGCGTTCTCGAAGAACGCCTTGAGGTTGTCGGTGTAGCGCGTGCGCACCTCGGTGATGTTCACCTGGGCGAGGTATTCGGCGTAGTCGGCGTCGTTGACCTGGTCGATCGACAGGCCGCGCTTGACCCGTTCCTCGTATTTCCGAATCGCGTTCAGGCCCGGATCCCGCGACCAGAGCGCCTGTTGCTCCGCGGTGCCGACGAGGTTGCCCCGTTCGCCGGCGCGCGGCAGCGCCGTCGTCACCAGTTGGTGCAGGCGCACCCAGTCGAGGCGGCGGTCCGCCCCGGCGAGGATCGCCTTCACTTCGTCCTGCGCCTTCTGGAGTTCGCCTTCGGCCGAGGTCTTCTTGCTGACCTGGCCGTCGGCCTGCTTCTTGGCGTTCAGCGCCGCTTCCATCGCCTTGCCGATGCTGGCGTCGTTGGCGGCCGAGTACTGCACGCCGAACCCGAACGCCGCGATGCCGCAGCCCAGCAGGATGCCCGCCGCCGCCGCCGCCGCGTACGGCTTCTTGGCGCGGATGATCCGCTCCGTGCGGATCTCCGTCGGCAGCAGGTTCGTGTTGATCCGGCCGAAGTCGGTGCGATCCCCGAGCATGTTCAGGCCTTGCAGCGCCAGGCCGTAGGCGATCGGGAACGTCAGGATGTTCTCGCCGAAGACCGGATCGTTCAGCACGGCGTCGCCGGCGAGGCGGTGGATCTTGGCCGGGCGGTCCACCTTGAGCGAGAGCTTCTCGGCCATGTATTTCTGGAGGCCGGGGAGTTTGAACGCGCTGCCGAGGCCGACCATCGTCGCGACGTGCGCGTCGCGGTGCGTGTTCGTGAAGTAGCCGAGCGAGCGCTGCACTTCGCCGACGAAATCGGTGAGCACGGGCCGCAGGGACTTCAGGATCTGCGCGAGGTCCGGGGACTTGGCCGCGTTCCGCTTCAGGTGCTCCGCCTTGGCGAAGGTGAGCTTCATTTCCTTGGAGAGGGCGCGCGTGAAGTGGTTGCCGCCGATGGAGAGCGGCCGCTGCCAGATGATCTTGCCGGCGTCGGTGATGATGAGGTTCGTGTTGTCGGTGCCGACGTCGAGGACGACGAGGCAGCGCTTCTTGCCGCGCGGCGCGTCGTCTTCGCTCGCCTCTTCCATCGGGGCGTCCGGGCCGCCCTTCTTGAGCAGTTCGTAGGTCGCGTAGTTCGTCAGCGCCAGGGGCGCCATCTGCACGATGCTGCACTCGATCCCGGCGCCGCCGTACTGCGAGAGGTGCCGCGCGATCATCTCGCGCTTCATCGCGAACAGGCCGACCTCCGTCTCCATCGCGAAGTTGTTGATGACTTCGCCGCCCGCGATCTTCTGGTAGTCCCACACGACTTCGTCGAGCGGGAACGGGATCTGCTGCTTCGCCTCGAATTTCACGATGTCGGGGATCTTCGATTCCTCGACCGGCGGCAGCTTCACGAACCGCGCGAGGCCGCCGCTCTGCCCGGCGACGCCGATGGCGACGAGGTCGTTCTTGATCGGGTTGCGCGTGAGGAATTTCTCGAGCGCCTCGCGCGTCAGCGCCTCCGGATCGGCGTCCGGCTGCGAGAGGATCTTCGGGTGCTCGATGTAGTCGAATGCCGTGGCCGTGGGCTTGCCGTCGACGAGTTCGAGTTTGAGGGCCTTCAGGGCGCATTGGCCCATGTCCAGACCCCAAACCGCTGTCGGTTTCGCCATGATGTTGCCACTCCGCGGTCGGTCGCCGGGCGGGGCGACGGAAGCCGTCCAGATGATGTCCAATCCACCAACGGCGGACGGCGGCCGCCGTTGGCCCTACCGGAGAACATGTTACAGACGCTACAACCGATCCCGGCGAACCGCGCGGAATCGGCATTCTGGTATCACGTTAACCGCACGCCCCGGACCTGTCAATAAAGCCAACGGCGGAACGACGACTTTGTTGGCGCGGCTGGCGCGGTCGTACCCCGAATTCACCGTGATTCGGCGATCAAGTAGCGCTTCACGAACGCCTCGTCGAGCGTCACGCCCAAGCCAGGGCGGTCCGGCACGTCGATCCAGCCGTCCACCGATTGCACCTTTTCGTGCGTCAGCTCGTGGCGCAGCGGCGAATCCTCCACGCAGTCCTCGAAGACGAACGCATCCCGGCAGGTGCTCAGCCAGTGCAGGCTCGCCGCGACCGTCAGCGGGCTGGTGTAACAGTGGTTGCACAGCCGGGCGCCGATCTCCTCGACGCGCGCGCGGAGGTACGCGGCATCCGTGAAGCCGCAGCGCGACAGGTCCACCTGGTACACGTCGAGCGCCCGCTTGTCGATCAGTTCGCGGAACGACTCGCGGCCGCACTCGCCCTCGCCGGCCGCGATCGGGATCGGCGAACGGTCGCGCAGCCACCGGTAGCCGTCGACGTCGTCCTCGCGGAGTGGTTCCTCGAACCATTCGGGCGAAAACTCCTTAAACGCCTCCGCCCGCCGCAGCGCCGTCCGCGCATCGTAGACGCAGCCGGCATCGATGAGCAGCGTGTTCTTCGGGCCGAGTCCTTCGCGCGCTCCGCGGATCAAGTCGATATCGACCGCTTCGCTGGTGCCCATCGGTTCCCAGCCGAACTTCACGGCCGTGTAGCCGGCGGCCACCCACTTTCGCGCGATGTCGGCCGTCGCCTTGCCGTCGCGGCCGAAGAGGATCGACGCATAGCCGCGGATGCGTGAATGGTGCTTGCCGCCGAGCAGCTTGTGGATCGGCTGGCCGAACGCTTTCCCCTTCAAATCCCACAGGGCCATATCAACCGCCGCCATCGCCGTGATGCCGGCGCCTTTGCGGCCGAAGTACATCGTCCGGCGGTACATCTTCTGCCAGAGCCGTTCGTTCTCCAGCGGATCTTCGCCGACGAGAATCTGCCTCAGTCCGCAGGCGATGTTGTGGCTGAACGGCGCGTCCACGATCGCCTTCACCACCTCCGGCGACGAATCGGCTTCGCCCACGCCTTCCAGGCCGGTATCGGTCCGCACGCGTACCAGCACCGAATCCTGGCTGCTCGCCGTCTTCGCCTGCACGTTCGGAATCCGAATGATCTGGCAGACGACCTCGGTGATTTTCACGATGGGCACTCCGACTACAATCTGGGGAACTTCGCACTCGTTGTAGGTGTCCCCGTGGCTTCCGACAAAATCCCGATCCTCGGCGTCGGCCCCGACGGCCTCGCCGGCGTCACCGCCCGCTCCCGCGACTGGCTCACGCAGGCCGAACTCCTCTTCGGCTCCGACGCCGCCTTGCGCCTCCTCCCGGAACTCGCCGCCGAGCGCGTCGTCATCGGGTCCGACCTTCCCGCCACCGTCGAGAAGCTCAAGGCCGCCGTCGGCAAGAAGCGGATCGCCATCGTCTCCGTCGGCGACCCGCTCTTCTACGGCACCGCCCGCTACCTCTGCGAGAAGATCGGCCCCGAACTCTTCGAGGTCGTCCCGCACATCAGCTCCATGCAGCTCGCCTTCGCCCGCGTGAAGGAGACGTGGGAGGACGCCTACCTGACGGACCTTTCCGCGAAATCGCTCGACGACGTGCTCGACAAGATCCGCGGCGCCGAGACCGTCGGCCTCTTCACCAGCGACGCCTACCCGCCGGGCCGCATCGCCCGCGAGCTGATGGCGCGCGGCATCGACTACTTCCGCGCCACCGTCTGCGAGAACCTCGGCGGCCGCGACGAGCGCGTCACGCAGGGCGAACTCGCCGACATCCAGTCGATGACCTTCGACCCGCTGAACATCCTGATCCTGAAGCGCAAGCCGAACCGGCCCGACGCGCCGCGATCCATCAGTAAGCTGTCGCGCTTCGGCAACCCGGACGACGTCTTCGCGCAGAGTCGGCCAAAGTCCGGCCTCATCACGCAGGCGGAGGTGCGCTCCCTCGCGCTCGCGCAGATGGACCTCCACCCCGGCGACGTCGCCTGGGACGTCGGCGCCGGCTCCGGTTCCGTCGGCATCGAAATGGCCAACCTCGTCGCCCCCGGCGTCGTCTACGCCATCGAGCAGGACGCCGCCGACTTCCACCTCATCGCCGCCAACCTCGAAACCTTCGGCATCAAGAATGTGAAGCCGGTCTTCGGCACCGCCCCGGCGATCTTCAACGGCCTGCCGGCGCCGGACGCGATCTTCATCGGCGGCAACGGCGGCGAGATCGCCCGCCTCCTCGAAGCCGCCTTCGCGGCATTGAGGCGCGGCGGCCGCCTCGTCGTGAACGTCGGCACGCTCGAAATGCTCTCGGCCACCTACGCCGCGATGAAGCGCCTGGCCCCGACGGTGGACGTGCAGCTCGTGAGCATCGCCCGCGGCGTGGAGCAGATGGAGAGCCTGCGCTTCGAGGCCGTGAACCCGACGTTCCTCTTGCGGGTGCGGAAGGCGTGAGGTGCGGGAATCGCTATTCAGACGCGCTTCGGTTCCGGAAACTCGACGCCGAGATAGACCTCGGCCAACGGCACGTTCGCCGGAACGGCCGCGAGCGACAACGTGGCCTCCAATCCGACGAAATCGGACTGAGCCCAGGAGCCGTCGGGCGAACGAACGTACCGCTCGATGAGCGGCTCGTCCTGCGAGACGAGCACATACTCCATGAGCGACGGTAGTTGTTTGTACTTGCGGAACTTCGTCGTGCGGTCGTATTTCTCGGTCGTGTCGGACAGCACTTCGATCACGACTTTCGGATTGGTCAGCGTATCGCGGTTTTCCGGCGCGTACTCCGGCGTGCCGCAGACGATGAGAAGATCCGGGTAGGTGTACAATCCGGTCCGGTCGACCTTCACGCGCTGGTCGGCGACGAACACCTGGCACGGCCCGCCGCGCAATCGATTGTGGAGCTCGGCCGTCAGATTGCGGGTGAGGACGTTGTGTTCGCGGCTGGCTCCGGCCATCGCGAACATCTCGCCGTCGAAGAACTCGCTCTTGCGTTCGGCCTTCGCTTCGAGTGCGAAGTACTCCTCGACGGTGATCTTGCGCGGCTTGGGCACGGCGGACATGACACGGCCTCCCGGAAGCATCCATCTTATCACCAATCGAAGGGATGCATGCGCTCGAAGAAGCCAACATTCCGGTTGTGGATTCTGAAGGCGTGAGGGAGAATGGCACCATGACCGCGATCCCTGAATACATCGACCGCCCGCCCACCGGCACGCTGGCCGATCTCCTCCATCGGCTCGGCGACGTGCCGGTCGAACGCGTGCGGCTGCACCCGCCCATCGGCACCGTGACGTTCGAACAGTTCGTGGAAATCAACGAGGAGAAACCCGACGGCAAGATTTACGAGTGGGTCGAAGGCACTCTGGTGGAGAAAGCCGTGGGCTACTACGAATCGCGCCTGACCACGTTTCTGATTCGCGCGATCGGCGACTTTGTCGAAACCCACGACCTCGGCCTGCTCGCGGCTCCCGATGGGCTGATGCGCATCCTGCCGCACATCAGTCGCGGGCCGGACGTGTCGTTCGTGTCGTGGGGCCGCTTGCCGGGCGGCCGACCGCCGGGCCGCGACGACCCGGTGCCGTCGATCGTGCCGGACTTGGCGGTGGAAGTGCTGAGCAAGAGCAATCGTCCCGCCGAGATGGCGCGGAAGCGCCGGGACTACTTCTCGGCCGGCGTGCGATCCGTGTGGGAGATCGACCCCGCGACGCGATCCGCGGTCGTCTATTCGTCCGCCGACGCCGGAACGCCGATCCCGCCGAACGGCGTCCTCGACGGCGGCGAGCTGCTGCCGAACTTCCGGCTCTCGCTCCGCGACCTCTTCGACCGCGCCGAGGGGGTGAAGCCGGGGGCGTGAAACGGGCGTCCATGCTGCGAGTGCCAAATGCCTACGGATGAACCGAGCCAAGTGAAGGCCCGGGCGCGCACAAGACTGTACCAATAAAGACACCAAATAAGTTTTGCACTTCCCCTGAGTTGCACATGAATATCTCCACTTACTTTGCTACCCAATTAACAGTACAGCGCGGTTTTAGATTCTGCATCTAGGCCGCCGTTTCTTGTGGGAC
>CAYVRB010000251.1:0-8402 GCA_964453375.1 uncultured Alcaligenaceae bacterium
GTGGCCGCGCCGTGAGGCTACTCGACCGAATAATGCCTACCCGGCGCCGAAGGCCTCTTGTCCCCTCCCCCCTTGAGGGGGAGGGTTAGGGTGGGGGGTCGCGAGCCCAATCACCTTCGCATCGGCGGTGGAATTAGGCGATCACTTCCGTCACCGGCCGGGCGGACTTGTCCACGATCCGGATCGGACGGCCGACGTTCGACATGTTCTGCTTCTCGTGATCCACGCCCAGCACGCCGCAGACGGTCGCCAGCAGGTCGTTCGTGCTGGTCTTGCGATCCTCGACCGTCGTGCCGTCGGCGCTCGTCTTGCCGATCACTTGACCGCCCTTGATCCCGCCGCCGGCCAGCACCGTGGACCACGCGTTCGGATAGTGGTCGCGGCCCTGTCCGCCGTTGATCCGCGGCGTCCGGCCGAACTCGCCCATCCACACGATCAGCGTGCTATCGAGCAGGCCGCGATCCTTCAGGTCGGCCATCAGCGAGCCCCAGCCTTTGTCGAGGTGTTCGCTGTTCCGCTTCACGAAGTCGAAGTTGTTGCCGTGGGTGTCCCAGCCGCTCATCGTCACTTCGACGAACGGCACGCCCTTCTCGACGAGCCGGCGCGCCAACAGGCAGCCCTGGCCGAAGAGCGACTTGCCGTAGCGGTCGCGCACGCGCTCGGGTTCCTTGTTGAGGTCGAACGCCTCGGCCGATTGCGAGGTCATGAGCCGCGCCGCCCGGTCGTACGCGGCGACGTGGCTGTCGCTGATCGCCGTCGGCCGCCCCGCCGCGAACTCCTCCTGCATCTCGCGCAGGAGCGCCAGCCGGCTGTCGGCGTGCGCCGCCTCCACGGTCTTCGACCGTTCGAGGTTCTCGACCTTCAACTGCTCCCACATCCGCTCGCCGATCGGTTCGTTGAAGGCGTTGGAGGTACCCACGAGCAGCGGGGCGTAGTTCGGCCCGAGGAAGCCGGGCGACGTCGGATCGTTCTGGAAGAAGAGCTTGCGCGACGCGATGCTGACGTAGTTCGGCAGTTCGGACTTCGGGTCGCCGATCTCCTTCGAGATGAGCGAGCCGATGTTCGGGAACGGGATCGGCCCCATCGGCAGTTGGCCGGTCTTCATCTGGAAGCTGGCGCGTTCGTGGTCCCCTTCCCGCGTGGACATGCCGCGGAGGAGGGCCATCTTGTCCATGAATTTCGCGATCGTCGGCAGGTGCTCGCTGATCTTGATGCCGGGCGTGGAGGTCTGGATTTCCTTGAACGGCCCGCCGTTCTCGTGGCCGGGTTTGAGGTCCCACAGGTCGATGGTGGAGGGTCCGCCGTTCATCCAGAGGAGGATGCAGGATCGCTTGCGCTTCGGGTCGTTGGCCGCGGCGTTCGCGAACGGCGCGAGCCATCCGGAGGCGCTGACGGCGAGGCTCGCGGTGCCGAGTCGTTGGAGGAATCCGCGGCGCGAGTGCGGAGTGCGGAGTGCGGAGCGCGGAGTGGAAAACATCAGACACCTCAATAGAGGATGATTTCGTTTAGCGGCGAGGCGGAGTCCTCGGAGCCGAGCGCGTCACGCGGTCAGTTTCATACTGCACCACGGACAGTATTTAATCGCGATAGTTGACGATCCACCATCGTGGACGATCAATCCGTATTGTTGTTTCGTCGCCGAGTAATGCACGAGGCAATCGGGACAATCGAACCGGTTCGGATGTTTGTCGCAGACCCGATTCAGATCGCGCCGCATGTCGTCGCAGCAGTGCATCATCGAGTGTTCCCGCGTCCCCCGCGCTCGGCTCCGAGGACTCCGCCTCGCCGCTAAACGGGTCGCTCAATGGTTGAACAAAAACTCCGTGCTGTTCAGCAGCACCCAGAATACGTCGGAGATCGCCTTCTTCTGGTCGCCGGTCGGGCCGCCGCGGTCCACGTAGCTCGCGTACTTCTCGCGCTCGCCGTCGGTCGCCTTGCGGTTCAACACCGCCAGATACAGCGTGTCGATCCGCTCCTCCGTGCTCAGGAACGGCGCGTCCACCACGGCCGCCAACGTCTCGCTCGTCGCCACCGTCGTCTGCTCCGCCATCTGCTTGCCGTTCATCATGAGCAGCGCCTGCAGGATCGACGTCTGCGTCTCGATCGTCTTCGTGCCGACCGGGTACATCTTGACGAACTTCCCGCGCAGCGTGCGGTCGCGGAAGTCGTCGGCCCGCTCGTCCATCAGTTGGTCGGCGTTCTTGAGGCCGGTCGCGATCACGAAGCTGTCGAAGATCTGCCCGCCGTTGAGGCCCTTCATCGCCATCTTCGCGAAGCGGCGGGCGTCCCCCTGCGTCGGGTGCGAGAGTTTGCTGGAGCGCTGGTACGCCTGGCTACCGACGATCGCCTTCACCATCACGTGGTTGTCGAAGCCGCTCGCCACGAGG
This sequence comes from uncultured Alcaligenaceae bacterium, assembly GCA_964453375.1. Taxonomy (GTDB): domain Bacteria; phylum Planctomycetota; class Planctomycetia; order Gemmatales; family Gemmataceae; genus Limnoglobus. The sequence continues at coordinate 2,388 of CAYVRB010000251.1, forward strand.
CCCTTCGCCAGCTCCTCCAGCAGTTCGGGATGGCTCGGCGGGTTCGCGTCGCCCGGTTCGTCGATCGGGTCGATGAGGCCGATGCCGAAGAAGCGCGCCCAAAGCCGGTTCGCGAGGTTCTTCGCGAAGTACGGGTTCTTGCCGTCGGTCAGCCACTTCGCCAGCTCCTCGCGGGGCGTGCGGTCGATCTCCCACGTCGGCCGCGTGCCGTCGAAGTAGGTCGCGATCAACGTCGTCTCGGTGTTCGGGATCGTCACCTGGTTCTTCTGGTATTGCGGCGGCAGCGGACCGACGAAGCTCGGCGGCACCGGCGGCAGCGCCGCGAACTCCCCGAAGAACGCCGCCGTCTGCCAGAACTGCTCCTTCGAATAGGTCGCGAACGGGTGGTCGTGGCACTGCGCGCATTCGAGCTTCACGCCCATGAAGATCCGCGTCGTCGCGGCGGCGAGGTTCTCCGGCTTGAACTCGTTGGCCTGATAGAACGACGCCACGCGGCTCCGGTTCGGGTCGGCCTCCGTCTGGTCCCCGAACTCGCGGAAGCGGGCGAGGCCGTCGGCGACCTTCACCGTCAGCACCTCGCGCACCATCGCGTCGAGCGGGGCGTTCTTGCGATACTGCGTCTGGAGCCACTCCTCGAACTGCTGGCCGGGGAAGAAGAAGCGCACGTCGGTGGCGGCCTGCGGCATCCACTCCTGGCGCGTCGTGGCGCCGAAGTGCCGGGCGTAGTTGGGCATGGAGAGCAGGCGGTCGACGAGCTTGGCGCGCTTGTCGGGGGACTTGTCCGCGAGGAATTCGGTCGTCTCGGCGACGCGGGGGATGCGGCCGATGACGTCGAGGTGGACGCGGCGGGCGAACTCGGCGTCGTCGGCGAGGGCGGCGGATTTGATGCCGCGCGCGGTCCAGTCGGCGGCGAGGTGCCGGTCGATGGCGGCGGAAAGGGCTTTGGCGAGCGCGGCCTTGTCTTTCGCCGGTTCGGCCGCGGCCACGGGGGCCGCGAGCAGGAGAATCAGGAGCAACCGCGACATTGGGGAACGCCTCGCGACGGTGCCGTCATTCTAACGCCGACACCGAAGAAGACGCCGGAGCGAGGCGGGGATTTCAGGGAAATTCTTCGTCGAGAAAGTTTTTAAAACTTTGATGTTCTGCCACAGAACATCATCGAAATGAAAAATTGCTTCGGCAAATCAAACAAACGGCGTGCCCACGATTATTTCGTTGATTGATTAGGTTTGGGCAACTGCGATAATAATTGCTCACAACGTCGTGCAATATCTGCATCGCGGTCGCCTTCGTACCAATTAGCACGTTCAATATAGGTTGTAATAGTTGATAATGCGGCGAGGGCGGCCGTATTTTCTTTTTTCGTATCCTTATAATCTTTTTCTACGCATTCCACCGCAAGCTTCAATTGTCGAACAGATTTTTTAGAGTAGAACCAGCAACACGGATCTCCGGTTCGTATTTCCCGATGCATCAAGAGAAACTTAATCGAATAAATCACATCATGTATCCGATTATCATCAACCAATTCAGTTGCACGTTGCACTGGGGAATCTGCCACACCAAATTTATCGGCCGGTAGTGCAAATGGAAATTGTACTTCAAATGCCGAGTGTATAACTAGGAGTTGAATTAATCGACGTGATTGATGTGATACAATTGCACCTAATAGCTGTTCAAACGCGATATAATCGTCCGATTTTCCGGTTTTTCCGACTACAAACGTATTATCTTTAACCTCCGGTCGTAGACGAGCAAATGACTCATAAAATCGAAAATACAGTTCGTGCTCGGCAAACTCACCGTAATATACTAACAATACAGGTTTAAATAAATGCCCATTAGAAATCATGATTGCGCTCTGGGCTGATATAGCGCGCGGCGGTTCAGGTGTCGTATTTACTATGTAACTAAATACCAAGAACATGTTCGCGCACTCGCCCATATAGCACCATAGAATATACGTTTGTATATTACGTTTCTAGGTTTCGCAAACCCAAACCAACTTCGTTCGTATTGCCTGCCGAACGGAACCGCCCTTGCACATTGTTATATTCGATGCGAATCCATGAATGCCAAGCCGTAAGTGCAGACATTCGAGACCCCTGCAAATCTAGCAGAGGTATTTCATCTTCGGGTAAAGCGAGATCAGTGATTCTTGCATTAATTCCTATTTTCACTCGAATAAACTCGAGTCCATTCATTCGATGTGTTACCCAATCTTCATTCGGACCAAGCATGCCCGGTTCTGGTTTATTATAACCCGGCGCATCGACCGTATAGTATTTGTCACCGCTTTGATATTCATCCAAGTTTCGTGCATCCTTCGGTGCCGAATCGTCATTCGCTCTGTCTCTATTTGGTTCAAAATTGCGCGCGTACACAGGTTCTAATGGATCTTGTTCAAATCTCGGCTTCTCTTGGCTACGTGACTCAACACTTCTAGACGCATCAAAGCCAAGCCGTGGTATCTTGGATATCCCTTGCGGAGTGAGGGTGAATTCAAATTCTACTGGGTTTGTTACCCAGTGCGTTCCTGCAGGATAAGCGTAAATTGGATTAGCAATTCCCATTTTACCTGGTTCCGTTCCCCTTTTGCTGTCCACAGAATGAATAAATGATCTTCTGTATTTTTGTAGAGCCGCATTTACAGGCGCATTCATCAACATCGACCCCGTTTCGTTTGGGTCATCTCCACGAAAGTCAGTCAACTCCGACCAGATCGCCGTCGCTTTGAAGCGCTCGGCGATGCCGCCGCGTTCGAGTACAAACTCGTAATCCCGCATCGCGGCGGACGGTTGCTGGAGAGCCGCGTAAACGGTGATCGTGGAAAAGGGCACGTTGTCCGGTCCCATGAATGACGCGTCGTTCAAGGTAATCCGATCCGGCAATTTGCTGCCCAGCGACGATCCGTAATTCAGGCCGCTGTTGTCCAGGTCTGCGAGGCTGTTGTCGTAGATGTAAGCCCGTAAATCCTGACTCGCCAGCGACAACGTCATCTCTCCTACCACGGCAACATTTGGCCGTTTGATGTCGATCCGAATGAGGTCGAGTTCGTCGACACCTTCGTGCGGGTCGTTTCGGCCAGGTATCGGAGTCGCGGACACGATGGAATCGTAGCCTTCCTGAAACGGAACGGCCGAGGAATCCGGTATGTAGTCGCTGTCGGTATCATTTCGGTTAGCGACGGTGAACGCGCCGACGCCCGATTCGTCGATTTCGCGGACCGATTTGGAAGCGCCCTGCCCATCGTAGACTTCCGCGTTGAGCGATGCGAGCGACGCGTTCATGAACGAGTAATTCGTTCCGTTCGGAAGGATGAGTTTGTAATTGAACGTTTCGTCCTTCCGGTTGTAGCGCGGAGAATAGCTGAAGTCGCCGTTGTACTCAAAGTTGGTCATCCGCCCGAAGGCGGGATGCGTCGTGATGACGCGATACTCCGATCCCGGCGCGTTCGCTTCGAGCGCATCGTCCCCGACGACGAATTCCACGGGCGTCGGACTCGTCGTCGGGTTGAAGTCGTTCCCTTTCTTGATCCACATCGTCACCGTCGCCGTGTTGCTCTTGGCGTCGGCGTTGTCAAGGACGAAGTACGTGAACGAGGTTTTGAACGGTTGGAAATTCTCGTTGAGTATCGACTGCGGGTACATGTAGTAGAACACGCCGTTCGGATACATCACCACGCTGCCGACCGAAGGTTGCGTGTCGATGAACGGCCGCAGCACGTCCTTGGAGTTCCCGGCGGGCGGCGACGGCGGCGGATATCCGGGCGGCGGAGGCGGGTAGCCCGGGGGCGGCGAGGTTGGCGTCGGGGGCACGTAGTCCTGCCAGTCCCAGTCGATGTCGTTCTCGAGCACGTTGCCGGCGAAATAGCCGGGACCGTGGCCCATGCCGGTCGGCAGGTTGACGAAATTGTCGTTCTCGTCGACCGCCAGGCCCCACGCGTAGCCGTCGTTGAACGCGGCCGGCGCGTCGTTCACGGAATTCACCGTGATCGAGACCGTGACCATCGAACTCGACGCCACGCCGTCAGTCGCCTGATACGTGAACGAATCCGGCCCGTAATAATCGGGGAATGGCGTATAGCGGAATTTGCCGATTTCTACCTGGATCGCCGTGCCATGCATGGTCTCGAATTGCCAACTATCGATGCGCAGTGTGTCGCCGTCCGCGTCGGTATCGTTGGCCAGAACATCGATCAGGATCGACGAGTCTTCGTCCACGGTGACGGATTCCGACAACGCAATCGGGGCTTCGTTCGGGAGCGGCGGCGAGATGGGTTCGATTGCGTTCTGGTACCAAATTCCCGAATCGAGGTCGAAGTCGTTCGTATTGAAATCGGCTTGCGGAACATTCGGCGAATGCACGTTCGTTGTTCGATTCCCGATTTCGATCCCGGCATCCCCATTTCTACTGCCGCCAGTCGTGTGTCCCGTCAATTCGTCCGCAAATCGTCCCGCGCCCAAGGCATAAACGGGGCTCGACTCCTCGATCTCGAACGGATTCGCCGATCCCGTGAAGTCGATCACTACGGCGTTTAAGGCACGCGTTCGCACCGGTTCGAGTGCCGGCAGTTCGAGGCGCTGACCGAGCAAGGCCGACTGCAGGGCGGTCGGCGGTTCGGGCAATATCCGCGCCGATGTCGGGAACGCGGGCATGGCGAGGTCGCCGAACAGGGGGAGCAGGTCGGCCAGCGAGAGCGTCAGCGGGTCGCCGAGGAGGTTGCCCGCCGCGTGGCGGTCTTCGAGGCGGAACAGGTCGAGCCAGCGCCGGCGAAGAGACCGGTCGGGAAGTTCACGGCACGTTCCGGAACGGGGGGGGTTGTGCCGGTCATGCCGATTCTCCGCACAGGATACTGGCGACCACTGTCCTACCAACGGCGATTGGAACCGGGCGTTGGACCGCGGTCAAGCGGATTCTGGCGAAATGATTACCGCACCGCCCAGAGTTTCGCGGTGCCGTCGGCGCCGGCGGTGGCGAGGCGCTGGCCGTCCGGCAGGAAGCAGACGCCGATCGCGGTGCCGCGATGGCCGAGGAGCGTCGCGGTCGGGGCGCCGGTGGCGGTGTCCCAGAGGCGCACGGCGCCGTCCTCGTGGACGGTGGCGAGCCGCGAGCCGTCGGGGCTGAGCGCCAGCGCCATCGTCATGCCGGTCGGGCCGCTCCACTCGGGCCGCGGCGCCTTCGTCCGCGCGTCCCACGCCTTGATCTTCGTGCCGCTGCCGGCGGCGTAGAGCGTGCGCCCGTCCGGGGCGAACGCCAGGGCGTTGATGTGCCCGCCGACCGCCTTCATCGTTCCGGCCGGCGCGCCCTTCGCGTCCCACAGGCGCACGGCGCCGTCGCTGCTGCCGCTGGCGATCAGCTTCCCGTCGGCGCTCGCGGCGACGGCGTGCACGTGCTTCGCGTGCCCCTTCCACGCGCCAAGGTACTTCCGATCCGCCACGCTCCAGACGTGCACGAGCTTGTCGGCCGCGCCCACGACGAGCTTCGCTCCGTCGGCCGCGAACGCCACGCACTCGGTCGCCTTCGAGACTTCGCTGAACGTGGCCGTTTCCGTTCCCGTCGCGGCGTCCCAGAGCTTCGCGTCGTGATCGTCCGAGACGGAGGCGAGGCGGTGCGAGTTCGGGGCGAACGCCAGGCCGCGTACGACCTTCGCGTGGCCCGGCAGCTCGCGGAGCTTCGCGCCGGTGGCGGCGTCCCAGAGGAGGATCGCACCATCGTCGGCGCCGGTGGCGAGGAGCTTGCCGTCGGGGGAGGCGGCGACGCAGCGGACGACGGTGCCGTGCCCGGCGAGGGTGGCGAGCGAGTGATCGGTGCGCGCGAGGGCGTAGTACCCGCCGGCCGTCAACCCGACGGCCAAGATCGCGAGGAGCAGCCAGAGCGACGATCTCGAACGCGGGGAATCCGACGACATCGATGATCCGAGAGTTTGTTTAGCCGCGACGCGGAGTCTTGGGGGCGGGGCGCGCGGGCCCCAGGAGCACCGCCCCGCCAACACACCCGCGCGGCGACACAGGG
>CAYVRB010000251.1:8412-9389 GCA_964453375.1 uncultured Alcaligenaceae bacterium
ACCTTTTATCCGAGATTGTTTTCCCCCGGGCCGGGGTGTCTTCGGAGCGGAGCGCGGTGGGCCTTCGCGCTCCGCTCCGAAGACTCCGCGTCGCGGCTAAACGGGGTACCCGTTCAATCCAAGTTCACGGTTTCGCCGGCGGCGCGGGTGCCGATCGCTTCCCACACGGTCGCGGGGATCGTGTTCCGCACGAAGCGCACGCTGCCGTCGGCGAAGAGCACGTTGATCCCGCCGCTGTGGAAGCTGCTGGCGTCCTCGACGTGGCCGAGCGGGTTGTTCGGCGTGCGCCCGTCGGCCGCCACGCCGGTGTTCGTCGTGCAGAGGATGTGCGATTCCTCCTCCTCGAAGGCCGGGTTGAACGGCGGCACCAGCGTGCCGGTCACGGCGCCGACCCAGGTGGTCTGCGGCGAGAGCTTGCTGTTGCGCTCCGTCGCGAGCATGGTGTTGCTGGAGCCGTCGAGGATGTCGGTGACGCGGAAGCCCTTGTTCTTGAGGGTGGCGTCGCGGAGGAGCAGGCCGGTGTTGGTGTCGGGGAAGCCGCTGACCTCGAAGGTGCCGCCGACGCCGACGTAGTTGGCGAAGGCGACCTCGGCGATGGGCGAGCCGCCGTTGGCGACGGTGAAGGTGTCGCTCGGCGGCGCGTCGGAGGGGCAGCGGTAGACGCTGAGCACCTGCCGGCGGACGTTCGCGTGGATCGGGTCTTCGATGCCGACGGCGAAGTTGATCTGCCGGTGCAGGTTGTCCTGTTCGAGTTGCGGGAGGATGATGGCGGCCCAGCCCCAGCCCGGCCCGAGGCTCTCGGCGTCGACGCTCGCGGTCGTGGCGTTGAAGCCGCAGGCGAAGCGCTCGTGCGCGCTGTGGAAGTTGTGGAACGCCGTGCCGATCTGCTTGAGGTTGTTGCTGCACTTCATCCGCGCCGCCGCCTCGCGGACCTTCTGCACGGCCGGCAGCAGCAGGCCGATGAGGATGGCGATGAT
>CAYVRB010000252.1:0-9380 GCA_964453375.1 uncultured Alcaligenaceae bacterium
TCTTCTCGTTCGGCGTCACCGGCTTCTCGGCATAGTGCTTCGAGCCGTGCAGGCCCATCTCCTCGCCGGAGAACGCGACGAAGACGATGCGGCGGCCGTAGCGGTTCTTCTGCTCGCCGAAGCGGCGCGCGAGTTCGAGCAGGCCGGTGGTGCCGGAGGCGTTGTCGTCGGCGCCGAAGTGGACCTTGCCCTGCGCCGCCGCGCCGCCGAGGCTCCCCTGGCTGCTCGTACCGAGGTGGTCGTAGTGCGCGCCGATCACGATCGTCTCGTCCGCGAACGGGCCGGAGCCGGGCAGCACGCCCACGACGTTTTTGGCGTGGATCGGTTCGCGGGTGATCGTGACCGTGCCGTCGAGCGAGCAACCGGCGAGCGCCAGCGACATCGGCTTCAGGTCCTTGTCGATCGACTTCTCGATCTCGTCGAGCTTCTTCCCCTGGCTGGCGATCATCTTCTCCAGCACGGCGCGCTTGATCTGCAGCACCGGGAACTTCGCGGTCGCGCCGCCGGAGCGGCGCAGGTCCATGAGGGCGTCGCCCTGCTTGCCGTAGGTCTGGTCGTTGACGAACACGAGGCCGGCGGCCTCCTTCTTGGCGGCGAGTTCGATCTTGGCGACGAGGGCGGCGTGGTCCTCCAGAGGGCCGGCGAAGGGATTGTCCTTCTGTTCGGCCTTCGGCGTCTTGCGGAGGACGACGACGATCTTGCCCTTCACCTCGAGGCCGGCGTAGTCGTCGTACTTGACCTTGTCGGCGGCGATGGACAGCCCATAGCCGGCGAAGACGAGTTCGCCCTTGAACGCGCCGTTCGCGGAGGTGCCGAGGACGGAGAACTCTTCGGAAACCTTGAGTTCGGCGGCGTCCTTGTCCTTGATCGCGAGCGAGACCTTGTTGGGCGTGCCGAGGCGGCTGCGGCCGGGGAAGCTGAACGGTTGGAAGTAGCCGTCCTTGAAGCCGGGTTCGAGGCCGGACGATTTGAAGGAGGCGGCGATGTGGTCGGCGGCCTTGTCGATGCCGGGCGTGCCGACGCCGCGGCCGGCGCATTCCTCGCCGGCGAGGTAGTAGATGTCCTTCTTCATCCGTTCGAGGACGGCTTCGGGCGACGCGGCGTGGCTCGCCGAGCCGAACGCGACGACCGCGAACGCGGCCAGCAATCGTTTCATGGCGGGGATTCCAGCGAGGGAGTGAACGAGAGGAGAGTATTGTAGGCAACCGCTTGAAAGAAGCATGAGAGTCGGCCTCACGATCGCCAGGCGGTGTTCGCGGCGTCGAGCGTGGCGTGCTTGTAGAGTTCGCCGAGCGTCGGGTAGTTGAAGCAGGTGCGCAACAAAAGGTCCGCGCCGCCCTCGGCCATCAGCGCCATCACGCCGATGTGCACGACCTCCGTCGCCAGCTCGCCAATGACGTGGACGCCGAGCAGCTTGCGGCTTTGGCGGTCGAAGAGGAGCTTGAGGAAGCCCGTCTTGTCCCCGATGATCTTACCGCGCGGCACGTCCTCGTGGCGGGCGCGGCCGACCACGTAATCCACGTTCCTCTTCTTCAACTCCTCTTCGGTCGCCCCGGCGGCGCTCAACTCCGGGATCGTGTAGATGCCGCTCGGCAGCACGGTGGCGACGGGGCAATTGCCGAACGCGCAGTCGTACCGGTGCGAGACGGCGGCGCGGCCCTGCTCGGCGCTCGTCGACGCCAGCGCGGGGAAGCCGATCACGTCGCCCACGGCGTAGATGTGCGGCACGTTCGTCTGGTAGTGCGCGTTCACCGGGATGCGGCCCTTTTCGGCGAGCGCCACGCCGGCGCGGTCGAGCTTCAACTCCGGCGTCCGGCACATGCGCCCCGCGCAGATCAACGCGTGGTCCACGTCCATCCGCGTCCCGCTCGAGAGCGTCAGCCGCACCTTGCCCACGCCGGGGTCCGGGCAGCTCACCACGTTTTCCTTCCAGACGAAGTTCACGCCGAGGCGTTCCATCGCCGCGAGCAGCGCGGCCGACAGCTCCGCGTCCAGGAACGGCAGCAGGCGATCCCGGCCGTCGACGAGGTACGTCGGCACGCCGAGCGACGCGAACATGCACGCGTATTCGCTGCCGATCACGCCGGCGCCCACGACCGCGATCGATTCCGGCATCTCGTGGATGTCCAGCAACTCGTCCGAATCGTGGATGCGGTCGTGCTCGAACGGGATGCCCGGCGGGCGCACCGGCACGCTGCCGATGGCGATCACGATCGACTCGCCGCGGATCGGGCGCGAGGAACCGTCGGCCGAATGGACGCGTACGGTGTGGGGGTCGTCGAACTCGCCGCGGCCGGGGATGAGCGCGACGCCGTGGCGGGCGAACGATTCGCGGATGCGGGTTTGCTCGCCGGTGCGGACGGTGCGTTCGTGGCGGACGAGGTCGTCGACGGTGGTGCCGCGACGGAGGGAGAGGTCGACGCCGTGGAGGTCGCGGGAGCGGAGGCCGGAGAGGGCGAGGGCGGTTTCGCGGAGGGTCTTGCTGGGGACGGTGCCGGTGTTGACGGCGGCGCCGCCGGGCTGCGCGGCCTTCTCGACGACGGCGACGCGCTGGCCGAGCAATGCCGCGGTGACGGCGGCGGACTCCCCGGCCGGCCCGGCGCCGACGACAACGAGATCGAACGAGTCGGACACGGCGCGCCCTCCCTGTGGCCCTGCCAGTGTAAGGGGCGGGCGCGCCGGGGCCAATGCCGCGTCAGCCCACGAAGACGCCGTTCGTGCTGCCGAAGAGCGGGTCGAACTCGTTGAAGGTCGGCGGGGCCGAGCCGATCGGGGCGGCCTTGATGGCGCTGCCGGCGAAGAACTTGACGCGGTTCGTCACGCCGGGGCCGTTGCCGGTCACGAGATCGGCGAGCGTGTCGTTGTCGAGGTCCTTGATCGCGATGCGGACGCCGCTGCGGTTGGAATCGTCGTAGGCGAAGAAGTTCGCGACGAGCGTGACGGTGGCGCCGCCGGAGGAGACGAGGAGGGCCCCGTTGAAGGCGGCGACGCGCGGTCCGCCGCCGGGTCCGCCGCCGGCGACGACCTCGGCCTTGCCATCGCCGTCGAGGTCGCCGAGGGCGAGGAAGACGCCGTTGCGGAGGGTGCTCTCGAAGGCGAAGAAGTCGTTGAAGAGGCGGACGGGATTGTTGCCGAGGAGGGTGAGGCCGTTGAAGACGGCGACGCGGGGTCCGCCGCCGAAGCCGGCGGCGACGCCGAGGTCGCCGATGCCGTCGCCGTTGACGTCGCCGATGGCGGGGCGGGCGCCGCCGCGGAAGCGGAGGTCGGCGATGCCGAGGAAGTCGGCGAGGACGTCGCCGGTGTTGCCGCTACGGAAGACGCGGACGCGGGGTCCGCCGCCCTGGTCGGGGGTGACGACGAGTTCGGGGACGCCGTCGCCGGTGAGGTCGCCGGCGGCGACGAAGACGCCGCCGGTGAACGACGGCTCGAACGGGGCGAAGCTGACGATGATGCCGTCGGTCTTGCCGTCGATGATGGAGACGTTGGTGGGGGCTCCGGGGCCGGTGCCGACGACGAGGTCGTTGACGCCGTCGCCGTTGAAGTCGCCGGTGGCGACGCGGACGCCGCCGGTGAAGGTGTCGAAGGGCTGCGCGGTGAGCAGGATCGACCCGTCGGCGGCGAGGAGCTTGGTCATGCTGGCGACGCCGACGTCCGAGCCGAGGCCGTAGTCGGACGTGCCGGTGAGGCCGGCGTTGGCGACGGCGGTTTCGGTGACGACGAGTCCGACGAGCGACGTGGTGGCGATGCCGATCGGGCCGAGATCGGTGGCGGCGCCGGAGGCGAGGTTGATGGCGTAGAGCGATGTAGTGCCCGCGACGGTGAGGGCGGCGTACGCGAGGCCGGTGGCGGTCGAACCGGACGCCGTCACGCGCACGTTCGACGGGATGTCGAAGCCGTTCGCGTCGGTGAAGTTGAGCGCCGTGCCGCCGACGGTGATGGCGAGGCCGCCGATGAGGTTGCCGTCGTTCGGCGGGCTTTGGATGTAGAGCTTGTCGGTGACGGAATCGAGGGTGTACTGCGTCGTGACGGAGGCCTTGTGGAAGGAGTTCGTGTACGCGGTGGCGGTGCCGGCGGTGGCGCCGTTGTTCAGGGCGGTGTCGGGTTGCGTGCCGGCGAAGGTGGCGTTGCCGTCGAGCGCGGCGCCGGTGGTGGGGTCGACGCGGAAGTTGACGCCGGTGCTGGCGACGACGCGGAGCTTGTCGACGGTCGGGTTGAAGTCGATGCCGAAGGAGGTGCCGGCCGGGAAGGTGATCGGCGCGCCGCCGGCGTCAACGAGGACGACCGGTGCGCCGCCGACGTTCGAGAGCGCGGCGGTCTGCGGATCGACGAGCGCGATGCGCACGGTGCCGGCGGCGGTGTTGTGCACGAGGGCGAAGTATTGACCGGTGGCCGGCCGACGATCCAGCCCGACGACCGATTCGCCGAGGTTCAAGCCCGAGGGGATCGGCACGGCGACGACCGAAGAGGCGAGCTTCGAGCTGAAGCGGACGACGGCGTTGCCCGCGACGCCGACGAATGGGATGCCTCCGGCGCCGTCGTTCGGCTGGACGGCGAAGCCCTGGATTGGCGGTCCGCCGGCGATGCCGATCGGGCCGACGAGGTTCGCCTGCCCGGTGCCGAGGTTGATCGTATAGAGCGCCGGCGCGCCGGTGGTGGTGAGGACGGCGAAGCCCTTGCCGGCGGCGAGGTCGCCGGACGTGGCGACGTTGATGCCGCTGGGGATGTCGAAGCCGTTGACGGCGGTGAAGTCGAGGACGCTGGCGCCGAGGGTGACGGCGGCTCCGTTGGTCTGCGTGCCGTTGTTCGGCGGGTTCTGGGTGAAGAGCTTGTTGGTGGACGAATCGAGGGTGTACTGGGTGGTGGCGGTGGCGTTCGGCGCGTTGTTGGTGTAGGCGGTGCCGTCGAGGGTGGTGGTGCCGCCGGTGATGGCGCCGTCGGGGTTGACGCCGGGGTCGCCGGCGGAACCGTCGATGATGAGGCCGGTGTTGGGATTGATGCGGAAGTTGACGCCGGCGTCGGTGACGACGCGGACGCGGTCGGCGAAGGGATTGAAATCGAAGCCGAAGTTGACGCCGGCGACCGGGACGGAGTTGCCGCCGCCGTCGTCGAACTGGACGGGGGCCGCGGTGAGGGGCACGGCGGTGCCGGTGACGGGGCTGATGGCGTAGAGCCGCACGCCGCCGGCGCCGTTGGAGGTCAGGCCGTAGAGTTGGCCGTTCTGCGGGCGGAAGTCGATGCCGACGAGGTTCTCGCCCGTGCCGAGTCCCGTGACGGCGAGGCCGGCCGGAACGTTGCTCGGCGTGCCGGTGTCGAACGCGAAGAGCGTGTTGTTGCTCAGCACGAGGGCGGCGGCTGGCGTGGTCCGGTCTTCCAGCGGCGTCACGCGGGGGAGAAATCGCTTCGTCACGGTGCGGCTCCTTGGCTCGGATCGAACGCGCCGCCGGGCCGAGCCTTCCGCCGGCGGCGTTTCAATCCGCATATCTTCCGTAACCGCTACGATTGTCGCCACCCGGAAAATCGAAAAAACCGATACGAGTTCACGAAACCAATTGAGCTCACGAAATCAATCGAGATCACGAAAACCCGAAAGAACGAAAGCCCGAAAAATAACGAATTCGGTTCGGGCTTTCGTTCTTTCGGGCCTTTGTGTTCTCGAAAACACAAGACCATCCTGAATCTCAGGTTTGGAGCGAGAACGGAATCCCGCCGAGATCACCAAAACCCGAAAGAACGAAAGCCCGATAGAAAACGAAATCGGTTCGGGCTTTCGTACTTTCGGGCTTTCGTGATCTCGAATGGTTTAGGCTGCCCGGCGAAGCTCCGGCGCGGCCAGGTAGCCTTCGAGTTCGGCGTGCGTGTCGTCCGGCGACGCGTACCAGATGTGCAGCAGCGAATTGCGGTCGCCCTCGATCCCGTCGATCTTGCAGCGGCCGTGCCAGCTCTTCAAGCCGATCGTGTTCAGCACCGAGAAGGCGTAGGCGCAGTTCGGGAGGAACGGCATCGCCTCGCGGACGAGGAAGCCGCGCGGCTCGCGGAGCCAGTGCAAAGGATTGACGCTGCGGGAATAGAACTCGGTGCCGACGTGCTTCATCCGGTCGTCGGCCGGGAAGGCGAACTGCATCGTGACGATCTTCTCGCGCGTATCGGGGTGCGGGGCGATGCGATAGCCTTGTTTCTCGCTGTAGAGCGTGCCGCGGGGGAAGGCCGGGACGGCGGCGGCCGCGGCGGGCGCGGAGCCGAACCGGCGCGCCAATCCGTCGGCGAGCTTCGCGAAGACGGCGGCCTTCACCTCCGGCGCGCCGACGGCGGCGCGAAGCGTCGTCCAGACGCGGCGCCCGGCGGCCGGCAGGTCGGCGAGCGATTTCTCGACGAGGTTCATCCGCCGGCGCGTGCTGCCGCCGTATTCGTCGACGTGGTGCCGCCGGCTCGCGGCGGCGAACGCGGCCTCCGTCGGCCAAGCGTCGAGCGCCGTGCGATACAGGTCGTCCGGAAAGATCCCTTCAAAGAACGCGTGCGGAAACGGTTCGGACTTCGCGGGCGTCCGCTCGACCACGGCGACGACGTGCCGGACGACGCGGGCCAGCAGGGGGCGATCGACGTGCATGGGAACTCCGCGCGGGTGCGTCCCACTGTCATCGGCCCAGCTTCCCCCGTTTCTCCATTGTTTTGGTCGAATAGGCCCCCCGCCGTCGGCCGATTCGCCGCGTCCATACAATGAGCGAGCCGAACCGGCGCGGGAGGCCGCCATGACGCGGGTTTTGATCGCGGACGACAACCAGGCGAACGCGGAACTGCTCGAAGCCCACCTCGACGGCAGCGGCCTCGAGACGCGCATCGCCGCCAACGGCGAACAGACGCTCCAACTCGCGAAGGAGTGGCCCGCGGACGTCGTGCTGCTGGACATCATGATGCCAAAGCTCAGCGGTTTCGAGGTCTGCAAGCGCCTGCGCGCCGACGCCGCGACGAAGTCCGTCGGCGTGCTGATGGTGACGGCGCTCGACCGCGCGACCGACGTCGAGCGCGGCGTCGAGGTCGGCACCGACGACTTCCTCACGAAACCGATCAACAAGACGGAACTCCTGCACCGGATCCGCGCGCTCGTGGCCGCCCGCGCCGCGCCGACGCCGATCGAACGCGGACTCGCCTACCTCCGCGGCGTCCAACAGGGCGTCTGACCAACCTCGAATCGAATCTCCATGCTCGCCTCCGTGATTCTAAAGCCGAAACGCGCCCAGCCCTTCTACGGCCGGCATCCGTGGGTCTTCGCCGGCGCCGTCGAACGGGTCGACGGCACCCCGGCCGACGGCGACGAAGTGATCCTGCGTTCGAGCGCCGGCAACTTCGTGGCGCGCGGCCTCTACAACTCGCGATCGAAAATCCTCGTCCGGCTCTACTCCTGGGACGAAACACGGGCCCTCGACCGCGACTTCCTGAAGGACCGGCTCGCGACGGCCGTCCGGCTGCGCCACGAGACGCTCGGCCTCGATCGCGGACCCGCCTCCGCGTACCGCGTCTGCTTCAGCGAGGCCGATCGCCTCTCGGGCCTCGTCGTCGACCGCTACGGCGAATGGCTCACGGTCCAGTTCACCGCCCTCGGCCTCGCCAACCGCCGCGAGACCGTCGCCGACGTGCTGGCCGAACTCCTGAAACCGCGCGGAATCTTCCTGCGCACCGAGAAGGGCATCGGCAAACTCGAAGGCTGCGAGCTGCACGACGGTCCGCTCTGGGGCGAACCGCCACCGGCGGAACACTTGATCGAGGAGAACGGGCTGACCTTCGCCGTGAACCTCGCCGAGGGCCAGAAGACCGGCTACTACCTCGACCAGCGGGACAACCGCGCCGCCGTGGCGAAGCACTGCGCAGGCAAGCGCGTACTGGACGCGTTCAGCTATTCCGGCGGCTTCGGCGTGCAGGCGGCGAAGGCCGGCGCGGCCGCCGTCGACTGCGTGGACGCCTCCGAGGCGGCCCTCGCGCTCGCGCGGCGCAACGCCGAGCTGAACGGCGTGGCGAACCTGACCACGACGAAGGCGGACGTCTTCAACCACCTGGCGGCGCTCGTCGCCGGGAAGCGGACGTACGACGTGGTGATCCTCGATCCGCCGAAGTTCGCGCGCAACCGCGCCGCCGTGCCGGAGGCGCTCAAGGGCTATCGCCGGCTGCACCAATTGGCGCTGAAGCTGCTGGCGCCGGACGGCCTGCTCGTGTCGTGCTGCTGCACGGGATTGATCCAGATGACGGACCTGGAGGAGATCGTGGCGCAGACGGCGATCGACTCGAAACGGGACGCGCAGATTCTGGAACGCCGCGGCCCGTCGGCCGACCACCCCGTGAGCGTCGCGTGCCGCGAGGGGGGCTATCTCAAGTGCATCGTCAGCCGGGTGGTGTGACGCCATGTTCCTCGACCGCTCGACCCTGCTGCCGCCCCGCTCGTTCGCGAAGCTCGTCGGGGCGACGGTGGCGGACCTCGACGGCGACGGCCACTTCGAAATCCTCCTGCTCTCGGCGAACGGCCCCAATCGCGTCTTGAAATGGACCGGCTCCGGGCTGCGCGACGTCGCGTCGCCGACGCTGGCGGACGCGGACCGCGACGGCCGCGTCGCCGTCGCGGCCGACATCGACGGCGACGGCCGCGAAGAGTTGTACCTCCTCAACGAGGGCGAGGGCGCCGATCGGCTCCTCGACGCGCGACCCGACGGCTGGATCGAACTGCCCCTGGCGCCCGCGCCGCCCGGCCGCGCCGTCGCGGCGCTCGACCGGCGCGGGCACGGCCGCTACGCCTTCGTCCTCGCCGCGAACGACGGACCGCTGCGACTCCTCGAATTCTCGGACGCCGGCGCGATCGCCGACCTGGCGCCGGCGCTCGGGATCGACCGCGCCATCGCCGGCGCGGCGATGGCGCTCGCACCGTTCGCGTCGTCGCGCGCCGCCTTCGTTCTCGCCGCGGCGCGCGGGTCGAACGCCCTGTTCCGCAACACCGGCCTCGGCACGTTCCTCGAAGTCGCGGCCGAGCACGGCCTCGCCGACGCCGCCGAGTCGTCCGTCGCCGCCGCCGTCCTCGACGACGGCGACGGCGCGTGCGGCCTCGCCGTGGCGAACGCCGACGGACCGCACCGGCTCTTCCGCCGCCGCGACGACGGCGCGTTCCGCGACGCCGCCACCCCCGCGATGGCGCTGCCGTCGGATGCGCGCGTCCTCGCGGTCGCCGACTTCGACAACGACGGCTTCGAGGAACTGCTCGTCCTCAATCGGGGCGAAGCGAACCGCTTCTTCCGCCGGACCGACGCGGGCTGGGCCGTCGCGGACCCCGGCCCGATCGCCGACCAAGACGGCGCCTGCGCGGCCGCCGTCGCCGACCTCGATCGCGACGGCGCGCTCGAACT
>CAYVRB010000253.1:0-9337 GCA_964453375.1 uncultured Alcaligenaceae bacterium
CACCGTCGGCGGCGACGACACGGCCTTCAGCGGGAGCCAGGTCTATAAGCACGCCGCCGGAAAAATCAAGGTCGTCCACGTCCCCAAGACCATCGACAACGACTTGCCCCTCCCCCCCGGAATCCCCACCTTCGGCTTCGAGACGGCGCGCCACCACGGCGTCGAACTCGCCCGCCGCCTCCACGAGGACGCCAAGACCACCGGCCGCTGGTACGTCATCATCAGCATGGGCCGCGCCGCCGGCCACCTCGCCCTCGGCATCGGCAAAGCCTCCGCCTCCGCCATCACCGTCATCTCCGAGGAGTTCGGCGGCAAGAAGATCAAGCTCGACCACGTCTGCGACCTCGTCGTCGGCGCCGTCGTCAAACGCCGCGCCCAGGGCAAGAAGTACGGCCTCGCCATCCTCTCCGAAGGCCTCATCGAGAACATCGGCGAAGACGGCCTCAAGGAAGCCCTCGGCGAAGAAATCAAACGCTACGGCAACGTCGAGTACGACGACCACGGCCACCTCCGCCTCGGCGAAATCGAGTTCGGCCGCCTCATCAAGAACCGCGTCGGCAAGAAGCTCGAGGACCTCGGCATCAAGGTCACGATCATGGACAAGGACCTCGGCTACGAGCTGCGCTGCGCCGATCCGATCCCCTTCGACGCCGAATACACCCGCAACCTCGGCTACGGAGCCGTGAAGTTCCTCATGTCCGCGGACGCCGAGCAGTTCGGCGCCATCGTCAGCTTCGTCGGCGGCAAGATGGTGCCGCTGAAGTTCGAGGACATGATCGACCCGGCGACCTCGCGGATGCGGCCGCGCCTCGTGGACGTCACGAGCGAGAACTACGAGTGCGCCCGTCGGTACATGATCCGGCTGGAGCCGAAGGACTTCGCCGACGCCGGTCGCCTGAAAGGCCTCGCGGACGTGGTGAAACTGACGCCGGAGCAGTTCCGCGAGAAGTTCGAGTACTTGGTGAAGTAGCGCGGGGCGATCCCGCTCCTTCGGGCGAGCGCCCATGCGCCAGATCGTGTTGCCGAACGCGGCGGCCATCGAGGATCTCGCCCTCGCGCCGGACGGGCGATCGATCGCCGCGGCGCACGGGAGCCGCGGCCTCGCCGTCTACGACCTCCACGACGGCCGCCTTCGCTTCACCATCCTCGGTCAATTCCGCCGCGTCGAATTCCGCGCCGACGGACGCTGGCTCGTCGGCGCCAATCCGGTCGGCGTCGTCGTTCGGAACGACGAAACCGATCCCGTTGGGGATTACCTCCGCGTCGAGGAGTACGTCCATTTCGGCGAATTCCCGGACGACGACTCGGTCGCGTTCCTCTCGCATCGCGCGTATCGCCGCCTCGCGCTGCCCACCGAATCCGGAAGCTACGGGAACGACTACCGGTCGGCCCTCATGGACGAGTCGATCATCGCCGGCTCACCGACGTCGTTCACGTTTCAGTCGGTCGGCCTCGGGCCGGATCGCCGATTGATCGGCGTCGAATACGACGCGACCTTCTCGCATCAGGTCTGCCTGGTGCTCGATTCCTCCGGCGACCGGGTCCTGGCGTTGCTCGAAGACCCCGAATACCGCTTCTCGATGGCGATGAACTATCGCCGGAGCGGCGACTGGTTCGCGATCGCCACGAATCGCGACCTCGGCCTGTATCACTGGTCGGACGTGGCCGGGCCGGAACCGAAGCGGCCGCGCCGCAAGCGCGGGGTGTTCGAGGCGATCCGGGAGACGCTCGTGGGGCCGTCGCGGCGGGCGCAGCGCGAGGACCGGTACGGCGGATTGCCGGTGCTGCGGCCCCGCTGGAGCGCGACGGCGGCGGCGCCGTCGACGAGCAACCTTCCCGTGGCGTTCCTCCCCGGCGGCGACGCGGTCCTCTGCCGCGGGGAGCGGTCGGCGATCGAACTGCGGGACCTGGCGACGGGCGCGGTGCGGACGACGTGGCGCTTCGGCCGGGCGTGGCCCCGGGCGCTGGCGGTCGCGCCGGACGGACTGACCGCCTACGCCGCGACGAAGGGCGGCACCGTCGTGGCGTGGGATTTGGAATGACGATCGATTGAAGCGACCCCCGGCGCGCCGTAACATCCCTGCGTTCCCTTCTCCCCGGAGTTCCTCCATGCGACGCGCGCTGTTCACCGCGCCGGCCGTTCTGGCCGTCGCCCTTCTCGCCGGTTGCGGGCAAACGAATACGCAAGGCACGGCCAAGCCCCCGCCGGGCGGCCAGGAGTCGATGACCCGCCAGCAACCGCCGGGCACCGACAAGCCGGCCGAAGGCGAGAAGAAGGACGACAAGAAGGATGAGAAGAAGGACGAGAAGAAATAAACCCAACGGCGGCGGGGCATCGGCGAGAGCCGGCGTCCCGCCGCCGCGGTCTTTTGGCGGTTCGGGGCGCGGGAAAAATCACTTTTTTCGATACTGTCGGAAAACTCGATAGCACGGTGGACCCATCGAATTCGAGTTGAAAAATCGCGCCGAGTCGAAAAGTCGAGGTGGGTACGACGCGCGTTGGCGCTCGCTGTAAACGGTCGGGAGCGCGAGTGGCGCTCCGAGACGGGAAAATCGTCGGAGTTTAGAGCGGAAACGCGGAAAATCAAATCGTTTTCGTCGAGTTATTCCGATTCCGGCACGCTATCTGCTCAATTGTTCGGCCGCGTGCGAAATCGCCACGACCGTCAGGATCGGAATTTCCGGTTGCAACCGGATTCTCATCTGGATACCTTAACCCGGTCGGATTTGGTTTCGCGTTGGTCGCGATGGGGTGGCCGGTCCCGATTCGGTTCCGCCGCCCCCGGTTGCCATAGCCAAGGAGTCTCATCGTGACGTTCCTTCGTTCGTTGTCCTTGCGTCGCGCGGTGGTCGCCGTGGCGGCTTTGGTGCTCGGGGTCGCCGGCCAAGCCAAGGCGGACATCCTGATCGACGACTACAGCCTGCCCACCCCGGCCGCCGGCTACGCCATCGCGCCGGACGCCAATCCCACCACGATCGTGACCGATCTCGGCGGCGGCACCACCCGCACCGTGACGCTCACCGTCACGAACCCGGCCATCCCCGGCACAAACGCCCTCACCGGCAGCGTCGGCGACGGACTCTTCAGCGCCTCCTTCAACGTCTTCAGCTCCGGCACCATCAGCATCGCCTACAGCTTCGCCAGCGCGCTGAACTTCATCCCGAACGTCGCCGCCGGCGGCGATCCCGGCTCGCTGCAATTCCTCGGCGCCGGCGACTCCGGCTTCGCCGCGGACATCCCGGTCACCATCACCGTCGCCACCGCGACCGGCAACCTGACCGGCAACACCACGCTGCCCCTCACCACGACCTTCTCGCCGGTCGATCTGCCGCTCGCCGGCCTCACCGGCACCGGAGACCTGACGCAAGTCAACGGCGTTACGCTCGACTTCACCGCCGGCCAAGCCGCCGACCTGATCTTCGACTCGCTGAACGTCACGACGCCGGACGCCCCGCCGCCCGCCGACGTGCCCGCTCCGCCGGCCGCGCTGCTCGCCCTCGCCGCGCTCCCGATCCTCGGCCTGCGCCGCAAGCTGCTCGCCAAGAAGGCCTGATCCCGAATCGGTCCCGTCCGATCTCGCCGCGAACCCCGGAGGCCATCCTCCGGGGTTCGCGGTTTTTCGTACCTCGCGATATGATGTCGGGAACGGCACGATGCGGAGGCGACGATGCGATCGGTCGGCACGCTGCTCCTGGCTCTCGTCGCCGCGGTCGCGGCGGCGGACGAACCGCTCCGCCGCATCGGCGACGACCGCTTCCGCTTCACCGGCGAGATTCTCGCGTCGACGTTGTCGCCGGACGGCCGTCGGCTCGCCGTCCTCTCGAAGTCTCCGGCGCGGCGCCAAGCCATCGTCACGATCTTCGACACCGCCACGCGCAAGCAGATCTTCCTCGGCCGAGCGCCCGTCGAATCCCAGGAACCGCATCCCTTTCCGGGACTGGCCATTTCCCCCGACGGTCGATTCGTGGCGGCCACGATCGATCCCTCGACCGCATTCGTTCTCGAGATCGCCACCGGTCGCGAAGTCTGGCGCGAGAAGCAGTCCCGGAAAGGCCGGTTCGACATCTGTCGCTTCGACGCGGTCGGCCGCCTGATCCGTCCCACGACTTCCGGGTTCGAGTTGTTGAACCTCGCGACCGGCGCGGTCGACGCCGTCGGGTCGATCGGGGGCGGTGCCATTCTTTCTCCGGACGGCAAATCGTTCGTCCGGGAGAACGCCCCGGGAAGCGATCTCGAACTCGGCGACTCGGCCACCGGACAGGTCCGCAAGCGCCTCCCGCTGAAGACGGACCATACCGACGACGCGCGCGGCCTCGCCTTCTCGCACGACGGGCGCACGCTCGCCGTCGTCCACAACCTGTCCGAAATCCACCTGATCGACGCGGCGACCGGCCAGACGCGCCGGACGTGGAAGCTCGTCGAACACACGCTGCCCAAGCTCAACGCCGAGTACGCCATCGCCTTCTCGCAGGACGACCAAGCGCTCGTGTTGTCCACGACCGGCGAAATCCTCTCGTGGGATCTAGAGCCATACCGCCAGCGGAAGTCGCTGATGCAGGGACAATCAGAGTTCGTCCGAACGTGGCAGCACGTGGACGAAGGACGCACGCTCCTTCTCCCCCGGAACGGCCTCGTCGAGCGGTGGACCACGGCGACGGGCGAGCGAATTCCCGAGGAACAAAACGGCTGCGGCGAAGCGTTCGCCCTGACGCCGGACGGTTCGCAGCTCTTGATCGGCGACACGTTCGGCAACGTCAGTCTCTGGAGCGCGGAGACGGGGCGGTTCGTCCGCAATCTTCCCATCGGACCCGGCCGCAAGCAGGCGGTGCGTTCCCTCGCGGTCTCGCCGGACGGCCGCTTCTTCGCCCTCTATCGCGCCGCGGACGGCGACCTCGAGGTTCATCCGCTCAATCCGATCGCCGGGAAACCGAACCCGCTCGGAAGCCAGGCGTCCAGCCGGTCCTACCTGATCGCGTGGTCGCCCAAAAGCCGGCACGTCTACGGATACCAATCGCGGAATTACGTCCGGGAGTTCGTCCGCTACGACGCCGTCGAACGGCGCATCGACGCGAGCCTCGCGATCAAGGAACCGCTGACGGCGACGCCCGACGGCCGCGAATGGATCTTCGGCTCCGCGACGAGTCGGGTCGATCAGGACCGGATCGTCAACGAGAACGAGTTCCATCGCTTCGAGATCGGCACGCGGAAGGAACTGGGAAAGCTCGCCCTCCAGGAACGGCCGTTCCCCCAGGCGAATCGGTTGCTCGGCCGATACAGCCCGGACGGATCGATCCTCGCCGTGGCGGGGGATAGCCAGATCGAACTGCTGGGCGCCAAGTTGCCGATCATCCAGGCGACCGATTTCGTCGAGACGAGGACCAACAACCTGCTCGTCGATTCCCGGAGCGATGTCAAGGAGGTTCGTGCGCTCGCCTTCACGCCGAACGGGCACTGGCTCGTCAGCGGGGACGAAGAGGGCGCGGTGCGGATCTGGGAGACCGGTTCCGGGAAGCTGGTGCGGCGCATCGACGGCCACGATCGGATCGTGTCGCAGGTCGCCGTATCGCCGGATGGGCGGATGGTCTATTCGGGCGGGCGGGACGGCTTCGTCTACCAGTGGGACCTGAAGCCGCGGAGTGCGAAACCGGGCGCGACCGTCGAGGAGCTTTGGAAGACGGCCGCGAATGCGGATCCGTCCGTGGCGGTGCCGGCGGCGTGGGCGCTGATCGAGAACGAATCGATGCGGAAGGCCGTGTGGGAACGACTCAAGCCCGTGACGATTCCCGACGGGACGAACGTGAAGCGATGGCTCGCGAACCTGGACGCGCCGGCGTTCGCGGACCGGAAGGCCGCGACGCGGGCGCTCGAGGAATTGTCGCGGACGGTGGAGGCGGAGCTTCGCGAGACGCTGGCGACGACGCCGAGCGCCGAGGTGCGGGAACGGGTGGAGGCGCTGCTGAAGCGGATCGAGCGGAAGTATTCGCCGGAGGAGTTGCGGGCGATGCGGTTGGTCCACGCCTGCGAGTGGCACCGGGCGAAGGAACTACTCGAAGCGTGGGCGGCCGGCGCGCCGTCGGCGGTGCTCACGCGCGAAGCGGACGCGGCGCTCGCGCGGAGGAAGTGACCGTCAGCGGTCGAGTACGGCATCGACGACCCAGCAGCCGCGAACGTGCGGCCCGTCGGAGCGGCAATGGCTCAGCACGTTCGTGTCCTCGCAACCAGCGTCTTGCAGGGCATCCGCGAGAATCGGCATCGCGATGAATTCGCGCGTGTCGAACATTTGCCCGGCAATGCCGATGGCCGTCTCGGTTCGCCAGCGGGGATCGAAGTCGACGGGGCGATAGGGGTTCGAAAAGACACAACGGACCAGGTCAGCAACAGGAGCCAGCGACGAAGTGAAGGCGTCTTGAAACCGACGGTGCCACGGGTGTGCGGGATGGACGTCGTCTGGCGTCGGGCCGACGACGCGGGCGGCGTGATCGATGGCGTCTAGGAAACCCAGCATCGCGCATCGATTCGTGTAATGACTTATCGCGTAGGGAGTTTCGGGTTCGATTCTGGATATCAGGGCGTCTCGAAGACGTTTGCCATTGGGCCCTCTGAAACTATGCTCCCGAAAATCGGAATTCACCTCTTCATTGCGTTCGCCGAATTGTGCACTATTGAAGTCCTTAAGGATCCTGCGTTCGTCTTCGGTCAGTAAAGAGCGGTATAACCAAGCGTGTCCAATCAATAGAACCGAGGCACGCTCATAGGTCATGAGGTGCCCGAGTTGCCGGATGAGGTGCCTCGGATCGTTGCAGGTATTCCATTCGTCGGCGCGCGACATGGTGAATGGTTCTCGCTACCCGTTCGGATCGTCGAGGATTTCCTGGAGCCGCGCCGCAAGCTCGGCCGGCATCCGATCGCGCCACGATTCGTCGATGAGTTCGACGTCGAGCATGTCGCGCAGGTGCATTCGGTCCTTGTCGCGGAACGAGGTCAGCTTCATCCGAACGAGCGATTCGAGGCGAAGTACGTTGTGCTTGTCCACGATCTCGGACTCGTCGACGTCCGGCGCGGGGACGGGGTCGTCGGGTCGGACCTTCTCGTTCGCGAAGCGGACGTGGACGGCGTCGCGGGCTTTGGTGCCCGGGCCTTCCAGGAACATGTCGATGCTCTTGACGTGCCGATAGAGGAAGCCGGCCTTTTCCATCGCCTCGATGGCGCGCGGGAAATCGGCCCGGCGCAGCAGGATGTCCACATCCCGCGTGGTGCGGACGGCGGCCTCGTCCGCCTGGGCGACCCAGGCGCGGACCGCGTGGCCGCCGATGATGGCGTAGGGGATGCCGGCCGCCTCCAGCGTCGAGGCGGTGCGCTCGAGCCGTTCCTGGATTTTTTCCACCGCCCGCTCCATGCGCCGCCAGAGCGCGTCGCCGGTGAGATGAAAGCTCATGTCCGGTTTCGGCATGTCGCGATCCCGAGTCGTTGAACCTCGCGGTTTCCCCGGAATCATCTTACACCGGGAACGGGAGACGCGCCGAGAACCGAATCGCGATCGTCGCGCGGCGGAATGAAGGCTGTTCCGGCGACGCGCGGAATTGTAAACCAACCGCTACGCCGTACCGCCCCGCCTCGCACCCCCGACGCCGCACCGATGACGCTTTCCCCCGGCCTGCCCGCGCCCGCCGCCGCTTCGCGGTCGATGGTGCGCGTCGGCTTCGCCTGGTGGAAGCCCGACCGGCACCCGCCCACGTCCGACGCGACCGCCATTCGCGGCATCGCCGGCTCGGTGAAGGTGCCGTTCAACGTCGTCCAATCGCCCGGCGGCCTCGCGGTCGGCATCGGCGGCGAGACGCGCATCGGCGTGCCGTCGCCGGGGCCGGACTGGCTGCCCCTGCTCGCGACCGCGCCGACGGTGACGCCGGAGATGCTGGGCGACCCGGCCTTCGCCGCCACCTACGGCCTGCGCTACCCGTACATGACCGGCGCGATGGCCAACGGCATCGGCTCCGCCGAGATCGTCGAGGCGATGGGTCGGCACGCCATGCTCGGCAGCTTCGGCGCGGCGGGCCTGTCCGTCGAACGCGTCGCGGCGGCCATCGACCGCATCCAGGGATCGCTTGGCGATCTGCCGTATTGCTTTAACCTGATCCACAGCCCGAACGAGCCGGCGCACGAGGCCGCCATCGCGGACCTGTTCATCCGTCGGGGCGTGCGGCTGGTGGAAGCGTCGGCGTATCTCGACCTCACGCCGGCGATCGTGCGCTATCGCGCGGCCGGCATCCGTCGCGGCTCGGCGGGGTTGCCGCTCGTCGTGCATCGCGTCATTGCGAAGGTCTCGCGCGTGGAGGTGGCGACGAAGTTCCTGTCGCCGCCGCCGGCGAAGGTGCTCCAAGAACTCGCCGCCGCCGGGCAGATCACCGCCGAGCAAGCGGATGCGGCGGCGAAGTTGCCGATGTGCGACGACCTGACGGTCGAAGCCGACAGCGGCGGCCACACCGACAACCGGCCCGCGATCACGCTCTTACCGACGATGCTCGCGCTGCGGGACCGGCTGCAGGAACAATTCAAGTTCCCCGTCCCGGTGCGCGTCGGCCTCGCCGGCGGGATCGCGACGCCGGCGAGCGTGGCGGGGGCCTTTGGCATGGGCGCCGCGTACGTCGTGACGGGGAGCGTGAACCAGGCGTGCGTCGAGTCGGGGTCGTCCGATGCCGTGCGGAAGATGCTCGCCGACGCCGGCCAGGCCGACACGATCATGGCGCCGGCCGCCGACATGTTCGAGATGGGCGTGAAGGTGCAGGTGCTGAAGCGCGGCACGATGTTCGCGATGCGGGCGCAGAAGCTGTTCGACACCTATCGCGCGTTCGGCTCGTGGGACGCCGTGCCGGCGGCGGAGCGGGCGAACATCGAGAAAAACCTCCTTCGCCGTCCCTTTGAGGACGTGTGGGCCGAGACGAAGGCATTCTTTGAGCGCCGCGACCCGACGCAGTTGCCGAAAGCCGAGAGCGAACCGAAGCACAAGATGGCTCTCGTGTTCCGCTGGTACTTGGGGCTGTCTTCGCGCTGGGCGAACGCCGGCGAGTCGGGCCGGCAGCTCGATTATCAGGTGTGGTGCGGCCCCGCGATGGGGGCCTTCAACGAGTGGGTGAAGGGAACGTACCTCGAAGACCCGAAGTACCGCACCGTGACGGCCGTGGCGATGAACCTGCTCTATGGTGCCTGCGTGGTGATCCGCCGGCAGTCGATGGCCGTGCAGGGCGTCCACTTGCCGGCGGCCTGCTTCCCGACGGAGCCGCTGACGGCGGAGCAGATCGAAGCGAAGCTTCGCTAATGCGGAATGCGGATTTCGGAATG
>CAYVRB010000254.1:0-9321 GCA_964453375.1 uncultured Alcaligenaceae bacterium
CAACACTCGGACGTTGCAGTTTCGTATTGACTTCCAATACAGTCACTACAGTCCGTTGCCCCGTTCGGGGCAAAAAACCAAATCCGCCATTTGGTAATGTGGCCGGTCAACGGCAACGGTTGATTCTTGGGAACCGTTTGACGATTACTTCGCGACGAGTAGCACGCGGAAGCCGACGGTGTTGAATGGCTGGCTCGGATTCATCGCCTTGCGGGCCGCGCTGCGGCAGTCGGCGGCGCCGTCGGCCCAGCTCCCGCCGCGCACGACCTTCTTCTCACCCTTCGCCGGTCCGCTCGGATCGTTGCCGGGGCTGTCGAAATAATAGTACTCGTGGTACCAGTCGCCGCACCACTCGTCGATGTTGCCGTGCATGTCGTGGAGGCCCCAGGCGTTCGGCGTGGAGCGGCCGACGGCGTGCGGCTGGCCCTGGCCCCCGGCCGCCGATTTGAAGTGCGCCTCCTTCGCCGACAACGCCGCGCCGCACCAGTACGGCGACCCCGTGCCCGAGCGGCAGGCGTACTCCCACTCCGCCTCCGTCGGCAGGCGGTACGTGCGCTCCGCCAGCGTCTCGTCCGCGAGCTGGCTGAGCTTCTGACAAAACTTCTCCGCGTCGTGCCACGTCACCGAATCGACGGGGAGGTCGCCCCCGCCGCCCTGCACCTTGTGGAAGAACGACGGGTTCTTGCCCTTGAGCTTCTCGTACTGCCCCTGCGTGACGGGGTGGATGGACATGTAGAACCCCTGCGCGATGCGGACGGGGTGGCGGGGCGTCTCGTGTTGCTTGCGGCCGGCTTCCTCGTCGGTGGCGCCCATGTTGAAGGTGCCGGGAGGGATGTGGACGAAGGTCATGCCGAGGGAATTGCGGACGAGGCGGGGCTTGCCGTCGGCGGTCTTGTCGAGGAGGGCGGGGAAGTTCTTGGAGCCGCTGCCGCCGGTGCCGGGGACGGTCGGCCGCGTGCCGTACTTGCCGCCGATGCCGCCGCCGCCGAGGAGCGCGGCGGCGGCGGCCGCGGCGGCGTCCGGCTCGACGGTCTTGCCCCGCAGCGTCACCACCGGCTTGTGCGCGGCCGTGCTCTGGTTCGTCAGCGAGATCAAGCGGGAGCCGTCCGGCTCGATCGCGGGCGCCATTGCCGCCGCCGACACCGCCTCCACCTTCAAGAGGTCCGCGAGCGCCTTGGCGTCGCCCGGGCGGCGGTCGGCGCGCGTCGCCACGCACGCGCTCAGGAGCTTCGCCTGCGACGGCGTGAACCCGTGCCGCGCGAACTCCTCCGCCCAGTCGTCGCCGACCGGCGCCGCCACGTGCGGGTCCCGCTTCAGCAACTGGTACCAGATCACGCCGAGCGCGTGCACGTCGTCCCGCGTGTCGGTCTGCTCGTGCTTGTGCTGCTGGGGCGAGGCGTACAGCGGCGTGTACGCCCCGCGGTACGACAGCCGCAACTGCTCGCACTTCGACGTCTCGCCGTGCTTCGCCATCTCCAGCGAGCGCTCCGCCTCGATCTGGCCCCAGCCGAAGTCGGTGATCCAGAGCGTGAACTTGCCGCCCTCGCCCGGATGCACCAGCACGTTCGAGGGCTTGAGGTCGCGGTGGACGATCCCCTGCGCGTGCGCGCGGCCGATGATCTCCGCCAGCCGCCGCACGATCTTCATCGCCGCCTCCGGCTTCGGCGCGTCGAACCGCCACTTCCATTCGTTCATCAGCCCCGTCAGGTCGTAGCCGTACACGAAGGTCGATTCCAGGCACGGCAGTTCGCTGTCGAGGTAGACGGCGCGCAGCGGCACGATGCCGTTCACCTCGTTCAGGTTGAACACCTTCACGAACAGGTCCTGGTTCGAGCGGATGCGCGTCGCCGTTTCGGGATCGATCGCGAACTTCAGCGCCGACGGCGCCTCCGCCGCGTCGGACGTGTCGCGCCCGAGCCAGACCTCGCTGCACTCGCCCAGCCCGCGCAGCTCCGCGAGCTTCCAGTTGTCGAGGTGCTCCGGCGCCGTGCCCGCCCGGAAGTGCGACCGCCGCGGCGGCAGGTACGACAGCAATTGCTCCGGCTTGTAGAACTCGAGCTTGTCCGCGCCCGTGCGCCCGGTCGGGTCCGAGGGGCGGCGGAACATCTGCCGCACCGTCGACGGCAAGTGCAGCAGGTAGTCCACCAGCACTTCCTTGAACGGCACCGGCTGCACCTGGCTCAGCCGTTCGATCATCTTGTCGAGGTGCGCGCGGTAGGCCGCGTCGTCGCTCGACGCCACGTCTTCGAGGGCGTGCTGGATGTCCTCGGTCGGGCCGTGCTTGCGCAGGTAGTCGAGCGCCACGCGCGCCACGTCCGCCATCACGTCGCCGTAGGTCAGCTCGCCGATCAGCGCGCGGCGGCCCTTCTCGCAGAACGCCTGACCGATCGAATCCAAAAACGTGTTGATGAGCGCCACGGAACCGGCTCCTCGGCTCGCAAGGAACCGCGCGGAGGGGGGAGGTGGGAATGAACAGGATTCTAACCGCCCCGCGCCGGGCGACACAAGCGGGACCGCGACGGGATTTTGGAAATCGACGGCGCGGCCGTTTGCGCGCGACGCTCGCACCGCCGGGCGGGCGTTATCGCAGCAGCACGACGTTCGACGCCTTCGCCCCCGTCGGCGGCTCGTCCTCGATCCAGATTTCAAACGATTGGTTCGGCGGGCGTATTGTCGCGACGATGTGCGTCTGCCGAGATGCTTGCATCCGCAGCGTGGAGTTCCCGAAACCGCTACCGTCCGGCGTGCGCCAGCAGATGCGATAGCCGCCCGACGGCGGGCGGCCGTCGAGCGTCTCGGCGTCCACGGCGAACCCCTGGTTCGGGATCCAGCCGGCGTTCGAGAGGCGGAACTTCGCCCCGGCGGGCAGGGGCGTGGAATTGGAGGACGGGGCGAACCCGAAGGCGAAGAAGAGGCCGACCGCCACCAGCAGCATCGTCACCGCGAGCGAGGCGCCGAAGACCAGCGGCGCGAGGGCGTTCGGCTTCGCGCGCGGCCGGCGGCGGATCGGGCGGTCGTCGTCGAACGCGTAGCCGTCGATGGTGCGGTCGTCGTCGCCGTCGTCGGACTCCACCGGCTCGCGCCGGCGGCGCGGGGCCGGTGTCGTCGTCCGCTCCTCGGACCGCGCCGCGACCGGCGCCTCCACCGGGAACGCCTGGCCGCACTCCTCGCACCGCACCGATTGACCCAGCAGGTCGTCGCCGACGACGAGCTTCGTCTCGCAATGCGGGCAGCGGATCCGAATGTCCATGGACGCGACCGCTCGGCTAGCGGGACTTGGGCTTCGGCTTCGGTTCCGGCGCGCGGCGGCCCTGCTCCTGGCCCGTCGGGCACTCCCCCTTCAGGGGGCAATCGCCGCAGCGCGGCTTCGATTCGCGACACGTCGACGCCGCCAGCGTCGCGATCCGATCCGTGAACGCCGCCCCCGACGACTTCGCCACCGCGTGCTCCAGCGCGCCGCGCAGCGACTCCGGGTCGTCGTCCTCGGCGTCGATCGCGCCCAGGCGGCGCAGCACCCGCAGCGTCGGTTCGTCCAGCGGCAGCGCGTGGCCGCCCAGCGAACGCTGCGTCACCCACGCCACCGCGAAATCGGTCATGCCCGTGAAGCGGCCGAGTTGCTTGCCCGCCTGCTTCAACCCCTTCTTGTCGAGGTCGGTCAGGTCGAACGAGTAGTACATCTCGAAGACGTATTGCAGGATTTCGCTGATCCGCTGCGCCTTGATCCCGGCCTCCGGCACGCCCTTGAGCGCGTCCGCGATCTCCGGCACCGTGCTCACCCGCACTTCGTTCCAGTCGAAGAACGTCCCCTTGAACTTCGCGAACGCCGCGTTCGCCCCCTCCGTCGTGAAGCCCTCGCGGATCACCGCGTACAGGACTTCCTCCAGCACCGGGCGCGGCTCCGTCGCCGCCGCCGGCGGCAACTTCCGATCCAGCTGCTTCAGCGCCTTCGCGAGGAGGTCTTGCTTGTTCATGATCGCCAGCATGGCGGGAGGCTCACGGATCGGCGGACGCGGTTACGGCGAACTCCGCCCCGCGGACCCCGGTGCGGGATCGACGGCGCGTTCGGTTCGGGCCTCCGCCGAATCGTCCTCTTCGGCGGCGGTTTCCTCGTCTCCTTCATCGGTATCCGTCGCCAAATCGTTGGCAACGTCAGAACCCTTCAATTTTGCCTGTTCCTCCGCCAAAATGCGACTGATCTCCACGCTTTTCTTGATGCCGAGGTCCAAAACGAACTGGATGACCGGCACAAACCGCGTCGCCAGTTGCTTCGCCACCTTCGACTGGATGAACCCGGCCGCGTGCTCCAACCCGTACATCGCCAACTGCTGTTGCTTCTCCGTGCCCATGACGGACACGAACACCTTGGCGTGCTGCAGGTCGCCGGCGACCTCCGTGCGCGTGACCGTCACCCCCTTCACGCGAGGGTCCTTGAGTTCGAAGAGGATCGTGGTGCTGGCGACCTCGCGAATGACTTCGCCGATGCGGGCCAGCCGGTGCGATTTCATGGTGCTCGTTTCAAGTCTCGGATTCGTTCGACCGTGCCATTCTATGGGAAATCGGGGGCGCGATTTCCGGCTTCTCCGGGATGGGAGGACCGACCGAAAGGTTCGCGCCGGCCGGAATCGGACGAATTCGTTTGGAATCGCATGGCCGACCGGGTATAGTTCGATACGGGTCGCGCGTCCGTGGCGCGACGGACTGAAGGCCGAGGGAGGCTCCCCTGGTACGGGGTCGCCCGGAGCGACACAAGTCAGTGAAGGAGGTGATCCCTTGAGTAGTCCGAGTTACCAAGGTTTTGAGGCGGCGGCTGTCTGACAGCCGCAGACGGGCCGCTGTCTGCGACAGCCGCCTCCGCGATATCCGAGAGGCCCCGGGCGCAAGCCCGGGGCCTCTTGCGTTTCCCGGCGCCTCAGTCGCCGTAGGCTTCCTTCTCGAAGCGGTTGCCGCGATAGGCGTCCTCACCGCGGCGCCACGCGAGGACGCTCGCGAGGAAGTACGCCGGCAGGAAGAACGGCCCCCAGCGCTCGTATTGCCGCACGTGGACGTGCTCGTGATCCCGGCTCTCGTCGAGGCAGCGGCGATCCTGGCCGAGGACGACGTGGCCGAGCGTCAGCGCCGCGGCGGGGCCGAGGAAGCGGAACAGGCCCGGCAAGCCGCGCGCGAGGAGCCACTTCGCGAAGCCGCCGTGGAGTTCGACGACGCCGCGCTCGACGCGCACGCCGCCGCCGGACAGGAGCGTCGGCGGGAGCGCGAGCAAACCGAGCAGGGTATTGGGCGACGCCCAGAGATACGCCGCGAGGCGGATCATGCCCGAACGGGACGTCATTCGATCTGAAACTCGCCGAGGCCGACGCACCCCGATACTCGTTCATCTTTCGTCGCGGTGAAGCGCACGGCGCGAAGGGTCGTGAGCTTCGTGAGTATGAGGTCGAAATCGCGCTTCTCCCCGGCGCCCTTCAAGTCGTGCGACGCGATCACCTTGTCGTCCTTGTCCAGCAGTTCGATCTTCCCTTCGAGAACGAAATATCCATCGGGGTAATTCGGATCGCGATTGCCGAGGACGGTGACGCGCTTGACGGAGACATTTTCGGGGAACGTCACCTTGATCGTCGGGTTCTTGCCGTTCTGCGGGGCTTCGCCGTTGTTGGAGTACCAGGACGTTTTCTCGTTGCCATCGAAGAGGTGGCCGACGGGCCAGCTTTCCCATTCGGAGCTGGCGGCGAGGATGAGTTTCTCGCGGTGCGCCTTGACGAGGGCGTTCGTGTTGGTCTCGCCGACAACGGGCTTGCTCGACTTCGGGACGGGTGCGGCCGAACCGACGCCGAGGCACAGCGCGAACGCGAGCAGTGGGATGGCGAATCGGAACATGACGCCCTCCGGAATCGAGGGATGGAAGCTGGCTCGATGGTATCCGACCAGGGCGGTCGAACGCAAGCGGCCGTGACAATTCGAAGACAAAGTGCGAACGCGAACTCGTTTAGCGGCGAGGCGGAGTCTTCGGAGCCGAGCGCGGCCGCGAGGAATTGCACATCGCGAGCGCGAACCCGTTCAGCGCCGCGCGTCGGCGAGGCGTCGGCCGGGCAGCGGGTCGGCCGGGGCGGACGGGCCGCGCCAGGCACGCACGACGAGCACGCGCATCCGGCTGCCGCCGTTGGCGTCCGCGACGAACCAGGCGCCGCCGAGCCGGTCGGCCGGCCGTTCGGACGGACCGATGACGAGGTATTCGCCGGGCCGCACTTTGACCTCGAACTTCAGCTTCGGGAAGCGTTCGGCGCCCTTTTGATCGTGGCGGACGAAGCCGGTGCCGTCGAGCGTGGGCCGGAGCCAGCCGTGGCGATCGCCGTGCTGGACCTTCGGCTCGAAGGCGAGCGTCAATTTGTCGCCGTCGCCGGGCGTGGCGGTGACGGTGAAGCCGAATTGGGCGTTCGCGAATTCGAGCCGCGCCGGCGTCGCGCCGATGTCGTCGAACGATTGGAACGCGGCGGACGGGACGGGGCCGTTGACGGGCAGGACCTTCGCCTCGCCGAGGTTGGCGGTGGATTCGTGGGGGCGAACGGTGCCGTCGCCGGCGTCGATCCGTTCGAGGAGTTCGGCGGGGGCGTTGCTGGGGAACGTACCCACGCGAAGGCCGTTCTCGGCGAGCAGGGCCGCCAATTCCGGCGGCAGCGGCTTCATCGTCGAATTCCAGAGCTGTTCGCCGAGGTACGGGTCGCCGGTCGGGCGCTCGAGCAAAACGGTGCGGACGACGACCTTGTCCCGCGCGGCGGCGGTGGCGAGGCCGAAGGGGTTCGCGCTCTGGATCAGTTGCCGCGCGGTCCGTTCGCCCCGGAACGGGAGGCAGCCGGCGGCGCAGGCGAGAACGACGACGACGATGGCGCGGCACGCGGGCATGCGCGGCGGTCCTTCCCTGGACGCGGTGCGGGCCTGGCGGAATAGCGTGGGCCCGGCGACGGGTCAAGCCTGCGCGTGCGCGGTGACGACGGACGGTTGCAGGGTCGGGCCGAGTTCCTCGAAGAGGTGGTCCAGGATGCCGGCGAGGGAGCCTTCGGCTTTGGTGGTGCTAGCGAGGACGAGCCGACAGCGGTCGCGGAACGGGGCCAGTTTCCGCCGGGCGGCGCGTTCGGTGAGCGTGGCGAGCAGTGCGGGACGGCGGGGAAGCATGCGGCCGTGGAGGACGATCAGCGGCGGCGCGAACAGGTTCGTGACGGCGCCGACGGCGATGGCGAGATAGTCCAGCACGAAGTCCCGTTCGGCGGGGTATTCGTCCAGCAAGTCGAGCGCCTCCTCGACGGTGAGGGACCGTTTGACGCGCGCGGAGACGAGGCGGGCGAAGGCGGCGTCCGTGGCGACGGTTTCGAGGCAGCCGACGCTGCCGCAGCCGCAGCGTTCGCCGTCGCGGACGACGGCGACGTGGCCGAGTTCGCGGGGCAGTCCGATGTGCCGGCCAAGCAGGCGCCCGCCCACGAGCCCGCCGACGCCGAGGCCGCCGGCGTAGTCGATGATCGCGAGGTCGTCCGCGCCGTGGACGCGCCGCTCCGCGAGGCACAGCGCGTCGCTCTCCTGCACCAGTACGGTGGCGCAGCCGAGGCGCTCGCGCAGGTCGTGGCCGGGGCGCTGGTCGTCGGTCTGGTGGAAGTTCGGGGAGAAGACGGAGCGCTCGCCGGTGGGGTCGATGATGCCGGGGAGGCTGAGGCCGAGGCCGAGCGTGCGCGTCTTCGGCCGGTCGAGCCACGGCCGCGCGTGGCGCTCGATCTCGGCGAGCAGGCGCGTGTAGGTGTTCGGCGTGGGGAAGCGGACGCGGCTGTCGGGGCGCGGGTGGCCGTCGACGCCGCCGAGGATCATCTCGCAGAACTCCGGTTCGACCGAAACGCCGATGACCTGCGCCGAATCGGCGGCGAGGCGCAGGAGTTTGCCGGGCCGGCCGGGGCCGGTGATTTCGGCGTCGGTCTCCTCGATGAGGCCGGCGCGCACCACCTGCGTGACGGCGGACGAGACCGTGGTGGGGCTGATACCCGTGAGCCGCGCGATGTCCGCGCGGGACATCGGCCCCTTGGCCTTGAGCGCCTCCACGACGGCGCGCTGGGTCATCCGGCCAAGCAGTTGCGGCCGCAGGTGCGAGATGAATTCGTCGGACATGCGCGACTCCGGCCCGGTCCCTTCAAAATAGCGGACGGATTCCGCCGGGCGCGAGGAAATCAACTTCGGACCGAATCGGACGATGGAACTTCCCGGCCGATCCGATTTTTGCGCCGGGGTCCGCCAACGCCGCCGTACGATGGAATGTTGAATGGAAGTCCCGTCCCGGAGTCCCGTCATGCGCCGCCCCGCCCGGTCCGGCTTCACGCTCATCGAACTGCTCGTCGTCATCGCGATCATTTCGATCCTGATCGGCCTGCTGCTCCCGGCCGTGCAAAAGGCGCGCGAGGCGGCCATGCGTCTGAGCTGCACGAACAACCTGAAGCAGCTCGGCCTCGCGCTGCACCATCACGAGTTCAACCTCGGCAAGCTGCCGCCGACCGTGATCGGCGCGCACGATCCGATCGTCTGTCAGTACCACGCCGCGCTCGGTTCCGTCACCTGGACGGTGCTGGTGCTGCCGTACATGGAGCAGGAGAACCTGTACCACCGGTTCGATCTGGGGAAGTGCTACTACGAGCAGGCGGCGAGGAACCTGCCGCCGGGCAAGAACTTCTTCTGCCCGACGCGGCGCGTGATGGGCGGGGTCTCGCAGTTGAGCTTGTCCGGCGACGTGCCGAGCGGCGGGCCGCTGGCGCTGAGCGTGAGCAACCACTTCCCCGGCGCGCTCTCCGACTACGCCGCCTGCGTCGACCGCCGCGGCGTCGATCGGCCGACCACGGTCGTGCGCAACCTCTCCGGCCCGTTCCAGGCGGACGACGGCATGCGCTTCGCCGACTTCTCCGACGGCTTGTCCAACACGATCCTGATGGGCGAGAAGCACATCCCGCGCAACAAGAACGGCGAAGGCTGGTGGGACTGCTCGACCTACAACGGCGACTATACGAAGTGTTCGACCCGCGCCGCCGGCACGCTATATCCGCTCACGACGAACCCGAACGACACCGGCTGGAAGTTCGGCAGCGGCCACCTGCAAGTCGTGAATTTCCTCTTCGCCGACGGTCGCGTGCAAGCCGTCGCCGACCGGACCTCCGGCCACATCCTGGACCTGCTCACGACGCGCAACGACGGCCAGGTGATCGTTGGCTTCGATTGAAACCGCCGAGGAGTTCGTCGACGCGGATTTGTAGTGGTCCGCCTATCGCATGGTGTCGGGCGCAACATCGCCGGGGAAGCCGCGGAGCG
>CAYVRB010000255.1:0-3800 GCA_964453375.1 uncultured Alcaligenaceae bacterium
CGCAGGGGATGTTCCAACTCGGCGGCAACGAATGGAAGGCGTTCCGCCCGCGACTGCACGCCCTGCTGCTCCAGAACAATCCGCCGCGCGCGGACGGATCGTGGCAGGCGGGCGGCCAGGCGGCGTACGACGACATGCAACAGGGGCCGAACTACTGCACCGCGATGGCGATCTTGGCGCTCACGGTCGAATACCGCTACCTGCCGATCTACCAGCGGTTCGAGGAGCCGATCGAAAAGGACGCGAACGACCCGTGACGGGGATCGGGTGCGCATTAGGAGATCGGCATTTCGTCGAGCGGAACAAGACATCGGCCCGATGCCGATAACATCCGCCGGCTCGAGAGTCACCTTGGGACAGGTTTTCGGCCCTGAAAGGGCCGCTCCGTCAGCCCAGGCCGCAGGCCTGGGAACGCGACGGTGCCGGAATTCCGTCCTGAAAGGACGGTTCATTTCGAGAGCGTTCCTCTTCAATGAGCGGCCCTTTCAGGGCCGAAAACCACTCAATTGCCGTGATCCCAGGCCTTCGGCCTGGTCTGACAGAACGGCCCTTTCAGGGCCGAAGACAGATCGAGATGTTGGAGATCGATTGGCCTGCGGCCTGGGTTGACGGATTCAGCCATTCAAGCCGAATCCACAAGGATACCGGCACGCGAATTCGACGATCCGTCGAAAATGAAACTGGCTTGTCTTGATGGAATTGGACCGACGCCCGCCGTTCGGCGAAACGAAGAGCACACCGAACGTCACTTCGCGTCTTGTTTTTCCGCACCGGTCTTGGGGACGTCGTAGTCTTTGTTCTTGCCCCAGTCGGAGCGCGTGGTGCAGCCGGCGAGGGCGACGAGGAGGCCGCAGAGGAGGAGGGCGCAGAGTCCACGCATGGAAGCGATCCGGGAAAAGCAACGTGCCGACCGGTCCCGGTCGGCACGCCGCGCGGGAAGCGGTCGAAGTTAGGACTTCTTTTCTTCCTTCTTCTCTTCCTTCTTCGGGGTGGCCGGGGCCGAGCTGCTGCCGCCGCAACCGACGGTGGCGCTGAGGGCGAAGGCCGCGACGAGCAGCGCGAGGAACTTCTTCATCGAATCACTCCAGGTAGGAATCGTCGGAACGGGAAAAACGCCCGATTTTCGCCGACCGATGTCGGCGACGCGTCGGGCGAAAACGCGAGAGGGCGAACGGGGCGGAAGCCCCGGCGAGTTACTTCTTCTCGTCCTTCTTGGGTTCTTCCTTCTTCGGCTCTTCCTTCTTGGGTTCTTCCTTCTTCGGCTCTTCCTTCTTGGGTTCTTCCTTCTTCGGCTCTTCGGTCTTCTTGTCGTCGGCCTTCTTGTCGTCGGCCTTCTTGTCGTCCTTCTTCGGCGCCGGGGCCGGGGTCGTGCTGCTGCTGCTGCCGCCACAGCCGACCGTCATGCCGAGGGCGAACGCCACGGCGAGCATCAGGAGGTACTTCTTCATCGGATCACTCCAGGGGTGGAAAACACGGACCGAAACTCGGAGCACCGCCGGAACCCCGCTCCCGCGATGGAAGCGACCCGGCAGGCGACGGCGGCGGACCGACCGCGATCGGATTCGGCTCGTGAAAACTTACACGATCCGTTCCGACCGACAAGGGGCGCACGCCGCCGACTCCATACTCTCGATGCGCCGCCCCCGACTTTATTCCCGAAAATCCCGACGCCCCGCCGCCGAACTCCGTATCGTCTCCGAATCCCGGACGAATCTCCGGGAATAAATCCGAACCCTTCGCATCTACTCCATCGACGGGGGACCGTGGCATGGCGGCGGCGATCGATGCCCACGCGCTGATCGACGCCCACTACCGATCCCTGTACCGCTACGCGTACCGCCTCGGCGGCTCCGCGTCCGACGCCGACGACCTCGTGCAGGAAACCTTCGGCAAGGCCCTCCCGCGACTCGCAACCCTGCGGGAGCCGGACCACGCCAAGGCTTGGCTCTTCCGCATCCTGCGGAACGCCTACCTGCACCGCGTCCGCGACGAGAAGCGGCAACGCCGCGTGCCCGGCGAGGACCTCGACGCGCACGCGGCGCCCGCACCGGCGCCGCCGCCGGCCGTGGACCCCGCCACCCTGCAGGCGGCGCTGGACGACCTGGACGAGTCGTTCCGCACGCCGTTGATCTTGTTCTACTTCGAAGACTTCAGCTACCGTGAGATCGCGGACCAGATGGACCTGCCGATCGGCACGGTGATGTCCCGCCTGGCGCGGGCCAAGAACTACCTGCGGACGAAGTTGGCCCCGGAACTCGAGATCGAACCGTAACCGATGGATTGCCCGCACGCGAAGCTGTTGCTGCTGTTCCACCGGCCCGGTCGGCCGTCCGACCTCGCGCCGGAGGACGCCGCCGCGCTGGAGGCGCACCTCGCCGGCTGCCCGGCGTGCGCGGCGTCGCACGCGGCGCGCGCCGCGCAGGACGCCGTCGTCGGCGCCGCCATGCGCGCGGTGCCCGTGCCCGCCGACCTGCCCGACCGCCTGAAGTCGAACCTCGCGTCGCAGCTGCGGTGGGCGTGGCGGCGCGCCGCCGTGCGGTACGCCCTCGCCGCCTCGCTGCTCGTCGCCGCGTACGGCGCGTTCGTCGCCTATTCGCGCCCGACGCTCGACCTCGCCGCCCTCGCCGACCACCAGGACCGACTCTGGCAAGCGCCCGCGCACTCCGCCACCGACTGGCTCGCCGAACACCGCCTCGCCGACGCGCTGCCCGAAGCGTTCGATCTCCAACTCGCCACGTTCGTCGGCCGTCGCGAGCTTCAGGGCGTGCCCGCCCTCGCGATGCGCCTGGACGCCCCCGGCCGCCAGTCCGCCTGGGTCTACTTCCTCCGCCCCGCCGACCACCACCTGCGCGACGTCGCCACCGGCCAATACACCAGCAATGTCGCGGTCCGCGTCTACCGCGACCAGCCGGGGGGTTGGACCGTCGTCGTCGCCTACACGGGCAACAACTTCCACGCCTTCCTCCGCGGCCCCGGTTCCGACGCCTGACCCGGACCGCGCCATGACTCCGCCCGAATTTCCCTACGGCGCCCACGCGCCGAATCCGAACCCGACGCCGGCCGAACGCGCCGCCGCCATCGCCGCCATCGCCGCGCTGCCCTACGAGTTGCGCGAAGCCCTCGACGGCATGTCCGACGACGAGATCAACGGCATGGTCTACCGCAACTGGACCGTGCGCCGGATCGTCCACCACCTCGCCGACAGCCACGGCAACGGCCTCCTCCGCATGAAGATGGCGCTCACCGCCGACACGCCGCGCATCTTCGCCTACGATCCCGGCGCGTTCGTCGCGCTCGCGGACTCGTCCGAATTGCCCGCGGACATCGCGCTCGTGCAACTCGACGCGATCCACGCGCGCTGGAGCCACCTCCTGAATTCGCTGACGGACGAACAGTTCGCGAAGTGCTATTTCCATCCCGAACAGAATCGCCCCGTGTCCTTGAACGAGGCCCTCGGCATCTATTCGTGGCACGGCCGGCACCACACCGCGCAGATCCACTGGGTGCGGAAACATCGCATGTTGGAAGTGGAAGACGTTTAGCGGCGAGGCGGAGTCTTCGGAGCCGAGCGCGGAACCGACGCGCTCGACTCCTGGACGATGTCGATCATATCCCCAGCAGCTTCCGCGATTCCTCGTAGCCCGGCGCGCGGCCGTCCTTCTTGTCCTGCTGGCTATAGCCGAAGGAGCTGGCCGCGACGCGGGCGAGGCCCATCAGTTGGCGCCAGCGGAACTCCGGCCGCGTCGTCGCGAATTCCTCGACGACCGTCTGATAATATTTCTCGTTGTGCAGCCGGCCGT
>CAYVRB010000255.1:3810-9313 GCA_964453375.1 uncultured Alcaligenaceae bacterium
CGGAGC
Organism: uncultured Alcaligenaceae bacterium; assembly: GCA_964453375.1. GTDB lineage: Bacteria > Planctomycetota > Planctomycetia > Gemmatales > Gemmataceae > Limnoglobus. The sequence continues at coordinate 3,817 of CAYVRB010000255.1, forward strand.
AGGGCGAAGACCGATTTCGCTTCGTATCCCTTCAACGCATACGCGTGCACGATCGCGCAGGCGCGGACCTGCCGGTTCTCGCGGACCGCGCCGTCGAGTTCCTTCAGCAGGTCTTCGGCCGTCGTGCCCTTCACGTCGAGCGTGTGCTCCTTCCACGGGTACGGGTCCTTCTGGTGGCCGGGGTTCGGCTTGCGGCCGATCGAGTAATCCCAGTGCCGGGCGATGTCGACGGCGGCGAGGATGAGGCCGGCGGCGCGATTGCGCGGGTTCGCCACGCGCGCCATGTTCCGCCAGGCGTTCGTCTCGTCGGACATGTGCACGCCGGCCGAATCGCCGTGGGTGCGGAAGCCCATGTTCCCGCCCATGTTCTCGACCTGCCGCAGGAGGAGTTGGTTGGCCGCCAGCGAGATCGCCTCGCCGACATGCTCGGGCGAGAACCCTTCCGCGAGCGCGGCCGCGACCGCTCCGCCCGATTGATCCGGCTTGGAGGTCAGCACCGCTTCGCAGAGGCCCGCGAGCCAGGCATTGTCGCCCTCGCGCTTCCCCTTCGGCCCTTCGAGCAGCTTGTGCTGGTCCAGCAGCTTCGGCAGGAGCTTCCGCGTCTGGGCCTGCTGGTCCGGCTTGTGGTTCGAATCGGCGCAGCGCTTCGCCGTCTGCCGCACCGATTGCCGCAGCATCGTGATGGCGTGGTCCTTGCCCACGAAATCGAGCATCACCCAGGCGCGCCACGGCATGACGGCGCTGTGGACGTCGTGGTTGTCCTCGACGCCGAGGATCGCGGCGTTGAGCGCGTCCTCCGGCGTGCCGAGCGCGGCGAGGCGCTTCTCGGCTTCGCCGCCGTTGCCGGTGTTCACCGCCTCGCGCACCTGCTCGCCGGTCATCGGCGCCGGCTTCGCGTCCAGCTTCCGCAGCACGTCCTTGGCCCGGCCGCCGTGGCTTTGCGTGTAGTGGGCGTTCCGGTAGAGCACCTTCCAGATCGGCAGCGGCTGCTCGGCCTTCGGCATCTGCTGCGCCATCTGGAACGCCGGCGCGAGCGCCATGAACGTGTGGAAGCCGATGTAGTCTTCGCCGCCGAAGGTGCGGGCGTTCGCGAACGCGCCGGCGGCCGTGAGCGTGCGGAGGTCGGTGCCGGCCTTGTGCTTCTCGGCGAGCGCCGGCAGCAGCTTCTCCTTCGGCGTCTCCTGCAGCAGCGCGACGAGCGGTTCGAGGTCGCCGAACGTGAGGGTCTTGGATTCTTCCTCGGCGCGGGCCGTGGAGGCGAGGCCGAGTTCGAGCGCGAGCGGCGCGCCGACGCCGGCGAGGAGCATGCCGCGGCCGACGTCTTCGAGGAACTCGCGGCGGTGGGAGGGGTTCATGGGAGGCTCCGAAGGGGAAAGGGGCAGGAACGCATCGTACCGCGCCCGCCGGGAGATGCACGAAGAATCCGTTCCACGCGTCGCCGTTCGCCATCAATGCACGGGCGGCGGTCCGACCATGTGGGTGAGAATGCCGAGCAACTTATCCGCCTGCTGGATCGTGTATTCCGTCAGGTCGAGTGTCACCTTCGAACCGGAGAGGGTGAGGAATTTCCAAACCGTCCCGGTGGTCGAGCAACCGTAGATCGGATCGGTCGCCGCGCCCTCGCGCCGGTTGAAGCGCTGGGCGCCGACCATGCCGGCGATGCACTGGCCGAGGCCGGCGGCGATGTTCTCGTTCTTGGCTTCGACGATCACGACGACCGGCGGCGCGATCTGGGGCTGCTGCGGACCGCGCGAGATGAGGAAATCCACGAAGCCCGCGAGCTTCGCCTCGGGGTCCGCCAGGAAGTTCACCCCGGAATAGACGCCGATCTGGCCGTGGTACCGATCCCAGAAGTCGGCGAGGATCGGCGCGATCATCCATTCCGAGCGCGCCTTCTCGGTGCTGATCGCGGACGCGAGGCGAACAGCCGAAGGCAAGCTGAGCGCCAGGCCCGCGCCAGGCGCCACCGGCGCGACGTCGCGAAACAGTTCGCTCTCGGTGGCGAAGTGGAGTTTGAACTCCTTCAAGACTTCGGGATAGGTGAAATCGCTGAAGGCCATGATCGTTCCCTCCGTCGCCATCGACTAACAAAGTCCATTCCGAGTTCTAGTTTAGCAGCTATCCCGCTCGTTCGAGGCTTCCGATCCGTGCCCACCTATCTCATCACCGGCGCCACCGGGTTCGTCGGCAGCCACATCGCCGACCTCGCGGCCGCGCGCGGCGTCGCCGTCCGCGCACTCGCCCGCCCCATCGCCGACCTCGCGCACCTGAACTCGCTCCACGCCGAGATCGTGCCCGGCGACCTCGCCGATCCCGCCGCCGTCGCGAAGGCCGTCGACGGCGTCGACGTCGTCATCCACGCGGCCGCCAAGGTCGGCGACTGGGGGCCGGCCGACGACTATCGCAAGGTGAACGTCGAGGGGCTTCGCAACCTGCTCGAAGCCGTTAAGGGGAAGACCCTGAAGCGCTTCGTCCACGTCTCCAGTCTCGGCGTCTACGCGGCCCGGCACCACCACGGCACCGACGAGGCCGAACCGCTGCCCGACCACCATATCGACGGCTACACGCAATCGAAGGTCGAGAGCGAGAAGCTCGCGCTCGAATACGTCCGCAAGCACAACCTGCCGATCGCGATCCTGCGGCCGGGGTTCGTCTACGGTCCGCGCGACCGCTCCATCCTGCCGCGGCTCGCCGACCGCCTGAAGGAACGCTCGATCATCTACATCGCCCGCGGCCGGTACGCCCTCAACACCACCTACGTCGGCAACATCGCCGAGGCCTGCTTCCTCGCCGTGGACAACGACCGGGCCGTTGGCGAGATCTTCAACATCACCGATGGCGAGTTCGTGTCGAAGCGGCGGTTCTTCGAGACGGTGGCGGACGGCCTGGGCCTGCCGCGTCCGAAGGCGTCGGTGCCCTTGTGGCTGGCGCGCCGGTTGGCGGCGTGGCGCGAGCGTGTCTTCCGCCGGAAGAACAAGCCGCACCCGCCGCGCATCACGCAGGCGACGCTGAAGTTCGCCGGCCTGAACCTCGACTTCAGCATCGCGAAGGCGCGCACGGTCCTGGGCTACGAACCGAAGGTCTTGTTCGACGAAGGCATGGCCCGCGCGCTGGCGAATTATCACGCGGGGCGCGGGGGATGAGGCGCTGATTTTCCGTGAAGTCGTGGTATGATCGCAATAACTGGGAGATCGGAATCATGACCGCCGCGCGAACGAAATCGACGACGAGCGAGGCCGCGATCTTCGCCCGTCTTTCTTCCCCCCTCTATTTCCCCGGCCAGGCCCTGCGATGAGCGGTGGAAGTCAAGTCAGCCGAGTTGCCGGAAGTGGCTGATGTCGGTTCCGCAGCGCAAATACATCGGAAAGAGCGATCCGCAAATACAATGATGAGCACAACGAGAAACCGAAGCCGCTCTAATTTACTGCGAGCGTCGTGTTGATCCTTAAGCTAGTTGAGAATCAATGAAAACGAACTTCTAACTCAGGACTCTAGCCCATGGCCCGTCAACTTGAGATGGAAGTTGCGAACTTAGTCTGCAGATTCGGGGAGCAGAAAGTTCTCATCGACTTCCTTGACGATATTGTGATCCCAGCCTTCTTCGTAGATGAAGAACGCGCCAACCGTGGAAATGATTACTATTTCACAGGGCAACAATTTGTTTATTTGAAACGCGGCGACATTGACTCACTGGCTCTGACATGCCGTTTCATCAAGAGTACGATTCTAACTCGCCATCAAACGTATTCGCGAAATGATGGGTTGATCAAGGACGAGAAATCTCTGCCATCTGCTCCGAGCGCACTCGCTGCGCTATTGTTGAAATCGCATCGTCTGTTGTACTTGCGCGAAGTTCCCAATGCTCCAGCGCCGTCAACTTTCGGCACTACGTTTGTTCATTTCATGAAGCGTATCATCGATAATAAAAGAAACGATCACATTATAGAAAACATGATGGAGGGCAGACGCATTTCAAAAGCAAGTGCAGCGGAACAATATCCTTACCCTGACCTTCGCGTTGTCCCCGTAGTTTCGCAAGAGTCACTGAAAGAGTTTATCAATCGCTTTGACTCTCTAAATACTGTGAAGATCGAAGTCGCCCCAACAAACAACGAACTCGACAACAACAAGTTCTTCAAGTTGCTAAGGAGTTCAAAATCTTCCATGAACAGCACGAGGACTGTCGTGCAGCACCACAATTCGCAAGGTCTCGATAAAGAAAGCACTCTGGAACATGTGGAAGCCGCAAAGCAAGGCAATGCATTTGTTCAAATGAAAGGCAAAGACGCGAGCGGCGACGATCTTGTCGGTGACAATAACAACTTTTCCGTGCGAGCCATCGTCGACACAGACACGGATGATCCCGACAGGAGTATCAAAGACCTCTACGAGCGATACGAAGGACTCATTCAAGAAGATGTTATTAATGTTGGGCAATCTTTGGATGACATCACTGGGAAGCTGAAATCGAGCTATAATCGGTTCTTGTCAGAGGATTCGTGATGAACGACTCCAAGGCGGACCGATCCGAAGCGATTGTGTCTGACATCCTGGCTGAGCGCGGCCCTTACGATGTTTATCGCAAGTCACGTTCAATTCCGTTCTCCCGCACCAATACCTATATTGGGCTGGGAGTCGGCATTATCGTCTTTCTGCTTGCAATAAAGGCAAAAACCACCGGATCAATCGTTGATGCGATCGCTTCATTTGCTAATGTAGCGTTTGGAACTTCAATCAGCCTTCTGGGCTTCTTAATCGCAGGTTTCGCTTTCTTCGCCACCGTCGCGGATAAAAAGCTCTTTTGCCGGATGGCCGAACATCAACATGAAGAAAGCAAGATGTCTTACCTAAAATATAACTTGCTAATCTTTATGCGTGTATTCTATGAGTACATGGTATTTAGCTTTGTACTTCTCATCCTTTTGATAATAACTCCGCAAGGTTCGACGATCCGTACGAATCTCCGCACATGGGTTGGTGAGTGGAAATGGCCGGAGTATTGGAATATCCCCGTATCCTTGGAAATTTTACTCGCAGGGGCCACTTTTGGAATTCTTGTTGGGTCATTTGCATATCTTTTGATGCAGCTAAAGTCCTTCGTCTTTAATATTTATCATGTTGTCATGACAAGCGTTGCCTGGGAGTATGAACGAGAGGCGTACCCGGACCAGGACAATGCAGCAAAGTCGGCTCGTGAATTACGGCCTGAAAAGTAGGGCATGGGATAGTTTACTACTTTGACAGCAGTTAGAGCGTGGCGCGCAGCTCATTTTTAGGATGGTACGCGCAGCGGAATCGCCGTAACTCCTTACCGGGCCAGTATGGTTCCGAAATTCGGGAGTGGGTCCGCGTAGGGGGGACGCAGTCGCGGCGGACCCACTCGCGCACGTCCCCTACGGCACCGGCACCATCCGCGTGAACGGCGGGACGAACGCCTGCACGGCGGTCATCGCGCCGACGATGCACGCCAGGAAGATGCTGTGCCAGATCACGGCCT
>CAYVRB010000256.1:0-9266 GCA_964453375.1 uncultured Alcaligenaceae bacterium
GGAACGGGATCATGATGATCGCCCACTACATCCACCTCATGAAGGAAGAGGGCGAAGCGTTCTGCGAGAAAATGATTATCCGCGGCAGCCTGGAACGTCTCGCCCCGGTGCTGATGACGGCGGCGGTCGCCGTCATCGGGCTGGTCCCGCTCGCCCTCGGCAAGGGGCAGACGGGCAAGGAAATTCTCCACCCGCTGGCGGTCGTCGTCATCGGCGGGCTGATTACGTCCACGCTGATGGATCAGGTGGTGACGCCCGCCGTGTTCCTCCTGTTCGGCCGCAAGGTCTATCGGCCGGATCGGGCTGGCTCAACGGAAGTTTGGGACGACGCCTGGTACACGCAGAAGCCAGTCGATGACCCGGTGCCACTGATTGTAGCGAATCGTGGCTCATTGCCCGCCGACTCAAATCCACCTCCTGCCGAGGAGTGTGGCCCGCCAAGAATTCCCCCCGCCGGTTTGAACGGCCGACCCGGGGCACCGACTACCGCCGGAGCATAGAAGCCGTTGCTGTGTCAACGGAACTCCGGCGGTTGAACCGGGCTACGTCATGAACGTCGCCCCAGGAGAAGGTCTGATGAATCGAGTTCTGATGCTGGCGTGCGCGGTCGCCGCGACCGCCCTGGTGACGGTGGACGCCAACGCGGCCGGCCGGCTCCGTGTCCGCGGCGGGTGCGGCTGCTCCCAGCCGGCTCCGATGGCGGTGTACTCCGCGCCGCAACCGGCGGCCCCGTGCTGTGGCGGCCCCGTGGTCCCGCACGCGATGCCGGGGATGATGATGCCGGCGACCCCGCCGGTCCCCGCGCCGGGCGGACACCAACATACGGCCGCTCCGACGGACGCCGCGACGGTCGTCGTCTCGACCGAGAAGGTGATCGCCTCGTGTTGCGGCAAGGGCGGCTCATGTTGCGGCAAGGATAAGGCGGCGCTGGTCTCGGCCGACGAACCGAAGGCGACGGAGAAGGTGGCCGACAAGGCGGACGCCAAAGAGGTCAAGCTCGAAGGTACGCTGTGGTGCGCGAAGTGCGGTCTGAAGGAAGCCGGTGTGAAGAAGTGTACCAACGCCATTCAAGTGAAAGACGGGGACAAGACCGTCACCTACTTCCTGGACGACAAGGGCAACGGCGAGGACTACCACGAGGGGCTGTGCGGCGGCGGCAAGAAGGAAGGCGCGAAGGTGACGGGTACCGTCACCGAGAAGGACGGCAAGAAGTGGGTGAAGGTCAGCAAGGTCGAAGAGAAGAAGTAGTTGTCCAAGTCGGTCTCGGGGGCCGTGGCGGCGTTCCCCACGACCGGCGTCGTTCGTGCTTTGTTGTGCGAATCGAGTCGCCTCCGTTACTGCTCGGAGGAAACGCCGACTGCATTCCGCGGTTCGGTCCGGACTGTTTGCTCCCGCGGGGGTGGTACATGACGCGACGGCGAAAGCAACGGAACGACCGTGATCGTGCGCCGCCTGCGAATCGGCGCGGCTACCGCGTCGTGATCTGGCTGAGTGGGATCGTCTGCGCGGGACTATTCGTAGGCACACTCGCGTTCCTGTTCCTGCCGACTCCGCGACAGCCGGATATCCACGGCCACCCGCCCGCCCTTCACTCCGGCCAAGTCGTCGTCTTCAAGGCGGGACCGACGCACTACCACGTCGAGTTCGTCGTCGAACCGACGGGCGTCGTCCACCTTTTCCCGCTCGACGAGTCGGCCACACTGCCGCTGCCGATCGATTCTGAACCGATGGTTTTCACGGTGCAGAGTTCGCCCGAAACCGAAACCTACCCCGTCATGCTCCGCCCCGTTCCGGAGGAGGGAAAGGCGGGTGCGAAGACGACCCGATTCGTCGGGCGACTGCCGGCGCGGGCGGTCAACGGAAAGCTGCTGGTCCGGTTCACCGAGTTCAAGGTGCATGGAGAGCGGTTCCGGTTCGAATTCGATTGGGTCTCGCCTGTTGGGGACGAAGCCTTCCGCGCGGCATTCAAGGATGAGCAACGCCGTATCTTCCTCTCACCGGGCGGAAAATACCTGGATGAAGACATTCGAGAGAATGGCGGTCGCCCGGCCGATGCCCGATGGGCTGCGGCAACACCTTCCCACGACCACACGCCGACAACGGGAGATCGGTTGTGTCCCGTCTCGGGATTCAAGGCCGAACCGACCTTCGCCTGGGTGATCGGCGGCCAGAAATACTGGTTCTGCTGTCAGCCGTGCATCGACGAGTTCGTGTTGTTGGCCAAAGAGAAACCGGAAGGAGTGAAGCCCGTGGAGAGGTACGTCCGCTGAGTGTTCTATGCTTCGATCCACCCGAACGACTGAATTGCCAAATCGTGGCCGAGTTGTCGGGAAGAACCCGTTTGATTCCACACCAACAGAGGATAATGTTTGTCGTCGCCCATCGCCACCAACGAATCTGCTCAGCCACCACTTGGCAAAGTCGAGTCGTGTTCGCTTCGTTTGATACCCGCCCTCTGTAGTCTATGTCGAATCGAAGATGCCGAACCCGTCGCGGTCGGGGCCGATTTCGAGTACCGCACCACCGCGGATGAATTCCTGGCGGTGCGATGCCGCCAATGCCGGCTAGTCTACCTGAACCCTCGCCCGGCGGACGACGAATCGGCACGAATCTACCCGGACGACTACCACGCTTTCCAATTCCGCCCGGCCGAGTACGGTTTCGTCTATCGAGTCCGTCGCCGGCTGGAAGCCCGACGACTGCTCCGCTGGTGTCGAGGTCTGCCGGCCGATGCCCGCATACTCGATGTCGGTTGTGGGGACGGCTTTCACCTCGGATTGCTTCGGGAGTTCGGCCTAACGGGTTGGAAGCTCGAAGGAGTCGATGCCGACGCACGAGCGGTCACGCCGGCGCGCGATGGCGGGCTGACGGTCCACCACGGCGGCGTGGAAACCGTAAACCTTCCGGCTTCGGCGTACCATCTGATCTTGTTGGTGATGACTGTCGAACACCTTTCCGACCCGCTGACAACCATGCGTTCCGTCGCCAGATTGCTCGCGCCCGGCGGTCGTGTGGTCGTCGTGACGGATAACGTCGGGTCGCCGGACTTCGGCCTGTTCGGCGGGCGGCATTGGGGCGGGTATCACTTTCCCCGGCACACCTACCTCTTCGACCGAACGACGTTAGCCCGGCTCGGAACTGCTGCGGGTCTCTCGGTCGAGCGGATCGCGACCGCCGTCAGCCCGGTCAACTGGGTGTACTCCTTCCGCAACTGGCTCGACGACTGGGGCGGACCGCGCTGGCTGGTGAACCGGCTGTCGCTCCGATCAACCATCGCGCTCGGCGTGTTCACTTTGTTCGACATGCCGCTCGCCGCCATCGGCCGGGGGGCAATTCTCCACGGGCTGTTCCGCAAGCCCACGACCGAAGTGGAGGTGAAGTCATGACTCAGGACGACCAACCGGTGGCGATCCTCGGGGCCGGCCTCGCCGGGCTTACGGCCGCCACGTACTTGCGGCGGCACGGGGTGCCGGTCCGGGTGTATGAAGCCGGCAAGCACCTCGCCGGGCTTGCGCGAAGCGAGCGGGACGAGGACGGGTTTACATACGATTGCGGGGCACACTTCATCACCAACCGGCTGGCAGCGGCGGTGGGCGTTTCCGCCTCGTGCCGACCGATGCCGCGGTACGGGGAGACGGTGTGGCATCGCGGGCGTGGGTATTCGTACCCGTTCGGGCTGATGCGGTCGCTGCGGTACGTGTCGAGCGCGGTGGCGGCGAAAGCCCGCGGTCTGCTCGCCGGAAAACCGATCACGGCTACCGACCACTATCGCGGGCAGTACGGCCGCAAGCTCGCCGACGAGATCGCGCTCCCGCTCACCGAAGCGTGGTCGGGAGCGTCCGGAGCGGAATTGGCTGCTTCGGTCGGCGAGAAGTTTGCCACCAGCCTGCCTCGAACGATGATGCTGAAAGCTGCCGCGAAGATCACACGCCGAACGGTGGCCGTTGGCTACAGCGGGACCGTCACGGAATCGCCCCACGTCTGGCACGTCTATCCCGAAGGGGGCATCGGGTCGGTGTGCGAGCGTTTGGCCGACGAAATCCGCGATGTCATTCACACGGAATCGCCGGTGGAGGCGATCCTGGTCGAGAACGAACGGGCAGTCGGGGTGCGGGTAAAAGGAGAGGACGTTCCGGCCCGCGCCGTCGTGAGTACGGCCCCGGTCCACATACTCGCGAAACTGGTTCGCGGAACCGACTGCCTTTCGCATTTGGCACGGTTCCGCTACCGCGCGATGGTGTTCGTGAACATGAAGTTCGACGGGGCGAGTGGCCTGCCCGATGTCGTCACTTGGACTCCGGGGGCGGAGTATCCTTTCTTCCGCTTGAGCGAAATCGGCCTCGGGCTACCCTGGCTGGTGCCGACGGGCAAGACGCAAGTCACCTGCGACATCGGCTGCCGCGTCGGGGACGAAACTTGGACTGCGACGGAGGAATCCCTGGGTGCGCTCTGCCTGAACGCACTGGATCGCATCGTTCCGGGTCTGGCTAAGCGTTTCCTCGGCTGCCGAGTGGTACGGACTCCACTCGCGTACCCGGTGTTTCTCACCGAGTACGAAGCCGACCGGCGAAGGTTTGAGCAGGGAACCGGCGTGGAAGGGCTGTTCAGCGTCGGACGGAACGGCGAGTTCGCACACATCCTCATGGAAGACGTGTTCTGGCGGACCCGGCGGAAGTTACTCGACCTGCTAGGGTCGCCCGAATCGACCACTGATGGACAGTCGGTAGCGAATCACCAACAGAGGAATCTGCAAGGGAGTCCCGAATGACGATCCGCGAATTCCTCGGAAAGGTTTGGCCGCCGTCAATAATACTGACCGGCCTCGCGTTTTTACATTTCTGCTTCTCGCCGGTTGGGGAGCCGTTCAAGAATGGAGACGAGACGCGACATGTGATGACGGGCGTGTTCGTGCGAGATGCGCTCGCCGACTGGCCGACTTCGACCGCCGACCCGCGTGAGTATGCGGTTCGGTATTACATGCAGTATCCGGCGCTCGGGCTCATCATCTGGCCCCCGTTCTTTTACCTCGTGGAAGGGGTAGCGATGTGTGTCTTTGGGACCAGCTACATGGTCTCACGGCTCGTCATTTACGGGTTTGCGTTATTCGGTGGTGTGTACGCCTACCGACTGTTCCGACGCACACACGGCACCCCGGTGGCCTTGACCGCATTGGGCGTACTCGGTCTCGCTCCGCTCGTGTTCATGTACAGCGGATATGTGTTACTCGAAGTCCCGACGCTTGCACTCGTGCTGGCTTCCGTCTTTCACTTCGAGCGGTATCTCGGGGAGAAGCGTGCCCGCGACGCGGTGCTTGCTTGTCTGTTCGCCGCATTCGCAGCGTTGACACGGTTCGATGGCGTACTGCTGTTGCCATTCGTTTTGCTGAGGCTTGGCTTCACAAAGCAGTTCGGCTTACTGCTCCGGCGTCCCGTTCTTCTCGGACTGCTGCTCGCGCTGTTGCTGACGGTACCCTACTACCTGTTCACTTGGCAGGTATACGGTTCAGGCATCCATCATGCCGCGACCAGCGGCACCGGAAATCGAGCGACCTCGTGGTTAGACCTGAGAAACTTCTACCTGTACCCATCCTATCTCCCGGAACAAATCGGCTGGTCTGCGGCGGTATCGGCCGGAGTCGGTCTCGTGTATTGCCTCTGGCAGGATCGCAAGCAGAGTGGGGTCTACTTCGCACTCCTCGCTGCTACCTACCTGACGTTCGTCCCGCTCGCCGAGCCGGAAGCGCGGCACGCCATTTACTGGGTGCCGGCTCTGGCCCTGCTTGCCGTCCAGGGTGTCTTGGTTTTGCCACGCGGACATTATCGCTGGGAAGTGGTTGCCTGTGCGTTCCTTCTCGGATGGGTGGGGTGGGAGACTATCGGACCGCTACGCTCGACGGGTTGGACGGGCCAATACCTCTGTGGCACCAGTGAGGCCGCCGGTCGAGTGCTTGACAAGGCATCGGGCGAGCGTCCAGTCCTTTACGACGGCCAACTGAACGGCGCGTTCATCTACGCCGTCCGCCGTCACGATGCAGAGCGGCGGATCACAATCTTGCGGGCTGACAAATTGCTATACTCCGTGTTCAGTGACCCTCGGGGCGGTTACGAAGAGTACGCAAAGACAGATGAGCAAGTCGTCGAACTGATCCACCGCTACGACCCCGAGTTCCTCGTCATCGAAGAACCGCAGGTTTTTATCCACACGCCAACGGGTGACAGACTCCGCCGCGTACTCCGTGAACGTCCGGCTGAGTACGCACTCGAAGAGGCAATTCCGCTTCGCACGAACTACGAGAACTTTGCGTCCTCGCGTTTGCTTGTGTACCGAAAGCTCAGAGCGAATCCGGTGCGCATGCCTGTCTCGGCAATCCCGGTAATGGCGATTGGAGACACGTTACAGGTCAAGTAGCCACGAAAAGCGGTAGTGTCTCAGCTCGGATCGTAACTCCTTGTACCGTCGAAGCCAAAATGCCAAACTGAGACGCTACCCGCCAAAGACGCTCCTTTACTTATACCCCCTGGGGGTATACGATGGGGCGTGACAAGGTCACGGCGGGAGAGCGCGATGAACGCGGACACGAAGAAGCGGGTGACGACGAGGGTGAAGCGGATCGCGGGTCAGGTGGCCGGCGTTCAGCGGATGCTCGACGAGGACCGCTACTGCGTGGACGTACTCAACCAGATCGCCGCCATTCGTTCGGCGCTCGACGCCCTGGGGAAGGAGTTGATCGCGGCTCACTTGGAGTCGTGCGTGATCGGCCACGGCACCGGGAGCGAACACAAAAGTGCCAGGCCCATGACGAAGGACCAACTCCTGGCCGAAGTGCGGACCGTCTTGTCTCGATTCCTGAAATAACTCAGCGTGAGGAGCTAAAGATGCAAACCACAACTGTGACCGCCGAAGGGATCGTTTGCGGCGGTTGTGCGAATTCGGTCAAAAGGGCGTTACTCGCCATACCCGGAGTGTCCGACGTGGGCGTTGAAGTGCCCGAGAAGCGAGTGACCGTGTCTCACGACGAGCGGGTGACTCGCACCACCGTCGTAGACGGCTTGAAAAAAGCCGGGTTCCAACTCGCGTAAGGAGACTGCCGTGAATCGACCGAACGCCGAACCCGCGTCCCGAGTGGACATGCCGGTGATCGGGATGCACTGTGCGGCGTGCGCAGTACGCATTGAAGGGGCGTTGAACACGGCCCCAGGGGTATCGCGGGCGGCCGTCAACTTCGCCACCGGGCGGGCGACGGTCGAATTCGACCCGACCACGACAGCCCCGAATGACCTGCGAGAGATCGTTCGCAGGACCGGATACGACGCCGTGCTGCCGTCTCCCGACGATCGCCATTCGGGTGGTGTGTCGGACGCCGAGCAAGCCGCACGGGATGCCGACTTCGCCCGCACCCGCTTGCGGTTCCTGGTGGCCTCCGCACTCACGGTTCCGCTGGCCGTGCTGGCGATGGGCGGACACTTGATCCCCTCGCTGGCTCAGGCTCTCAACTTCCCGGGGCGGGCGTGGGTCGAACTCGTTCTCTGCACGCCGGTACTATTCTGGGCGGGGTGGGAGTTCTTCAGCGGGGCCTGGGCGGCGGCCCGGCACCGGGCGGCGGACATGAACACGCTCGTCGCAATCGGCACTTTCTCCGCCTATGCCTACAGCGTTGTCGCAACCATCGTCCCCGAATGGGTCTCGGTCGGCGGGGCCACCGAACACGCGGGGCACACTACGGGTGCGAACGCCGGCGTCTATTACGAAGTCGCCGCGGTGATCGTCGACCTGATTCTGCTCGGCCGACTGCTCGAAGCGCGGGCGCGTACTCGCACCGGCGGGGCGATCCGGGCGCTCATCGGTCTAGCCCCGAAGACGGCGCGGGTGGAGCGGGGTGGTGTCGAGACGGACGTGCCTATCGGCGAAGTCGCGGTCGGTGACGTGATCCGGGTGCGGCCGGGGGAGAAGGTTCCGGTCGATGGCACGGTACTCGACGGCTCCTCGGCGGTGGACGAGAGCATGCTCACCGGCGAGCCGTTGCCGGTCTCCAAGTCGCCGGGCGATTCGGTCATCGGGGCCACGGTGAACACGACTGGGTCGTTCCGTATGACGGCCACCAAAGTGGGGGCCGACACCGTCCTCCAACAGATCGTCCGGATGGTGCAAGAGGCCCAAGGGTCGAAGGCTCCCATTCAGAAGCTCGCGGACGCCGTGGCCGGATACTTCGTGCCGGCCGTTCTATGTTTCGCTGTCCTCACCTTCGTCGTCTGGTTCGACCTCGCCCAGCCCGAATCGCGGCTCACGTTCGCCCTCCTCACCTTCGTGTCCGTCCTCATCATCGCCTGCCCTTGTGCGCTCGGTCTCGCCACGCCGACGGCGGTCATGGTCGGCACCGGGCGGGGGGCGCAGGCCGGGATTCTGATCAAAGGCGGGGAGCCCCTCGAAGCCGCCGGCCGACTCACCACCATCGTTCTCGATAAGACCGGCACGGTGACGGAGGGCAAACCGGCCGTCACCGACGTGACGCCGGTCGGATTCAGCGAACACGATTTGTTGCGCCTCGCGGCGGCGGCGGAGCAAGGGTCCGAACACCCGCTCGCCCGTGCCGTGATCGTGGCGGCACAAGCCCGTGGTCTCTCGATCCCTCAACCCGAGAACTTTGAGGCCATCGCCGGCCACGGGCTTTCGGCGAAAATCGAAGGGCGTACCGTGCTGGTCGGGAACGCCCGATTGCTCGCGTCCCGCAAGGTGTCGTTCGACACCGCGACGGCGGAAAGGGCCGCTTCCACCGGGAGAACCACGCTGCTCGTCGCCGTGGACGGCAAGTATGCGGGCCTGATCGCGGTGTCCGACCCGGTGAAGCCGACCTCGAAGGCGGCGGTCGAGCGGCTACGTTCCATGGGACTTGAAGTGGTGCTTCTCACCGGCGACAACCGGGGCACGGCCGAGGCCGTCGCCCGCGAGGTCGGCATCGACCGCGTCGTGGCGGACGTGCTGCCCGAGGGGAAGGTGGCGGAAGTGCGGAAGCTCCAAGCCGGTGGGAAGGTGGTGGCGATGGTCGGCGACGGGATCAACGACGCGCCGGCACTCGCCGCGGCCGACTTGGGTGTGGCGATGGGAACCGGCACGGATGTGGCGATTGAGGCGGCCGACATCACGCTCGTGAAAGGCGACTTGTCGGGAGTGGCCTCCGCCGTGGAACTCTCCCGCGCGACCATGCGGACGATCCGCCAAAACCTGTTCTTCGCCTTCGTCTACAACGTGGTCGGCATCCCGGTGGCGGC
>CAYVRB010000257.1:0-9241 GCA_964453375.1 uncultured Alcaligenaceae bacterium
CGTCAAAATAGCAACTCGGGCCGCGCTTTCCAGTCCATTTTCCCGCGCGGCGGCCGGGCGAGCCGCCGCGCGGCAACTTGACGCCACTCCCGGATTCGGCATCCTGAACCGTACCTCCGAGGACCGCGACGTGAACTCCAAGATGATCGCCGCCCTCGCGCTCGCGATCCCCCTCGTCGTCGTCGGCCTCGTCTCCGCGTGGCAACAGCTCCGCGGCCTCCGCGACCTCCGCGCGCGCAAACTCGTGCCCAGCGACGAGGCCGCCTACCTGCGCGGCCGGCACCGCCGCCGCTTCGTCGTCGGCGCGCTCGTCGTCGTCATCGGCGGCATGATCGCCGGCGCGTTCCTCTCCGGCATGGAGGCGCGGGCCGACGAACTCGGCGAGAAGAAGCCGGCCGACGCCAACGGCGAGAAGAAGGAGATGACCGACGAGGAGCGCCAATTCGTCTGGCGCTGGGGCGCGTACTGGATGGGCGTGATGGCGCTGACGGTCGCGCTCATCGGCCTGGCGATCGTCGACGGACTCGCGTCGCGCCGCTACTGGCTCAAGCTCTACCGTGAGATGCGGGACGAACACAACAGCCAACTCCGCCGCGACCTCGCCGTCTACATGCAGCAGAAGGAGCAGGGCCGCGGCGGCGGCGGGTTCGGCGGCCGCATGGGCGGGAATTGAACGTTCATTTCTTCGGCTTGAGCACGGCGGTGATCGCGAAGTGGTCCGAGGGCGTGCGGCCGGCGCGGGCGGCGCGGTCGATGCCGGCGCCGCGCGTCTCCCAGTCCTTCGTGCAACCGATCCAGTCGATGCGGGCGCCGGCCGTGCGCGTCGCGTCGAAGCCGTTGGCGGTGCCTTCGTCCATCACGGGCGTCGGATGCGCGGCGCGGAAGGTGTCGACGAGCGGCGTCGGCGTTCCGTCGAACTCGCCGAAAATGGTCTTGTACGGATCGCTCCCATCGCCGGAGTTGAAGTCGCCGGTGAGGACGACGCGGCATCCGGCGCCAAGGTCGGCGATCTTGCGGCGGATCACCTTCGCCGACTCGACGCGGGCGACCTTGCCCAGGTGGTCGAAGTGCGTGTTGACGGACAGGATCGGCGGCGCGTCCGGGGCCGTCTTGTCCTTCAGCTTCACCCACGTCGCCATGCGCGGCAGCGAGCTGTCCCAGCTCTTCGAGCCGACCTTTTCCGGCGTCTCGCTCAGCCAGAAGTGCCCGCCGGCGAGCTTCTCGAAGCGCTCCGTGCGCCACCAGAGCGCCATCATCTCGCCCTTCTCCTGGCCGTCGTCGCGGCCGGCCCAGAGACCGACGTAGCCCGTGAGCTTCTTGGCGAGGAAGTCCCGCTGGTTGGCGAGCGTCTCCTGCGTGCCGAGGAGGTCGGGGTCGAAGTCGGCGATGCGTTCGAAGAGGAATTCCTTGCGGTTGTCCCAGGCGTTGATGCCGTCTTTGGCGGCGGAATAGCGGATGTTGTAGCTCATCACGCGCAGGTCGTTCGGATCGTCGGCGAGGCGGGCGCGCAGCCACGCGGGGCGGTCGGTGGTGAGGCCGACGGCGCCGAGTTCGATCATCCTGCGCGCGAGGGAGACGTCGTTGACGGTCCAGACGAAGAGCGGCAGCCCGGCGTCGCGGATCGCCTTCGCGTACTCGGCGGTGAGCACGCCGGGCGTCGCCGAGAGGTCGAGGCCGTCGGCCGAAATCGTCTTCGCGGTGGCGATCAGTTCCGACGCCTTCGGCGCGGGCTTGTCCTTCTTCGGCGCGATGCTCGCGACCCAATAGGCTTTCAAATCCGGTCGGGCCTTCTTCGCCGCGGCGACCACGTCGGACGAGAACGCGATGATCGCGGTCTGCTCGGGCTTCAGCTTGCCCGCCTTCAGGACGCGGTCCAGTTCCGGCACGATCTCCGGGCCGCACTTCACTTCGATGAAGACGCGCTTCCCGACCGGCACGGTCGCGAGCACGTCCTCGAGCATCGGCAACCGTTCGCCGGCGAAGCGCTCACCCTTCCAGCGGCCGACGTCCATCGAGCCGAGTTCGCTCGCGGTCAGCTCCGTCACGGCCTTGTCGAAGCCGGCGGTGCGCTTGAGCGTCTTGTCGTGCAGGACGACGATCTTGCCGTCCTTGCTGAGGTAGACGTCGAACTCGGCGGCGTCGGCCTTCTGCTCCCAGGCGAGCTTGACGCTGGCGACGGTGTTCTCGGGCGCGTCCCACGACGCCCCGCGATGGCCGACGATCTCGACGGCGGGCGGCGCGGAAAGGGACATGGCGAGCGCGAGGAGTGGAACGGACATGGCGTCACCCGGTTGCGTTTCACTTCGATTAGCGGGATGGATTGGCAATTCAATCGAGCCGACGAGATACTCATAATCTTCAACGGTTCATCGCTTCGGGCACACGGATCGACCACTTCGCGGCGTACGGAACCAGCGCGTCGAGGACGCCGGGATACAACTCCACTCCCTCGGCGAGCGCCTTCCGTTTCCGTTCCAGGCCGCGCTGGCCGGGGAGGCGCACCGTATCGACGCCCGGCGTCGGCGGGCAGGCGCGGCAGGCGTCGGCGAGCCACGTCGATTGCCGAAGGAAGGCGTCCGTTCCGCCGAACGCGGCGGGGTCAAAGCACTGGACGAAGACGGAGGCGCCCCAGCCGGTCGGGGCGTCGGCGCGGCCGTGGCCGCCGAAGCCCTGCGTCAGGGCTTCGATGAACAGCGCGAGGCCGTAGCCCTTGTGGCCGTGGTCGGCGCCGCCGGTGGGCAGGAGCGTGCCGGGCGGGTTCGCGAAGAGCGCTTCGGGATCGTCGGTGACATTCCCGTTCGCGTCGAGCGCCCAGGGGCCGGGGAAGTGCTTCCCTTCCTTGCGGAGCCGGGCGGCCATGCCGTTCGTCGTGATGGACGCGCTGATGTCGATGAGGATCGGATCGCCGCCGGTGGGGATGCCGATGGCGATCGGGTCGGGCGTGTAGACGGCTTTCGTTCCGCCGAACGGGGCGACGCTCGCGACGGCGGGATCGGAACTGGCGACCGTCACCATCAGTCCGCGACGCGTGGCGCGTTCGAGGAAGGCGGCGAGGCAGGCGATATGGTGGCTGCGGCGGATCGCGACGGCGCAGAGGCCGTATCGCAAGGCTCGCTCGGCGGCGAGATCGACGGCCTTCGCAGCGAGCCAGACGCCGGGCAGCGCCCGGCCGTCCCACGTCACGGTCGGGCCGCGATCCTGAACCACGTCCGGTTCGCCGGTCGGCGTCATGCGTCCGGCGGCGAGTTCGTTCAGGTAGGCCGGGGCGAGCTGCAA
This sequence comes from uncultured Alcaligenaceae bacterium, assembly GCA_964453375.1. Lineage (GTDB taxonomy): Bacteria > Planctomycetota > Planctomycetia > Gemmatales > Gemmataceae > Limnoglobus. The sequence goes on from CAYVRB010000257.1 coordinate 3,277, forward strand.
ACCGTGCGTGGTATGTCCCAGCAGGTCGGCCTCGACGAGGCCGGCGGCGATGGTCGCGGGCTTGTCGCCGTCGCAGCCGGCGGCGGCGAAGAGGTCGGACGCGAACGCGATCAGGTCGGCGGCGCGGTGCATGCCGCTCACTCCAGCGCCTTGCGCACGACGTCGGACCACGCTTTATATCCGGCCTCGCTCAGGTGCAGGCCGTCCTTCACGAAGAACTCCGGCTTCGGCTTCCCGTCCGCGCCGAGCGTCGCCGGCACGATGTCGATGTACCCGAGCGAGGGGTCCGCGGCGCACGCGGCCTTCACGTACGCGTTCGCCTTCGTCTGCGCGTCGTACATCGACCACCGCGCGAGGCTCGGCTTCACCGGCAGATAATGGATTTTCGCCTTCGGCAGCTTCGCCCGCACCGCCTTGACGAAGGCGGTAAAGTCGTCGCGCACCTGCTCCGGCGTCCGCTTCTTCGCGATGTCGTTGTCGCCGGCGTAGAAGACGATCGCCTTCGGCGCCAGCGGCACGAGGAGGCGGTCGACGAAATGCGTCGTGTCGCGGATCTCGGAGCCGCCGAAGCCGACGTTCACGTAGTTTTGGTTCGGGAACGACTTCTCGAGGTTCCAGAGCCGGATGCTGGAGCTGCCGGCGAAGACGACGCCCCCCTTCGCGGGCGGGGCGGCCGCGAGGCGCTTCTCGATGCCGGCGATCTCCTTCTCCCAGCGCTCGAACGATTCGGGATCGGCGGCGAGCACGGCCGCGGAGAGGAAGAGCGAGAGGGGAATCATGGCGTCACCGGGGGGAGGAAATTACTTCGTATCCAGCGCGATGTCGGGGTTCTCGGGCCAGCCTTTGGGGGGGGCGTCGTTGGACTTGGCCATGTGGGCGAGCAGCATCTTGGCGGTGGCGTCGCCGGAGAAGAACTGCTCGAAGCGGTTGCGCGCCTGGCTCCACTCGCCGGCGAGGAACCAGCCGATCGCCTCCTCCCAACTGCGGCGCTGCGGCTCCTTAAGGTTGCCCTGCACGAGTTCCATTTCGCTGGGGAGGAGCTCGCTGACGACGAGGCCCTTGGTCATGCCGGCGGGGGTGTAGCGGCCGAGGCGGCGGACGCGCATCTGGTGGGAGCGCTTGTCGGCGATCTGCTTGGCGACGGTTTCGTCGACGAGCATGCGGACGCCGAAGCGCTTGGTCATCGATTCGAGGCGGGAGGCGAGGTTGACGGTGGGTCCGAAGACGTCGATCTTGGCGAGGTCGGAGGCGCCCATGCGTCCGGCCATGACCTTGCCGTGCGCGATGCCGATGCCGCAGGAGAGGGAGTTCCAGCGGCCGTCCTTGTCGAAGCGGCGGCGGATGCGGAGGGCGGCGCGGCAGGCGCGTTCGATCTGGTCGGGCTGGCTGTCGGGCCAGCCCCAGAAGGCCATGACGGCGTCCCCCTGGAAGCCGGCGACGACGCCGTCCTCGCTGGAGATGTCGTTGGTCATGTCGTCGATGGCGGTGGAGAGGTCGAACCAGGCGCCTTCGAGGTCGCCCTCGCCGTCCTCGGCGAAGCGGCACGAGCCGCGGATGTCGCAGAACATCACCGTCGCCGTCGTCAGGCGCGGGTGGAGGATTTCGTCCAACTGCTCCGCGGAGGAGTCGTTCCAGAGGCGGCGCGGCACGAAGCGGCGGTACATCGTCAGTTGCCGGTCCAGTTGGTGCGCCTTGCGCGTCGATTCGATCAGCCCGGCGATCAGCTCGATCACCTTTTGGTAGTCCTGCAGTTCCTTGTCGCGGATCTGCCCGTTGACGATCTGCGGCTCCTTGGGCATCCGGCCGTCGGCGTAGAGGCCCCAGCCGGAGTCGTCCTTGAAGGGGGTGCAGATGGCCCAGGGCACGCCCGGCATGTGCGAGTCCAGGCGCATCGTCACGTTCTCGTTCTTCTCGCCGATCCAGACGTGCAGAACGCTCTTGCGCTCGGCGCGGATCGCCTTGTAGGCGAGGCGGCGCGAGGGCATGAAGATCTCCGCCTTGCCGGCCATGCGCTGGAGGTGGTTCCGCACGAGCACGCGCTTCTCGGCCTCGGTGGCCTCCGGCGGCACCTGCACGATGGCGACGGCGTCCGCCTGCGGCAGCGCGTCCAGGCCCACCTTCACCATGTTGCGGAACAGCATGTCCTCGTCGCTCGCCAGCCGCAGGACTTCCGGGATCTGCTCGAGCGCGCGCAGGAAGGTGGCGGAGGTGTCGAAGGGGACCTGCCGGAGCTGGGCGCGCGTGAAGCTGGCCTCGGCGAGCGTCATGTCGGGGCGGTCGTTCGCCAGCGCCGCGGAGTTGCCGGCGTGGAGCATGAAGACCGTGTTGCCGATCACGAACGAATCGGGCGGCTTGATGCTGAAGGTCGGCTGCGGGCGGGACTGGTAGTAGATGCGGTTCGTGGGCGGCGGGTCGGTGCGCTCGGCGACGTTGAGCTTCTCGCCGTCCCAGACGACGGTGGCGTGGAAGGAGGAGATGAGGCCGTCGTTCATCCACCAGTCGGATTGGCCGAAGACGCGGCCGAGCTTGATCGGCTGGTTGAGGGGAAGCTCGTTGCGCCAGCCGTTGCGGATGCCGAGGTCCTTGTTCTCGTGGAGGGCTTCCAATTCAGCCATGGTTCGCGAACTCCTGGCGGCGCAGCAGCCGAATCAACCAAACCCAGAGCGTGACGGTCAGGCCGAGCAGGCCGAGGAATAGGATCGAGCCGGCCCACTGCATCTTTTGTTTTAGGTCTTCGACTGGTTTCAGCGCCGTCTCGGCGTCCAATTTCACGACGAGGTGCCAGTCGCGCTCGCGCAACCGGTCGTAGCGGCTGAGGGAATACGGTTTGAGGACTTCGTAGGCGGCGAGGTAGGTGCGCGCCCGGTTGGCGGCGGAGGCGGCGGAATCGCGGTGGGCCGCAGACAGGCCGCGCTCGAGCGGGTCGCCGCCGCCGTCCACGGTGGGGAAGCGCAGGCCGCCGGGCGTGTCGACGAGGTACGGTTCGGGGTCGCGCGGCGCATCGGATTGTCCGAGCCGGTCCATGCCGTCCTCGTGCCAGACCCAGGTGCCGCGGTCGTTCACCATCACCGAGCGGACTTCGCTGGCGATGGTCATGTCTTCGGGGAAGGCGTGCTTGGGGGTCTCGATCCAGCGGCGCAGGTCGTCGTTGACCTTGAAGCCCGAGACGAGGAGCGCGACGACGTCGCCGCCGGGGCGGTCGAAGATCGGCGAGGAGATGTCGACGAGCCAGGGGCGTTCGTCGGCGCGGGAGCGGTAGGCGTGGCTGATGTGCGTGTGGTGGACCGGTTCGTGCGGCTGGTTCTCGCGGGCGAAGTCGTTGCCGCGGCCGTTGAAGTAGTCGCGGAAGGACCAGTCCCGCGCGTAGACGTGCTTCACGTCCGCGCCGTTCCGGTCGTCCAGCGTGCCATCGGACTTGACGCGGCTGAGGTAGAAGCCGCGATCGCGGGCGACGAGGATGAGGCCGAGCGCCTTCCAGCCGCCGACGTCCTCGCGCATGACGAGGTCCTTGTGGCGTTCGATCAGCCAGGCGTCGATCGCGGCGCGGTCGAGCGTCCGCAGCGATTCGGTCGCATCGGATTCGGCGCCGATCCGCTTCGCGGTCGCGGCGAGCCACGCGCGCAGCGCCGCCGGGCAATCCTCCGCCGCCGTGTCTTCGAGGAAATCGATCCGCTCGTGGAATTTGGAATCGACCGCCTGCTTGCCGAACCAGGCGTCGCGCAGCAGGCTCCCCTGGATCTCGCGCGTGATGTCCGCCTTGGATCGCTTCAGGACGTAGTTCCCGGCCGCGATGCTCAGGCCGACCAGCAGCGCGATCGCCACCGCCGTCGCCACGGTGCCCACCGTCACCACCGGCCGCGTGCGGTTCCACCAGTCCCGCCGGTTCAGCATCCGCAGCAGGTCGCCGGCGTCGTCCGGCCGCTTCTCCGGGTCGAGGTCCAGCGAGCGATCGATCAGCTGCGCCAGCAACGGGTCCACGAGGGCGCGGTGGTTCTCCGGTTTCGGCAGGTCCTTCAGGCCCTCCCGGTATTGCTCCAGCGTCTCGTCCACGTCGGATTGCTGGCGTAGCTTGGCGAGGAACGCCTCGTCGTGCCGCGGCGGCTTGCCCGTCAGCATCGTGTAGAGGATGGCGCCGAGCGCGTAGACGTCCGACTGCGTGCAGGGGTTGCGGGGCTGGCGCGTGGCCTGCTCCGGCGCCATGTAGAAGAACGTGCCGAGCGCCGCCACCGTGGAGCTGGCGCGCTGCGCCTGGCCGAAGTCGGCGACGACCGGCTCGCCGGCGCGGTTCAAGAGCACGTTCGCCGGCTTCAGGTCGCAGTGCAGGAGGCCCCGCGAATGCACGAACGTCATGGCGCGCAGGAGCTGCCGGAAGATCCGCACCGAGTCCTCGGCCGTCAGCGTCTTGGATTCGATCTTCTTGTGCAGCGAGCCGCCAGCCTCCAGCGACATCACGTAATTCGGGATATGGTGCGGCGGGATCCCGTGGCGGTTGACCTGCTTGACGGTGATGATGCCGTAGCAGCCCTCGGCGTCGCGCAGGTTCGTCACCTCCTCCAGCACGTCGCCGGTGTTGTGGCGCGAGAACAGGAAGAACTTGATGGCGACGCGCTCGCCGGTGTCGGCGTTCTCGGCCTCCCAGACCGTGCCGTACGCGCCGGACCCCAGCTCGCGGATCGGTTTGTACCCGGCGACGAGCGGCGGTTCGAGGCCTTCCTTGCTCCGGTGGATGAGCGCGATCAGCTCCGCGCGGGACTGCACCGCCGGCTGCGGGCCGGAGTCGGCGCGCGCGAACGTCAGCGTCGCGTCGCGCCCCGCCAACGGGGGCACATATTGCTGGAAGGTCCCGGTCGGACCGTGGTTCGGATCGGGGGCCGGTCGCGGGGCGTCATCGGCGGCGGACGACATGGCTCGGCGTCTCGAACGTGGCCGGCGTGGCGGTGTCCCTCACTTTAAGGCGCAATCGGGCCGGGGCAACGACAAAGCCCCCGGACGATCGTCCGGGGGCTTCGCGGAATCGGTCACGACTCAATACTGCACGGCGAACTGGACGAAGAGGCCTTCCATCGACAGGTCCGCCTGCCGCGTGGTGAGCTTGCCCTCGGCCAGGTCGTTGGTGAAGCGGATCTGGTCGATGAGATTGAACCAGTTGGTCATTTCGTAGCCGACGCGGACGGCGACGCCGCGGCGTTCCCAGCCGAGGCCGATGCCGGTGCCGAAGACCGGCAGCACGCGGCGGGTGCGGTAGGTCACGTCGGCGAAGGTGGTCAGGCCGCCGTTGTTCGTTTCCTGGTACGGGTTGGTGACGGTGCCGGTGAGCAGGGCGGCGGACGTCTTGCCGAAGAGGTGGAAGCCGCCGAGTGTCTTGAGGCTGGCTTCCGCACCGAGCAGGGGGCCGAAGCCGTCGAAGTTCGATTGCGTGGCGACGCGGGCGCGGTTGGCGTCGCGCAGGTCGTACATGGCGTCGAAGTCCTGGCGGATGGTCGAGAACCGCACGCCGCCGTAGAGCCGCAGGTTCAGGCGGTCGTCGACGTGGACCTGGCGGCTGATTTCGACGTCGAAGACGTTGTATTCGAGGCTGGCGGAGGCCTCGGCGGTGCCGACGTTGTCGAGCAGGCCGGGGCGCGAGAGCGTGGGGTAGATCAGGCCGTTCGGGTCGGCGGTGAGGGTGTTGTCGGAGCTGCTGCGGAGGTAGGTGTAGGTGAAGCCGGCGGACCAGGCGGTGTCCTTGAAGCGGTAGCCGACGCCGACGCGGGCGCCGCTGCGGAGTTCGTAGTTGAGCGATTCGAGGGAGCCGTTGGGCGCGAGGTTCCTGGTCGGGTCGACGAGGGCGTAGTCGAAGGCGCCGCGGCGGGGGCGGAGCAGGAGGTATTCGGCGGTGCCGTAGAAGCCGGGGCCGGCGTGGTGGTCGGCGTGGCCGCCGCCGTCGCCGTCGCCGCCGTGCGCGTCGCCGTCGCCCGCGCCGTGC
>CAYVRB010000258.1:0-9203 GCA_964453375.1 uncultured Alcaligenaceae bacterium
GGGTCGGCGCGAAGCGATTGACCCGCCCTACGGATTGCCCCTCCCCCGCGACGGGGAGCGGGCGAAACGCGGAATGGGTAGGGACCAATTGACCAGGATGGACGAGGGACGAACGCGGTGGACCAGAAGATCCTCGATCTGATTCAAGACGATCCTCGCTACATGTACGAGGCGTACGACTTCGTGTGCGAGACCGTCACTTACACGCAGGAGCGGCTCGGGCGCGCCCCGCGCGACGGCCGCCGCGAACCCGGCGACGACTGCCACGTCGGCGGCGAGGAGCTCCTCAAGGGCGCCTGCGAACTCGCGGTGAAGCAGTTCGGCATGATGGCGCCCGTCGTCTTCCGCCTCTGGGGCATCCACGCCACCGACGACATCGGCGCGCTGGTCTTCAACCTCATCAAGATCGAACGCCTGAGCCAATCGGAGCGCGACGATCCCGCCGACTTCCGCGACCGCTTCGACCTGACCGCCGCCCTGACCGACGGCTACGACTTCACCACCGCCGCCTACTCCGCCCGGAAGATCGACCGATGACGTTCGCCCGCCTAAAGCTCGTCGCGGCCGCGCTCGCCCTCGCCGCCTGGCTGGCGTGGCTCGGGTACGCCGTCGCCCACAAGGGCACGGTGCAGATCGTCTCGCCGGCGCAGCTCACCGACGCCACGCACGTCGTCGTCCTCGCCCTGACGGCAAACGAGTCCGGCGACGTGCGCACGGTCGCGACGGTGGTGCGCGTGCTGCGCGGGCCGGAGCACGATCCGATCGCCGGCGAGATCGACGTCGATCGGCTCGACAAGGCGGTCACGCCGCTGCCGGTGAACGGCTCGCGCCGCGTCGCCGCCGGCGAGCACCTCGTGCCGCTCGTCAAGACGCCGTTCGGCTATCGGATCGCCGGCCTGCCGCGCTCCCCCGGCTTCGAGGGGGCGACGCTCGAATTCCCGGTCGTCTACCCGTGGACCGACGACGTGAAGGCGCAGTTGCGCACGCTCGGCGTCCTGAAGGACTGAGCCGCCCGGCGAATCCGTCGGATTCGCGGAAGGCGGCCGATCGACCGGCGTCTCACCTGTATCCGCCGAGGGTTCGCCATGTCCCGATCGCTCGTGCTCTTCCTCGCCGCCCTGGCGGCGGTGGCCGTCCTGCGACCGTCGCGCGAGGCCGCGGCGGACAGTCGCCCGTTGCCGGAGGATCTGGCGCTCGTGCCGTCGAACGCGGTCGGGTTCGCCCACATCCGCGCCGCGGAGCTCTGGAAGCGCGAAGACCTGAAGCCGTACCGCGAGATCGTGGAGCGGGCCGGGTCGAAGGCGTTCGCGCAGTTGGACGAGCACTTCGAACCGAAGCCGTCGACGACCGACCGCGTGACGCTCGTGCTGCTGCCGAAGGGGAAGGGGGCATCGAATCGGCGCGCGATCTTCGAGCCGTTCGAGCCGGCGTTGATCCTGCATTTCGACAAGCCGTACGACCGCGAGCGCGTGCTGAAGGCGCACGCGGAGAAATCGAAAGTGAAGACGGCGGGCGGGAAGGACTATTATCTCGCCGAGAAGAGCGCCGTGGCGATCGCGTTCACCGACTCGCGGACGCTGGTGCTGGGGGACGACGCGAGCGTGGCGGCGATCTTGTCGGCGGAGCGGAAGGACGGCCCACTGACGCCGGCGCTGCGGGCGGCGGTCGAGAAGCCGATCGCCGTCGGCGTGAACGTCGTCGCGCTGCCGATCCCGGCCGAGGTGCTCGCGCAGATCCCGGACGAATACAAGCCGCTGACGGAAATCTCGCTGATCTCGGGCACGATCGACCTCGCGAAGGAACCGGTGGTCGACTTGAAGCTGACGTACCCGAACGTCGACGCGGCGGTGGCCGGCGAGAAGGCGCTGCGGAAATTGGCGACGCTCGGCCGCGTCCTGCTCGACGTGCAACGCAAGGAACTCCAAGCGGAGTTCGCGAAGGTGCTGACGGCGAAGAAGAAGCCGGTGCAGCCGATCGGCAGCTTCCCGGAGGCGGCGCTCGCGGTCGCCGGCCTGGGCGGGCTGAACGTCCTGGACGACTTCCTCGCGAATCCGCCGATCGCGCTCGAGGGGGCGAGCCTGACGGCGAAGGTGAAGCTGCCGGAGTGGACTTCGCCGTTCCTGGCCGGGGCGGCGATCTCCGCGGGCGTGGGCCTGCCGGGCGTGCAGAAGGTGCGCGAGGCGGCCGAGAGCGCCGTCGCCATGAACAACCTCAAGCAGATCGGCCTCGCGCTGCACAACTACCACGACGTCCACAACGCCATGCCGCCCGCGGCGATCCTCGGCAAGAAGGGGAAGAAGCTGCTCTCCTGGCGCGTGGCGATCCTGCCCTACATGGAACAGGACGCCGTCTACCGCCAGTTCAAACTCGACGAACCCTGGGATAGCGAGCACAACAAGAAGTTCAGCGACGTTTCGATCAAGAGTTACATGGACCCGCGAGCTGAGCTGAAGCCGGGGCAGACGAACTACAGGGCGTTCGTCGGCGATGCGGCGATGTTCGACGCCGTGAAGGGCCGCCGCTTCGTCGAAGTGACCGACGGACTGTCGAATACGCTCATGGTCATGGCCGGCGGCGATCCGGTGCCGTGGGCCAAACCCGACGATTTCGACTACGATCCCACCAAGGAATTCCCGGCCGACTACGCCAAGGCGTTCGACGATGCGCTGCTCGTGCTCTTCGCCGACGGCAGCGTCCGCTCGATCAACCTCGCGAAACTCGCCGACCGCGCCCGCGTGATGAAGCTGCTCATCGAGCGCAACGACGGCATGGTGATCCCGAATATCTTCGATTGACCGCATCCATACTCCCCGGAGACCGACCATGCGATCCCGAGTCCGCCGAGTTCTCGCCGCGGCGGCGGCCCTGCTCCTGACGCAGGCGCCGACCCGCGCCCAGGACCTGCCCGCCGACCTCGCCCTCGTGCCCGGCGACGCCGCCGGCTTCGTCCACCTCCGCGTGGCCGACATCTGGAAACACGACATGATGCGCACCGTGCGCGACACGGTGCAGAGCGCCGGCGTGAAGGCGCTCACCGCCTTCGAGAAGCAGGTCTATCCGTCGCCCGCGACGATCGACCGCGTGTCCATCGTGCTGCTGCCGCCGAAGGACGACCGCGAACCGCCGACCGTCGTCGGCATCGTGCGCTTCGCCGAGGCGATCGACGCCGCCAAGATCGTCAAGCTCCACCTGCCGAACGCCCTCACCGCCAAGGCCGGCGGCAAGACCCTCTACGCCGACCGGCAGACCGAACTCGGCCTGCACTTCCCCGACGACAAGCACCTCGTCGTCGGCCCCGCGCCGATGGTCGAGGCGTTCCTGGCGCGCCCGCCGGTGCTGAAGGGCGGGATCACCCCCGCCGTCGAGACCGCCGCGAAGGGGATGGCCGTCGTCGCCTCCGTGAACGTGAAGGCGCTGCCGATCCCGCCGCAGGCGTTCAACGACGTGCCGGAGAACATCCGCCCGCTGCTGGCGGCCGAGCGGATCACGATGACGATGGACCTGAAGGACGCGGCGCCGGTCGTCGCGCTGCGGGCGAACTACGCCGGCGCCAAGGCCGTCGCCGACGCCGAAGACGCCCTGCGGGACGCGATCAAGATCGCCAAAGTGCTGATGACGCAGCCGCGCCAGCAGCTCGAGAAGGCGCTCTTCGAGAAGGAGAACGCCGGCCCGCGCCCCGCGCAGGAACTCCCCGAACTCTTCGGCGCCCTCGCCGGCCTCGGCGCCATGAACCAGGCGAACACCCTCCTCGACAACCTGCCGATCAAGAAGGACGGCAACGACCTCATGGTCGGCTTCACCGTGCCGAAGGAGTTCAGCCAGGTCGCCGGCGTCTACCCCGTGGCGATCGCCCTGATGCTCCCGGCCGTGCAGAAGGTGCGCGAGGCCGCCGGCCGCGCCCAGGGGTCCAACAACCTCAAACAGCTCGGCCTCGCCATGCACAACTACCACGACGTCAACGGCAAGATGGCGTCCAACGTCTACGACAAGGCCGGCAAGCCGATCCTCTCCTGGCGCGTCCACATGCTCCCCTACATCGAGCAGGACAACCTCTACAAGCAATTCAAACTCGACGAACCGTGGGACGGCGAGACCAACAAGAAGCTGATCGAGCTGATGCCGAAGGTGTACATGGTGCCGAACGCGAAGCCGACGAAGCTCGGCATGACCTTCTACCAGGGCTTCACCTGCGCGAAGGGCACCTCGCCGCGCGCGTTCTTCATCGACGATCCGAAGGGCCGCACGAGCTTCGCCCAGATCACCGACGGCACCTCGAATTCGCTCATGATCGTCGAGGCCGCCGAGGCCGTCGTCTGGACCAAGCCCGACGATCTCGTCTACGACCCGAAGAAGGACCTGCCCAAGCTCGGCGGGCACTCGAACGGCGGCTTCAACGCCCTCCTCGGCGACGGCAGCGTCCGCTTCATCCGCGACACCGTCGACAAGATGGTGCTCAAGGCGCTGATTACCATCGACGGCGGCGAAGTCGTCAATTATGATTGAGGTTCCCGCCCTCCCGCGACCGCCCGCGGACGTTCGTCCGCGGGCTTCGCCCCGAGACTTATGAATTACCCCTGCCGGCAAACTTATCACTCACTTAGCCGCCGCGAGTGGCTGGCGCGCTCCGCGAACGGATTCGGCGCGATGGCGCTCGCGGCGTTCCTCGCCGAGCAAGCCAATGCCGAGACGCGCAAGCCGCACTTCCCGGCGAAAGCGGACCGCGTCATCTTCCTCTTCATGGACGGCGGGCCGTCGTCCATGGACACCTTCGACCCGAAGCCGCGGCTCACGAAGGAGAACGGCCAGCCCTTCAAGATGAAGAAGGAGCGAACGCAGTTCAACAACGACGGCAACACCCTCGGCAGCCCGTGGAAGACCGCCCAGCGCGGCAAGTCCGGCCTCTGGGTCAGCGATCTCTTCCCGCACCTCGCCGAACGCGCCGACGACCTCGCCGTCATCCGATCCATGGTCTCGAACTTCTCCGAGCACACGACGGCCAATTACTTCTTCCACAGCGGCCACGGCCAACAGGGCCGCCCGAGCGCCGGCGCCTGGGTGAACTACGGCCTCGGCAGCGAATCGAAGGAGCTTCCCGGCTTCGTCGTCCTCGGCAGCGGCATGGTCCCGCCCGGCGGCATCGACTGCTTCGGCAGCGGCTTCCTCCCCGCGTCCTATCAAGGCTCGCTCTTCAAGCACGGCAACCAGCCCGTCGCCGACCTGAAGCCGGCCGGGTCGCAGAAGGCGAAGCTCGATCTCATCCGCAAACTGGACCAGAGGACGAATGAGCGCCTCGGCGGGAACGACCAGGTCGAGTCGGCCATCGCGAACTACGAACTGGCCGCGAAGATGCAGACGGCCGTGCCGGACCTCTACGACTTGTCGAAGGAGACGAAAGAGACGCATGCCCTCTACGGCCTGGACGACCCGAAGACGCAGGTGTTCGGCAGCCAGTGCCTGATCGCCCGGCGGATGATGGAGCGCGGCGTGCGCTTCGTGGAGTTACTCTGCCAGAACCTCGGCCACGACCGCTGGGACCAGCACCAGAACCTGAAGAAGGGCCACGAGGACAACGCGCGGGCCGTGGACAAGCCGATCGCGGCGCTGCTGACCGACATGAAGCGCAAGGGATTATTGGATCGCACACTGGTGCTCTGGGGCGGCGAGTTCGGCCGTACGCCGTTCGCCCAAGGCGCCGACGGCCGCGACCACAACCCCTACGGCTTCTCCGTTTGGCTCGCCGGCGGCGGCATCAAGGGCGGCATTGCCTACGGCGCGACGGACGAGTACGGCTATCACGCCATCGAGAACAAAGTGCAGGTCCACGATCTGCACGCGACGATGCTGCATCTCTTGGGCTTCGACCACACGAAGCTGACCTTCCGCTTCGGCGGCCGCGACATGCGACTGACCGACGTCCACGGCGAGCTGGTGAAGGGCGTGCTGGCGTAGAATGGCGGGAAAGGAAACGAAACCCATGTTCGATCGAATCGTTTCGCAGCCCGGCATTCTGAACGGCAAGCCAATCATCAAGGGCACGCGGATCAGCGTGGAATTCATTCTCGAACTGGTCGCGTCGGGAGGCTCGGTCGCCGACATCGTGCGCAACTATCCGTTCCTCGCGGAAGACGATGTCCGTCAGGCCGTGCTCTTCGCGGCCGGGACTTTGAAGAACGACTTGTACTTGACGGCCGGTGCGCCGTGAAGTTCCGCGGGTATCCCATCCTCGCCGATCAGAATATCCATGCGGATGTGAACGCTTTCCTGCGATCCGAAGGAATCGATGTCGTCGAGGTCGGAAGTCGTTCTCGCCGCAGAATCGACTCCCGACCAAGTTTGCCGTTATCACTATTACTGCCGCACCAAACCTCTGCGGAGACCAAGTAGGTCGCGAAATTCTTGTTGTATGTTGTCCCAATGCTCCACAAGTAAATCCACCAGCTGACGTCCGTTTACCAAGCCAATGCGCGGAAAATTCGGTTCCAGTGCGACATCGTGTGCTGCCTTTTGGAAATCTGCAGTTGTAATGAATGCGCCCTGGCCTCCGAAAGGAATTGCCTGCCGAAGCTGCCGAACAACTCCTGCGCTAATCTTGCTATCGGCTTTGTATCTCTTGGCTTGTACGAATACTTTGACTTTTGCCAGATTCGACACGTTGAGTTCGCCAATGGCATCTACTCCCCCATCACCCGATTTCCCTGTGACTTCCGACCCCTCGAATCCAATCGCAGTTAGCAAATCACCTACAAGTATCTCAAACTCCTTGTCGTCCAGTTCTAGCACTCGTTCCAGAACTACACGATACGGATCGTATGTCATGGCGATCGGCTTTGAAACCAATCTTTCCTCACCGATATGGGAAAAGAACTCATCCCGATGCGATATGCCAAATACTGTGAGGGAAGATCGAATAGTATTCTGAAACGGCACAGATAGGTCGCCACGGCGGACCCGCTCCTTATTCCATATCACCCTTCGGCGATGCCGGTAAGGACAGCCATCGTTCACGGATTGATAGTAATAAGATGGATCTTGGCCGACGACGCCATAGTGAAGCCATTCCGAATCAGCAGCGGGGGTTATCAGATAGTCGCCAGCCTTAATATCCAGTAGGAATCGGGCAATTTGGCCCACTTGTACACCGATCACAATCTTGCTTGTATCGTTGGGGTGGGCTTTCTTGTAGAGCGGGTATAGCTCATCACGTGTGGTTATTTGGCTCAAGTTGTCGGCGTCTAGCCATCCGATTGCCGCATAACCCCCTGCGATGAATTGAGAAGCGTAGGTGCCGAAATCTGCTCGTACACACCATAGATTGCTCATGTTGCACACTTCCCAATTTCGTTATGGTTTATTGTTCTCACTTCCCCGCCATCAGGCTGCGCTCGATGAAGGTCGTGTCCACCTGGGCGTTGATGAACTCGGCCGTGCTCATGATCCGCTGGTGGATCGGGATCGTCGTCGCGATCCCTTCCACCGCGAACTCGCGCAAGGCCCGCTGCATCACGCGGATCGCCTCGGCGCGCGTCGGCTGATGAACGAGCAGTTTCGCCACCATGCTGTCGTAGTTCGGCGGGACGCGATAGCCGGGGACGACGTGCGAATCGAGGCGGATGCCGGGGCCGCCCGGGGGCTGCCACTTCGTGATCACGCCGGCGGAGGGGCGGAAGTCCTTCGCGGGGTCCTCGGCGTTGATGCGGCACTCGATGGCGTGCCCGCGCGGCACGATGTCCTTCTGCCGGAAGCGCAGCTTCTCGCCGGCGGCGACGCGGATCATCTCGCGGATGAGATCGACGCCGGTGATCAGTTCCGTGACCGGGTGCTCCACCTGGATGCGGGCGTTCACCTCGATGAAGTAGAAGTTGTTCTCCTTGTCCACGAGGAACTCGAACGTCCCGGCCGAGTAGTAGCCGGCCTGCTTGGCCAGCCGCACCGCGGCGTCGCAGATGGCGTCGCGCACTTTCTCGGGCAGGCTCGTCGCGGGGGCCTCCTCGACGAGCTTCTGGTGCCGGCGCTGCAGGGAGCAATCGCGTTCGTAGAGGTGGACGATGTTGCCGTGCCGGTCGCCCAGGATTTGCACCTCGATGTGGCGGGGTTGATCGAGGTACTTCTCGAGCAGGATCGAACCGTCCTTGAACGCGGCCTCCGCCTCCTGGCGGGCCGCGGACAGGCCGCTGACCAGGGTGATGTCGTTGCGGGCGATGCGCATCCCGCGGCCGCCGCCGCCGGCGGACGCCTTGATGAGCACCGGATAGCCGACGGCGTGGGCGAACTTCAGGGCTTCCTCTTCGCTCGTCACGAGGCCGTCGGAGCCGGGGACGGTCGGCACCTTGGCCTTCTTCGCGACCTGCTTGCCCTTCTCCTTGTTGCCGACGGCGTCCATCGATTCGGCGGAGGGGCCGATGAACTCGATCTTGCACTCGCGGCAGATCGTGGCGAACCGCGAATTCTCGCTGAGGAATCCGTAGCCGGGGTGGATCGCCTGGGCGTTGGCGATCTCGGCGGCGGCGATGATGCGATCGATCTTCAGGTACGATTCGACGGCGGGGCCGGGGCCGATGCAGATCGCCTGGTCGGCGAGCTTCAAATAGGGCGCGTCCTTGTCGGCCTCGCTGTAGACGACGGCGACTTCGATGCCGAGGTCCCGGCAGGCGCGGATGATGCGGAGGGCGATCTCCCCCCGGTTGGCGACGAGAATGCGTTGGAACATGCTACACCAATGCGGAATGCGGAATGCGGAATGCGGAATTCCCGACGCGGATTTCCAATCCGCATTCCGAATTCCGCATTCCGCATTTACCCGAGGTCGACCCGGAACAGCACGGTGCCGAATTCGACCGATTGGCCGTTCTTCACGCAGACTTCGGCGATGGTTCCGGTGCACTCGGCGAGGAGATCGTTGAAAAGCTTCATCGCTTCCAGTTTGCAGACGATGCTGTCGGGCTTCACGCGGCTGCCGACCTTCACGTAGTCGTCGGACTCGGGCTTCGGCTTGGCGTAGAAGGTGCCGACCATCGGCGACTTGATCTCGTGGTAGTTCGCCTTCGGCGCGGTGGGCGGTGCCAGCGTGGCCGGCGCGGCGGCGACCGGCGCGGCGGGCGGTGCGGCGATGGCGGTGGTCGTCGCGACGCGGCCGCCGCGGCGCAGGCGGATCCGGTGTTCGCCTTCGTGCAGGTCGATTTCGCTCAGGTCCTGCTCGGCCTTGA
>CAYVRB010000259.1:0-9159 GCA_964453375.1 uncultured Alcaligenaceae bacterium
GAGCGACTTCGCCTCGACGCGGGCGATGAACTCGGTGACGACGTTCAGGTTGACGTCGGCTTCGAGCAGCGCCCGGCGGACTTCGCGCAGGCCTTCGCGGATGTTGTCCTGCGTGAGTCGTCCGCGGCCCCGGAGCTTCTTGAACGCCTCCGAGAGGCCGCGGGTCATCCCTTCGAACATGCGTCACCTGTGCGAGTCTGGTGCGGACAACATCAACCGTACAATCTAAGACTAATCGTGGATTCCATCAACCGGACGGGACCGCTTCCGTTTCTCGCTTCTCAACAGGAAGTCGACCATGCGCCATCTGCTCGCTGGATTGCTCCTCGTCGGCTTCGGTTCCCTCCGCGCCGACGACTGGCCGCAGTGGCTCGGCCCGCAGCGCGACGGCGTCTGGCGCGAGACGGGCATCGTCGATCAGCTTCCGGCGCAGCCGAAGAAGCTGTGGGACAAGCCGATCGGCATCGGCTACGGCGGCCCGGCGGTCGCGGGCGGGAAAGTCTTCGTCCTGGATCGCGAACTGGCGAAGGAAGCGAAGAATCCCGACAGTCCGTTCACGCGCGGGGCCGTCGCCGGCAACGAACGCATCCTGTGCCTGGACGCCAAGACCGGCGAACGGCTCTGGTCGTTCGAGTATCCCTGCGTCTACCAGATCAGCTACGCCGCCGGGCCGCGCTGCACGCCGACGGTCGACGGCGACCGCGTCTACTGCCTCGGTGCGATGGGCGACCTGCACTGCTTCGACGTTGCAAAGGGGGACGTGATCTGGAAGAAGAACTTCGTCACCGGTTTCGACGCCCGCGTTCCCGTCTGGGGCTTCGCGTGCCATCCGCTCGTCGACGGCGACAACCTCATCTGCGTCGGCGGCGGGCCGGACAAGCTCGTGATCGCCTTCGACAAGAAGACCGGCAAGGTGAATTGGCAATCGCAGAGCTGCGAAGGGGACTTCGGCTACGGTCCGCCGGTGATCCACGAGTTCGGCGGGAAGCGCCAGCTCATCGTCTGGCACGCCCGCGCCGTCGTCGGCCTCGATCCGGCCACCGGCAAGCGCCTTTGGAGCGTGCCGTTCGAGTCGCGGGCGTCGTTGAATGTGCCGATCCCGCGCAAGGTCGGCGAGAACGGCCTGTTCATGACCTCGTTCTACAACGGCTCGTTCTTCCTGAACGTAACGGCCGATTCGGCGACGATCGTCTGGAAGAGCCAGGCGAAGGGCGAGATGCCGAACCAGACGCGCGACCTCAGCTCGATCATGACGACGCCGATCTGCGAAGGGGACTTCACCTACGGCGTGTGCAGCCACGGCGAGCTGCGATGTATCGTGACGGCCACCGGCGAGCGGAAGTGGTTCTCGATGCAGGCGACGCGCAGCTCCTCGTCGCCGGCGAAGGGTCCCGAACCCGACCCGCGCACGGAACGCTGGGGACACGCCTTCCTCGTCAAGCACGAATCGAAGACGATCCTCTTCAACGAGCACGGCGACCTGATCTTCGCGAAACTCAGCGAGAAGGGCTACGAGGAGACGAGCCGGGCGCACGTGATCGACGCGACGAACACGATGGCCCGTGGGCGAAAGGTCGTCTGGATGCACCCGGCCTTCGCGGACAAGTGCGTCTTCGTGCGGAACGACGAGAAGATCGTGTGCTATTCGCTGGCGAAGTGAGTAACAACGAATTCCGCTCGAGCACCGGCCCGCCCGTCTGGTATGATGGCATCGGATCGAAGCGTCGACCTTTGGAGATCGAGATGGCAACAGCGACGTTCGACACCCTCAGATTCGCGAACACGCTCAAGGCCGCCGGCGTGCCGGAAAAACAAGCGGAAGCACAGGCGGTCGCATTCGCCGAAGTCCTGCAAATCAATCTCAAAGAACTCGTTACCAAAGAAGATCTCAAACTCGCTAAAGACGAGGTCAAAGCCGAGATCAAATCATCCGTGGATGCCTTGCGTCAAGAATTAAAATCGTCGGTCGATTCCATTCGTCAGGAGCTCAAGGCATCGGTCGAAGCGATTCGGCAGGAATCCCGTTCCTCGAACGACAACGTCCGACACGAAATCAAGGAATCGGAACAACGCTCGAAAAACACGACCGATCTGCTTAAAGCCGAACTCGTCTTGCTGAAATGGATGGTCGGTGTCGTCGGCTTCGGCATCCTCAGCCTTGTCATTCGCGTATTCGCGTTCCGGGGAGGCTTCTGATTGTGTTTCCTCGCCAGTCTTCCCGTCGCGCCGCCCTTCGCGTCGGAGGTGCGTCTCTGTTCGGCCTCTCGTTCCCGCGGTTCCTCGCGGCGGCGGAGAAGCCGGCGCGCAAGGCGCGCGTCAAGTCGATCATCTTCCTCCACCAGTGGGGCGGCCCCGGGCAGCACGAGACGTTCGACCCGAAGCCCGAGGCGCCCGACAACGTGCGCGGCTGGTTCGGCGCCGCGAAGACCAAGCTTCCCGGCGTGATCTTCGGCGAGAAGATCCCGAAGCTCGCCGCGATGGCGGACAAGCTCACGATCATCCGCAACATGCAGCACGGCACGCGGATGAACAACCACAACTCCGCCGGCTACTACAGCCTCACCGGCATCCCGCCCGCCATCGACGACCAGCGCCTCCGCGATTCCCTCGAACTCTTCCCCGCCTACGGCAGCATCGTCAACAAGTTCCTCCCGCCGGACAAAGGCGTCGCCGGGTTTGTCGCCTACCCGCACGTCATCGCCGACGGCTCCGTGACGCCCGGCCAGCATTCGAGCTTCCTCGGCAAGACGCACGCCCCGCTGCTCGTCACCGAGGACCCGAATTCCGACCGCTTCCGCCTGCCGGAGCTGACGCTGCCCGACGGCCTCTCGGCCGAGCGCCTCGAGAACCGCCGGCAGGTGCTCGACATCATCGACTCGCAGACGGACCTCTTGGAGAAGTCGGCCCTGGCGCAGGGCGTGGACGCGTCGTACCAGAAGGCGATCGCGATGCTCACGTCGCCGGCGTTCAAGTCGGCGTTCGATCTCTCGAAGGAGCCGAAGGCGGTGCGCGACCAATACGGCCGCACGACCTACGGCCAGTCGTGCCTGCTCGCCCGGCGGCTGGTCGAAGCCGGTGCGAAGTTCATCAACGTCTACTTCGCGAGAAGCATCGGCGGCGCCAACGGCGGCTGGGACTACCACGGCTTCCGCGGCGAGGACGTGCCGGCCCGGTTGAACTTCCTGCTGCCGATCACGGACCTCACACTGCCGGCGCTCATCAACGATCTGGAGGAACGCAGCCTGCTCGACACGACGCTCGTGGTCTGGGTCGGCGAGTTCGGGCGCACGCCGCGGATCAGCAGCAACGGCGGGCGCGACCACTGGCCGGCGTGCTACAATGCGGTGCTGGCCGGCGGCGGCGCGCGGAAAGGCTACGTCCACGGCGCGAGCGATAAACTCGCGGCGCAACCGACGGTCGGTCGCGTGACGCCGGAGGACCTCGCGGCGACGATGTTCGACGCGCTGGGACTCGATCCCGATCAGGAGATTCGCGACACGCAGAACCGGCCGCACCCGATCAGTCGGGGCAAGCCGGTGAAGGAACTGTTCGCCTAGGGTCGATCGCGCGGCGGAGGCGGGAATCCTTTGCCGCCGGGCGGGCGCGGGCCGAACCCCGGCGGCGGCGGCCACGGCAGCGGCGGCCGCTGGAAGGGCTCCGGTTCCATGCGAGCGTTCGGCTCGTCCCACTCGGCCTTCTTCTCCGGCTCCGTTTTCTGAGGAACCGCGGCCGGAATTAGCTTGGTGTTGTCCGCGGCCGGCTTCTCCGGCGTGCCCGTCTTCCCCACCGATTTCACGATCCCGAACACCACGATCGCCACGACGGCGACGGCCGCCACGCACGCCGCGCCGACCACGATCGGCCAGGTCGCGTCGCGCTTTCGCTTCTTCCGCTTGCGCGGACCGGTCCGCGTCACCGCCGGCTCCGGTTCGACGATCTCGAAGCCGGCGTCCGGCGGGATCGTCGGGATTTCGCCCGAGATGCGGAGTGCCGCCTCGACCGCGATGACGCCGGTCGCCTTGCGGTCGTCCGCGTCGCCGCGCTCGATGGCGCGCAGTTCCTTGATGACGGCGTCGGCCGATTCGGGCCGGCCGGCCGGCTCGCGCGCCAACAACCGGTGCACGAGGTCCGCGAGCGCCGGCGGCACCGCCGGATTGCACAACAGCAACGGCTGCGGATCCTCCGACACGAGCGCCGTCAGCGTCTCCATGACGTTCGGCCGGGCGAACGGCGGCGTCCCGGCCAGCAGCCGGTAGAGGATCGCCCCCAGGCTGAAGAGATCGCTGCGGGAATCGACGGCGTGGCCGCGCGCCTGCTCGGGGCTCATGAACGCCGGCGTGCCCATCACCACGCCCGCCTCGGTGATCGACGTGCGCCGCTCCGCCCCCACCGGCTTCGCGATGCCGAAATCCAATATCTTCACCCGGCCGTTCGGCGCCTCCAGCCAGACGTTCCCCGGCTTCACGTCCCGGTGGATGAGGCCCTGCTTGTGCGCCGCCGCCAGCCCCGCCGCGATCTCGCGCGCGAAGCGCACCGCCTGCGGGATCGTCGGCAGCCCCTTCTTCGTGAAGAACGCCTCCAGCGACAGCCCCTTCAGGAGCGGCATCACCAGGAACGCCGCCCCGTGGTGGTCGCCGACGTGGAAGATCGTCACCACGTTGTCGTGGCTGATGGCGGCGGCGGACCGCGCCTCGCGCAGGAACCGCTCGCGCGCCTCGCGGTTCGCCGAATACTCCGGCAGCAGCACCTTGATCGCCACGCTGCGCCGCAGTTGCGTGTCGTAGCCGCGGTAGACCGCCCCCATGCCGCCTTCGCCGAGCTTTTCCTGGATTTCGTAGTCGCCGATGCGGCCGAGCGCCTGCGGGTCCAGCGACGCCAGCGGCGCGGGGGTCGCCGTCGTCGGCGTCTCGCCCGATTGCACCATCGTGCGCGCCACCGCCGGGCGCTGCGGCGCCGCCACGGTCGGAGTCGCGGGAATGGTGGAGCGGTCGGGCATCGTGGCGAACCGGTGGAGTCTGCGATCCCCAAGGATGAAACGCGGACGAGGACGCACCCGCGACATTCGGAAGCTTAGGACACGGAATGGAAATCGGACGACGGAATCGGATTGCGCCGGCCGCGCGAATCTTCCCGCCCCGCGACAACTACACTAACCGCATGAAAGCGGAAATCCTCTCGATCGGCAGCGAAATCACCAGCGGCCAGAACCTCGACACGAACGCGCAATGGCTCTCGCGCCGCCTCGCCGAACTCGGCATCCCTGTCGGCTTCCACACCACCGTCGCGGACGATCTCGCCGACAACCTCGCCGTCGTCCGCGCGGCGCTCGACCGCGCCGACCTCGTGATCGCCACCGGCGGCCTCGGCCCGACGCAGGACGACCTCACGCGCGAAGCGATCGCCGCCGTCGCCGGCGTCGAACTCGTCGAGGACGCCGCCTCGCTCGACCACATCCGCGGCCTCTTCGCGAAGCGGAACCGCGAGATGCCCGACCGCAACCGCGTGCAGGCGCTCTTCCCGAAGGGGGCCGAAGTCCTCTTCAATTCGTGCGGCACCGCGCCCGGAATCTGGATGCGCTTCGGTGCGAAGGCGATCGCCGCGATGCCGGGCGTGCCGAACGAGATGTTCGCCATGTTCGAGGAGCAGGTGAAGCCCCGCCTCGTCGCGGCCGGGTTCGGCGGCGGCAGCGTGTTCCTCCAACGGAAGATCAACACCTTCGGCGCCGGCGAATCGGCCATCGAGGAGAAGCTGCTCGACCTCACGCGCCGGGGGCACGTGCCCGAAGTCGGCATCACCGTCAGCGATGCCGTCATTTCCCTGCGCATCCTCGCGCGCGGGCCGACGCTCGCGCAGGTCCAGCAACAGGTCGAACCGATCGAACGCACCATCCGCGAACGGCTCGGCGGCTTCGTCTTCGGCGTCGAGGACGAGGAGCTGCATGACGTGGTCCTCCGACTCCTCGCCGCCCGCGGGCAATCGATCGCCACGGCCGAGAGCCTCACCGCCGGCCTCGTCGCGCACCGCCTCGGCACCGTCCCCGGCGCGAGCAAGCATCTCCTCGGCGGCGTCGTCGCCTACACCAACGACGTGAAGGTCCGCGAACTCGGCGTGCCCTCGGAGAAGATCGCGAAGTACTCCGCCGTCAGCACCCACGTCGCCAAGGCGATGGCCGAGGGCGTCCGCGCGAAGTTCGGCGCCGACTGGGGCGTCGCCACCACCGGCTACGCCGGCCCCGCCGGCGGCGACGACGGCACGCCCGCCGGCACCGTCTTCGTCGCCGTCGCCTCCGCGCATCGCACCCGCGTGCAGCCCTACTCCTGGGGCGGCACCCGCACCGAAATCCAGAGCCGCACCGCCAAGCTCGCCCTCAACCTGCTCCGGCTCGAACTGGAACAATCCGCGACGGTACCGCCGTCCGTATCATGAGCGCACCACCGGGAGCGAACCATGGGCCGTCGATCGTCGGGCATCCTGCTGCACCCCACCTGCCTGCCCGGCCCCTTCGGCATTGGCGACCTCGGACCGATGGCGCGCCGCTGGATCGACACCCTCGCCGCCATGAAGCAATCCTGGTGGCAAATCCTCCCGCTCGGCCCCGTCGGCTCCGGCGATTCCCCCTACCAATCCTTCTCCGCCTTCGCCGGCAACATCAACCTCCTCAGCCCCGAACTCCTCGAACGCGACGGCCTCGTCACGTCCGCCGTCTGGGCCGGCAAATGGTACCCGGACGAACGCCTCGATAGCGGCCCCGTGTCGGAACTGAAATCGCTCGTCCTCCAGACCGCGTGGGACACCTTCCGCCACGCGAAGTACCACGCGCTCCGCGCCCCCTTCGAGGACTACTGCGCCCGCGAAGCCGCCTGGCTGTCCGACTACTCGCTCTTCATGGCCCTCCGCGAGGCGAACGGGAACGCGCCGTTCACGAAGTGGCCGACGGATCTCGTGCGCCGCGATCCGGCCGCGCTCGCCAAGACCTCCGAGAAATACCGCGACGCCGTCGAACGCCATCGCTTCGGCCAGTTCCTCTTCGATCGCCAGTGGACGCAGCTCAAGGAGTACGCCCATGAGAAGGGGATCAAGATCATCGGGGACATCCCGATCTTCGTGTCGGCCGACTCCGCCGACGTCTGGGCGAACCCGAAGCAGTTTCTCCTCGACGCGAACTGCGAGCCGAAGGTCGTCGCCGGCGTGCCGCCGGACTACTTCAGCCAGGACGGCCAGCACTGGGGCAATCCGATCTACGATTGGAAGGCGATGCACGCCGACGGCTTCGCCTGGTGGGTCGCCCGCGTCCGCCAGACCTTGAAACAGGTTGATCTCATCCGCCTCGATCACTTCCGCGGCTTCGTGCAGGCGTGGCACATCCCCGCCGGCGAGACGACCGCGCGCAACGGCAAATGGGTCGACGGCCCCGGCCGCGCACTCTTCGACGCCCTCAAGGCGAAGCTCGGCAATCTCCCCTTCATCGCCGAAGACCTAGGCCTCATCACGCCCGACGTGGACGAACTCCGCCTCGCCCTCGGACTGCCCGGCATGCGCGTCCTCCAGTTCGCCATGGACAAGCCGCAGAACCAATACCTGCCCCACAACTACGTCCCGGAAACGGTCGTCTACACCGGCACCCACGACAACGACACCACGCTCGGCTGGTGGCGCGCCCTCAACGGCCGCGACCAGAGCTTCATCGGCGAGTACGCCGGCCATTGGATCCACGAACCGGCCTGGGAACTGATGCGCCTCGCGTGGAGCTCCGTCGCGGACCTCGCCATCGCCCCGCTGCAGGACGTGCTCGGCCTCGGCGGCGACGCCCGCATGAACGTGCCCGGCAAGGCCGACGGCAACTGGAAGTGGCGCATGAAGTGGGAGTACTTCCCCTACGGCACCGTCGAACGGATCGCCGACCTCACCGAACGCTTCAACCGCCTGCCGGCGAAGAAAACCAAGGAATAAATCCGGCGTTCGCGCGTCGTATCGGTTGACCACCTCCGATCCGTCAACCCCGGTGCCCCATGTCCCGGCATTCGCTCCCGGGCGCGCTCGCGCTCGTCGGCCTCCTCGCGCTCGCAGGCTGCGGCGGCGCGTCGTCCTCCGCCCCCATGCCCAAGATGGAAATGAAAGTGCAGGCGCCGAAGGCGCCGCCCGCCGATGGCGGCAACCCCGTCGCCGCCGCCGCGCCGGATGCGCCGATGGCCGACGTCGCCGCCGAGCGGAAGATCATCTTCAATGGCACGCTCGAAGTCGAAGTGAAGGACTTCGGCGCCGCCCACAAGGACGTGAATGCGCTGATGAAGCTCCACGGCGCCTTCTACGCGAAGACCGAAATCCGCGGCGATTCCGGCAAGAAGCGCGTCGGCGTCTTCACCATCAAGGTGCCCGACGAACGGTTCCAAACGCTCGTCGACGCCATCGCCGACCTCGGTGATCCGATCCGCAATTCCACCGACTCGCAGGACGTGACGGAGGAATACGTCGACGTGGCCGCGCGCGTCAAGAACCTGAAGGGCGAAGAGGAGGCGCTCCAGAAAATCCTGAAGGAACTCGGCGGCCGGCTCGACGACGTGTTCAAGCTGCGGGACCAGATCCTGAAAATCCGCGAGCAGATCGAGCGGGCCGAAGGCCGGCTCCAGGCGCTCGGCAAGCTGACGTCGCTCTCGACTATCACGCTGACGCTGCGGGACCGCGAGGAGTACGTGGCCCCGACGGCCGCGAAGGTGACGGAGCGCGAATCGTTCGAGTCGCGGGCGACCGGCACGTTCGCCTCGTCGGTCGGGCTATTGCGAAACCTCGGCGAGCACGCGGGCCTGTTGCTGCTCGCCCTCGCCCCGTGGCTGCCGCTCGCGCTCCCCGCCGTGCTCCTCGGCCGACGATATATCCGCAAGTGGACCGTGAAGCCGCAGGCGGCGTGATGGAACGAGGCTGAAAATGTAGGTCGGGCCGAGGCTTTGGGAGGCCCGACACGCTCGCCATAGTGGCTCCGTCGGGCCTCGAAGACTCGGCCCGACCTACCGACCGCGGCGATGCCCGCCTAATCCTTCCCGTATTCGTCCTTCCATTCCTCGTACCACGCCATCTGGATGGCTTCGAGGATCTTCTCGTTGGACTTCGCCGGCTCGCCGGCGAAGTCTTCGAGGTCGAGGATCCACTTGTGCATGTCGGTGA
>CAYVRB010000260.1:0-9149 GCA_964453375.1 uncultured Alcaligenaceae bacterium
CATTCCGAGCGTCACCACGACTTCGAAATCGCGGATGATCTTCCGCAAGTCCGTCGTGAGCTTCTTCTGTACGTCCTGCGTCGTCATGTCGGCGACGCGGTACGAGCCGCCGTAGGTCGCACCGAGGTTGATCGTGCCGTCCGGTTCGACGGGGTAGATCCCCTGGATCGGGTCTTCGTCCCCCTTCGTCGTCGGACTGTAGAGGTAGAGCGCGTCCAATGGCTGAATCAGATACGGCGGCAACGGAATCGTCCGCGTCGATTCGATCAGCAAGATATCCGGCGATTCCACCGTGTAGGTTGGATGTGTGACCTTGTTCAACTCCTTGGGCAGTTGATAGTCGGGCACCGCTTCGGCGGTCGCTTTGGGCGTCGAATGGCAGCCGCTGCCCAGCGCGAGGACGACCGCCACGCCGAGGTACGCGATTCCTGTCACGGGCCGAGTCCGGAACATCCCCGTTCCTCCACGAAGCCAATCGACGGTCGAACCCGTCCCGCCGCGAAACGATTCCGCGCTTGCCCGGTTTATCGTCATTTCCGGCCATTCGATGCAACGAAACTCCCCGGCTTTTCCGGCACCACCGGAATCCCACGGTTTTTCCCGAACTTCCTGGAGCGTCCCGGTTCACGCGCAGCCCAAGAGTGAGCTAGACTCCACAAACCTCGTTCCCGGAGGCCGAAACTTCACGGAATGTTGTGAAAAGGAAACACCGTTCCGTAAACTTGGGCATCCAGTCCGAATTCTCGGCAAAACCCGCGAAATCGGCATACACTGATCGCTTGTGGAATATGGCCGATTTCTCGGCCTTTTCCACGATTTGGAACGAGCTTCGTGCGGAACGGCCGCCACCCCGGCGTGGCGGCACGGCATCTGCACCCCTTCGGGAGCCGATCCCCTCGGCATTGCCTCCGGCTTCCCGACGGCCGACCCGCGTACCGACTGTCTCCGTCTGGAGTTGCCATGCGTCGTTCCCCCGAGAGTGAATCGTCCGGCGCCGTCGCGGCCCTCGCCCCGTACGCGCCGCCGAGCTATTCGCTCCCGAGCGGTTCCTACGGTCCTTCGCACGGCCCGACGATGTCGATGCCGCTGCTGCCCGCCGCCCGGAACGTGCCGACCTTCATGGGGCTTCTGAACGCCCTCAAGCGCCGCTGGGTGCTCGCGGGGTTCCTCGGCCTGCTGGTCGCCGCCGCCGCCGCCGTCGGGCTCTGGATCGCCGCCCCGCAGGGCAAGCACCAGGTCAAGGCGCTGCTCGAAATCACCCCCGAGCAAATGAGCGTCATCCCCGGCGCCGTCCGCCACGACGACAACCACGAAGGCTTCAAGCAGAACCAGATGATCCTCATCAAGACGCGGACCCTGCTCAACCGCGTCGCGCAGCGGCCGAAGGTCGCCGGGCTTTCGATGGTCGCCACCAACGAAGACCCCGCCAAAATGATCGAAGACATCATGCGCACCCGCTGGGAGGCGTCCGACCTCCTGGCCGTGACCATGAACGGCGACAAGCCCGAGGAACTCAAGACCGTCCTCGACGAACTCATCACCATCTACCAGCTCGAATCGAGCGAGAAACTCCGCCAGGAGCGCACCGACCACAAGGAAAAGCTCACGCTCATCCGCAAGCGCTACCAGAAGCAGATCGACGACCGCAAGAACGAGGCCAAGGTGCTCGGCGACCTGAAGGTGGCGATCACGCCCGACATCGCGCGCGGCCAGGTGGAACAGTGCAACGACCAGATCCGCACCGATCGGGCGCAGTTGAACCAGGCCGAAGTCAAATTGAAATCGGAGGAGAAAAAGCTCGAGAATCTGAAGGCGGAACTCGAACTGAACGCGAAGAAGAAATTCACCGACGAGGAGATCGAATCCGCGCTGCTCAAGGATAAGGACCCGCTGCTGGTGGCGCTGCAATTCGAGCTGGACGCGGCCAACGTCCGGCTCGCGAACCTCAAGAACAAGTTCGTCGACCAGGAGCACGCGAAGATCAAGGAGGCGCAGGCCGACCTCGTGTCGCTCCGCGAGAAGCGCCTCGCGGTCACGTCGCAGCGCCGCCAGGAAGTCGAGAAGAAGCTGCGGTCCGACAAGCGCGAGGAGATGGAGAAGGCCGAGCGCACCGCGCGCCAGGATCGCGACCTCCACAAGTCCGAGATCGACACGCTCCGCGAACGGATCGTGCAACTGGAGATCACGCTCGAGAAGCTCAACGGCAACTCGCTCGAGGTCGCCACGCGCTTCGAGGAACTCAAGCCACTGATTGAACAGGTTCAGAAGCTCGATCGACAGATCAGCGAAATCAGCTTGTGGCTCGATTCGGGCGGCCGGATCAAGATTCGCGAGCCGGCCGTCATCATGTACAACCACAACCAGCGCCAGAAGATGCTCTACAGCGGCATGGTCGGCGCCGCGGCGTTCCTCGCCGTCATCACGCTCGTCGCCTTCCTCGAATGGCGGTCCCGCCGCGTGGATAGCGTCGATCAGGTCGTCAACGAGATCGGCCTGCGCGTCATCGGCACCATCCCCGCCTTCCCGACGCGCCAGGCGATCAAGACCGGCGAAGCCGACGCCAACCAGAACTGGCGCTTCATCCTGAACGAATCGGTCAACAGCACGCGCACGATGCTCCTTCACTCGGCCAAGACGCAGTCGATGCAGGTCATCATGGTCACGAGCGCGATGCAGGGCGAAGGGAAGACCTCGCTCTCCAGCCAACTCGCCACCAGCATGGCGACCGCCGGCCTGCGGACGCTGATCGTCGATTGCGACCTCCGCAACCCGTCGATGCACCGGCTCTTCGACCTCGCCCTCGCGCCGGGCTGCTCCGAAATCCTCCTGTCGGAACTCGACGTGAGCGACGCCGTGCAGCCGACCTCCGTGCCGAACCTCTGGGTGATCTCGGCCGGGCAATGCTCCAACCGCGTGATCGCCGCCCTCGCGCAGGGCCACCAGCTCGAATCGATGTTCAACCGGCTCCGCGGCCAATTCGACTTCATCGTCGTGGACACCTGCCCCGTGCTGCCGGTGGCCGACTCGCTGCTCATCGGCCAGCACGTCGACGGCGTCGTGATTTCGATCCTCCAGGACATCAGCCAACTCCCGAAGGTGCTCAACGCCTCGGAGCGGCTCGCGCAGCTCAACATCCCGCTGCTGGGCGCGGTGGTGAACGGGATCAAGACCGACATCCACGCCTACGGTTACAACTACGTCAAGCAGTTGCCGGCCTGAGGAAAACGGAATGCGGTCGGCCATCGTCGGTATCGCGTTGGTGTTGCTCGCGGGCGCGGGGGCGTACGAAATCCGTACTCGCGCGGGCGGCGTCGATCCGGTCGTCGCGGGCGCCGTGCAGGCCAAGCTCGATGCGATCCCGAAAACCTTCGGTGATTGGACCGGCGAGGATCGCGAGTACGACGCCAAGCAGATGGACCGGACCGGCTCGTTCGCCTCGATGCACCGGCTGTACCGGAACGCGAAGACGAACGAATCGATCGCCGTGCTGGTGCTCGCCGGTCCGGCGCAGGAGATCGGCAGCCACGACCCGAACCGCTGCTACGTCGGCGCCGGGTATCGGCCGGTGGGCGCGGCGGCGAAGAAGACCGCCGCCGACGCGACGCCGGTCGGAGCATGCAGCTACTGGGCGGCTCGCTTCGACACCGACACGTTCCCCGCCGCCTCACTGCAGGTGGTGTGGGCGTGGAGCGTCGATGGCCGATGGGTGGCGTCGGACAACGCCCGGTACGAATTCGTGCGCGAGCCGGCATTGTTCAAGCTGTACGTCTCGCGGCGGTTGAACGCCGCGGACGCCGACGCCGTCGATCCGACCGAAGGATTTTTGGCCGAGTTCTTCCCCGCGGCGCAGGCGAACCTGACCGCGAAGTGACCGCTTAGGATTTTGGAGTTCCTCGAGGATGCCCGTGGCACCGACGCCCCCCTTGGATATGCCCGCCCATCGTGCCGACGCGCCGTCGCGCTGGCCCGAGATCGAATCGTTCGACCCCGCCACGCCGGTGCCGATCGATCCGATCATGAATTGGTACTCGGCCACGAAGTCCTGGTTCGACTGGACGTTGGCGGCGATCATCCTCGTTCCCGCGTTGCCGGTCATCGCCCTCTGCTGGCTCGCCGTGCGGCTCACGTCGGCGGGGCCGGGCTTCTATCTCCAATCGCGGCTCGGCCGCGGCGGGCGCGAATACCGGATCGTGAAGCTGCGCACGATGGCGCACGACACCGAACTCAAAACCGGCGGGCCGAAATGGTCCACGAAGGGCGATTGCCGCATCACGCCGGTCGGCCGCTTCCTTCGCAAGACGCACCTGGACGAACTGCCGCAGCTCTTCAACGTCCTCGCCGGGCAGATGAGCCTCGTCGGGCCGCGACCGGAGCGCCGCAGCATCGTCGAGAAGCTGGAGTTGGACAAGAAAGTCCCCGGCTACCCGCACCGGTTGCTCGTGCGCCCCGGCGTCACCGGCCTCGCGCAGGTGCAACTTCCCGCGGACGAGGACGTGAACAGCGTCAAGCACAAGGTCGTGTACGACCTTTACTACATCGAGAACTACAGCGTCTGGCTGGACCTCCGCCTGCTGGCGGCCACCCTCTTCAAGGCGGCCGGCATGAACCCCCGCTGGACGCGCCGGCTCTTCTGGCTCCCCCGCCGCGAGACCGTCGCCGAGGTCCTGCACGCCAAGATCGCCCCTCCCGTCGCCGCGGCCACGAACCTCCAGCCGATCTGACCGCCCGGACCACCATGCGACCGCGCGTCCTCTACCTCACGCACCGCGTGCCGTTCCCCCCGGATAAGGGAGACCGGATCCGCAACTGGCACGTGCTCCGCACGCTTGCGAAGCGGTTCCGCGTCTCGCTGGGTTGCGTGGCGGACGAACCGGTGCCGGACGCCGCGCGCGCGGCGCTCGCCGAACGGTGCGAGCGCGTGGCGATCGCGCCGGTGTCGCGCCTCGGCCGCCTCGCGCGGGCCGGCGCCTCGCTGCTCGCCGGCCGCAGCCTCTCCGAAGGCGCGTTCGCCTCCCGCGAACTCGCGATCAAGTCGGAAGCCTGGCACGCCGAGACGCCCTTCGCCGCCGTCGTCGCCTCCGCGACCAGCCTCGTACCGTATCTTCGCCGTCCGGCGTTCCACGCGATGCCCGTGTTCGTCGACGTCGTCGATGTCGATAGCCAGAAGTGGATCGACTTCTCGCGTTCGGTTCCACCGCCGAAATCGTGGCTCTATCGGCTGGAAGGCGCGCGGGTCCGTCGCCTCGAACGCGACCTGCCGGAATGGGCGGCCGCTTCGACGTTGGTCAGTTCCGCCGAGGCCCGCATCTTCGACGCGATCGCCGGCGACGGCGCCGCGACCGTCGCCACCAACGGCGTCGACCTCGAATATTTCCGGCCGACCTCCGAACCGACGCGCCCGATCGCGGCGTTCGTCGGCGCGCTCGACTACCTGCCGAACATCGACGCCGCCGAATGGTTCGCCAACCAGGTTTGGCCGGCGATCCATGCGAAACGGCCCGATGCGGAATTCCACCTGATCGGTCGGAACCCCGCGCCGCGCGTCCGCCGGCTCGCGGCGATCCCCGGCGTCTCGCTCGTCGGCGGCGTGCCGGACGTGCGGCCCCACCTCGCGGCCGCCGCCGTCGCCGTCGTGCCGATGCGCTTGTCGCGCGGCCTGCAGAACAAAGTCCTCGAAGCGCTCGCGATGGGCAAGGCGACCATCGCGGCCCCGCCGGCGCTCGCCGCGCTGGACGTGGAACCCGGCCGCCATCTCGTCCGCGCCGAATCGGCCGAGGAGTGGACTCGCGAAACGCTCGACCTCCTCGACGATCCGGCGCGCCGCGAACGGCTGGGCCGCGAGGGCCGCGCGTTCGTCGAGGCGAACCACGATTGGGAGCGCTGCCTCGAGCCGCTCGTGGAGCGGATCGAATCCGCGATCGCCCCGGCCGCGCCGCGGCGGGTGGAGGTGCCGGCATGATCGCCGTCGCTTCCGAATCGCGAACGCGGCTTCCCCGCGCCGATCGCGCGCCGGTCGTCTTCGACACGCGCGTCGTCACCGGCTCCGGCGGCGGGCCGGACAAGACGATCCTGAACTCGCCCCGGCACCTCGAGCCGCTCGGCTACAAGATGCTCTGCGGCTACCTGCACCCGCCCGGCGACGACGGCTACCGCGAGATCGAACGCAAGGCCGAACGCCACGGCGCCCCGCTGATCTCCGTGCCCGATCGCGGCCCGCTCGACTGGCGCGCCATGGCCGCCCTGGTGAAGGTCTGCCGCCGCGAGCGCGTCGACATCTGGCACGGCCACGACTACAAGACCAACGCGCTCGGCCTGCTGCTGAAGCGCTTCCACCCGATGAAACTCGTCACGACCGTGCACGGCTGGGTCCACCACACGGCCCGCACGCCGCTGTACTATCGCGTGGACAAGTTCTGCCTGCCGCGCTACGAGAAGGTGATCTGCGTCTCGGACGACCTCTTCGACGAATGCCGTCGGATCGGCGTTCCAGAGCGGCGCTGCGAACTGGTCGAGAACGCCATCGACCTCGACGACTACGCGCGCACGCTCGCGCCGGATCAGGCGAAGGCCAAGCTGGGGTTGCCGGCGAACGGCTTCCTCGTCGGCGCCGTCGGCCGGCTCGAACCGGAGAAAGGGTTCGACATCCTGATCCGCGCCGTGGCGGACCTCGCGCGACGCGGCGAGGACGTTTCGCTCGTCGTCGTCGGCGAAGGCGGCGACCGGCCGCGGCTCGAAGCGCTCGCGGCCGAACTCGGCGTCGGACCGCGCGTCCGCCTCGTCGGCTGGCAGTCCGACGTGCGCCCGTACTTCGAGGCGATGGATCTCTTTGCCCTCAGCAGTTTCCGCGAAGGCCTGCCGAACGTGTTGCTCGAAGCGATGGCGCTGCAGACGCCGTGCGTCGCGACGCGCGTCAACGGCGTGCCGAAGCTCGTGCAGGACGGCCGCAACGGCCTGCTCGTGCCCCCCGGCGACGCCGCCGCCCTCGCCGCCGCGCTCCAAGCCCTGCTGGCAAACGCCGATCTCCGGCAAGTGTTCCGCGCCGCCGGCCGGCGGACGGTCGAAACCCGCCACAGCTTCCCCGTTCGGATGCGCCGGCTTAAGGCGATCTACGACGAACTCCTCGACCGCGCGGAGGCGCCCGCGCGATGATCCGCCCGCTCACGCCGCCGTTCACCGTCCGCGTCCATACGGCCGCGTCCCTCGCGGCGCGCCTGCCGGCCATCGACGCGTTCCTCGTCGGCCGCGGACCCGCCCCGCTCGCGCGCGATCCCCGCTGGCCGCTCGTATTCCGCGAGACTCTCCGCTACGACGCCTACGCCCTCGAAGCCCGCACCGCCGACGGCGCCGTTTGCGGCTTCCTCCCCCTCGCGCACGTCGGCAGCGTCCTCTTCGGCCGATTCCTCGTCAGCCTGCCGTACCTGAACAGCAACGGCGTGATCGCCGACTCGCCCGACGTCCGCACCGCGATCCTCGACCGCGCCGTCGAACTCGCGGACGAGCTGAACGTCCGGCACCTCGAACTGCGCCACGAATCGCCGATCGACCACCCCGCGCTCGACGGCAGCCTGACGAGCAAGGTGCAGATGCGGATGCCGTTGCCGAAGACCGTGGACCAGCTTTGGAAGGGTTACGACGCGAAGGTGCGGAACCAGGTGCGCAAGGGCGAGAAGCACGACCTCGCGGTGGCGTGGGGCGGGCACGAGCTGCTGGACGAGTTCCACGCGGTCCTCGGCCACAACATGCGGGACCTCGGCACGCCGTCGCACGGCCGCGCGTTCTTCGCCGGCATCCTCGACGCCTTCGCCGGCCGCGCCGAGCTTTGCCTCGTCCGCGCGGGAGCGACGCCGATCGCGGCGGCGCTCCTGCTCCACGGGCCGGGCGTCACGGAGGTGCCGACCGCCTCGTCGCTCCGCGAGTACAACGCCACCTGCGCGAACATGCTGATGTACCGCCACCTCGTCGACCGCGCGGTCGAACGCGGGCAATCGGTCTTCGACTTCGGCCGCTCCACCGTCGACGGCCCGACCTTCAAGTTCAAGAAGCAATGGGGCGCGGCCCCGTCGCCGGCGCACTGGCAATACGCCCTCCGCGGCGGCGCCGTCGGCGAGATGCGGCCCGACAACCCCCGCTACCGCCGTGCCATCCAACTCTGGCAGCGCCTCCCCGTGCGCATCACGCGCTGGCTCGGCCCCGAGATCGTCCGCGGCATTCCTTGAGCCGCCCGCCCGAATCCTGCTCCCGGGCGCGAACCGTTCCGCCTCAAATCTCCGCCCTGTAGCGATTGTGCCGATTTTCGTTGCCGAGATTTGCACCCGCCCCGGCGGTGCCCTACTCTTTGTCAAGGACCGGATTCACCCCTCGCGGTCCCGCTCGCCCCCAAGCCCTCGGCCCACCGTCCGGCCCCGTCCCGTCGAACGCCGGAACCCCGCTACGTCCGCCCTCGCGCGGGAAATCGAAGGAGTGCGCATCGTATGTCGTTTGCCCGACGGCTCGTGATCGTCGCTTCGGACCACCGGTTCGGCCAGCACGTCCAAACCCACATCCACAAGACCTTCCTGCTCACGGCCCCGGTCGTGCGCTTCGAGGATCTGCCCGAACTGGTGACGGCGGAAACCGACGGCCTGATCCTCTTCCTCGCCGCCGAGCCGGAGGACGCCGAGCGCATCGACGCCGCCGTGCGTTCGATTCGCCTCCAGCAACTCCCGCCCGGCATGGCCGTCCTGCAAACCGAGGATTTCGCCCCGGGCCGGAAGCTCGAAATCGACGGCGCCGACCTCGAAGGCGGCTGGGTCTGGCCGGCGCACCTGCGCGAGCTGAACGCCTGGGTGCGGCGCACGCTCACCGAGGGCGCGCCGTTCGCCGACCCCGCCAACGAACCGGTCGCCGAGCGCATCCGCCGCAAGCTCGGCGAGTGGACGCCGTCGCTCGAACCGCTCGTCGAACAGCTCCAGATCGCCGCGGCGCACGACGTGACCGTGCTGATCCAGGGCGAGACCGGCACGGGCAAGACGCACCTCGCGCGCCTGATCCACGACTGCTCCGACCGCCGCGCCGAGCGCTGCCTCGTCTACGCGTGCGGGGCGCTCTCCGGCAACCTGATCGCCAGCGAGTTCTTCGGGCACGTGAAGGGCGCCTTCACCCGCGCCGAT
>CAYVRB010000261.1:0-9007 GCA_964453375.1 uncultured Alcaligenaceae bacterium
CCGCCGCCAGCCTAACTGTTAGTCGGACTGTCCGTCAAACCGTCAGCACCTCAGATCGCCCTTCCTCGGATGATGCGACCACGCGACTTCAATGTGTCGTGGAAGCCATTCGACCAGATCGATCACTTCTCGGGAGGGCAGCGTCGCATCGGCGTCGGATCGGGCGAGGAACAGCAGCGACTCCACGATTTCCCGCAGGCGGTTGGCCTGATCGACGGCCGACGCGAGGACGCGTCGGTATTCGTCGGCGTCGCGGTCCCGCCGCAGCGCCACCTCCATCTGCCCGAGCGTGGCGGTCAACGGCGTCCGCAGCTGGTGCGAGGCGTCCCCGGTGAACCGCCGCTGGCGCTCGAACGAGTCCTGGAGCCGGGTGAGCAGGTCGTTGAACGCGGCGGCGAGATCGTGGAGTTCGTCGCGCGCGGCGGGGACCGGCAGCCGCGCCGCGAGGTCGGCGGCGGTGATCCGCCCGGCCGATTCCGTCATCCGGCTGACGGGGGCGAGCGCCCGCCGGCACACCCGCCGGGCAACGAGACCGGACAATACCCAGATCGCCGCCGACACGCCGGCCAAGCCCCACGCGAGCGTGCGAAGCTCGTCCCGCACGGGGGCCACGGGCCACGCCGTCACGAATACGAGAGTCCGGTGCCGTTCGCGGCCGGGTCGGCTGCGGATCGCGCCGGGGTCGGGGAACACCAGCGTCTGCCGGGCGACCCGCCACTCGGAGCCGTTCCAATCGGCGGGGAAGGATTCCCGCGCAGCGGTCGAACTGGAAGCGGCGAATTCGGAGAGTGCGTCGCCGGACGCGGGCGATCCGTCGATCCGTCGGCCGGTCTCGTCGTGGATCGCCCAGACCGGGGGATCGCCATCCCAGTGGGTTGGCAATCGGCGAAGCTCCGGTTCCCAATCCAGCCCGTCCGGTTCGATCTCCGCGAGCGCGACGACCGGCCGAGAATGCGCCAGCAGGTCGAACGAACCATCCCGCCATGCCGCCAGACGAGCAGTTCGAACGCGACCTCGTCCCGTTGCTCGGCGAACCGAACAAGCAGGTCGGCGTCATCCACACCCGGCGCGTCCGACGGCCGGATCGACCGAGCGAGTGCGGAATTCAGCGACATCGGGGAACTCGAAAGTTGGCCTGCCACAAGAAAGAGCCTCGCGCCGCGAAGAGGCTTCCGTGGAATCCAAAAAAGTTCATCGACAACGGAGATCTCGGTGCAAGTTTTTATCGCGATTGCACCAACACAGTACCCAGCGCAGGGATTGTTTCCTCAAGGAGTATCAATGAAATCCGAATCGCAAAGCTTGCCGGAAAGCTCGGAAGAAAGGGTGATTGACCTCGTCGGTCGAATCCTGGCCCGGCATTGGCGCAGAGAATTGACTCCTCACGAATCCAAGCTGGTCGATGCCGATCCACGAGGCGACTTCGACCCCCCGCCAAAGGAAGTCGGCTGTCCTCCCACGTCATCGTAAAATGTGAATCGTCACGAAGCCTCGAATTCCAGGTCGCCGTGAGTGGTATCCCAAAAGTCGAGCCGGACAGATTTGTTCGTCACTCTGAGTTGACGGATTTTTTGAACGCGCACGCCGGGTGGGCGGCTGGTTTCGCGACGGCTGTACCGAAGTACGCGATTCCGGAGGTCGCCCTCGACCAGCTGTCCATATCGCTGAGCGAACACACTCCTGCCCTGTTCTCGATTGAAGCGGTCGCTGTGGAACGTACGTTCACCAGGCTGTGCAACAAGCTGCGCGCAGTTGGCATCTGGGGAACCAACGTCGTGACGTTTTCACTGCTCGATCCGCCATCGACCGAAGCCTCTTCCGCATTTGTTCAGTCGCTTGGGTGGACGCCTGCACAGATTGCGGCGACAACTGGCTTGGTCAATCGCGCGGACAGTGCAAATACCCGACGTATAGGAGCTATGGGATGGCTCATGACCGAACCCTCTTTCCACCGCGAACTGGATGACCTGCGAGAGGAATGGGCAACCTTGCCTGATTTTCTGAAGTGCCGTCCGCTTACTCGAACACTCATTTCGACGAGTGCCGATGCAACTTCCAACGGTTTCGAAAAACGTCTTGTTTCTCTGTTGGATCGGTGGGGCCTGATCGAGCTGACGACTTGGGACCTTCCCCTTCCTCAAGGGCCGCTTGTTCCGAATTCCGTTCCTTCGACGAGCCAGGCTCAACCGGTCCACGGCGTTCACATCTTCGTCCCGATCCACTACCCAATTCAGGGCGATGAAGACTTGATCAAACGAGTTCGCGAAATCCAACGAGCCCATACTTCGGATCTAGGAATCGATTCGGGGTTTGCCGGGATCGATCATCATGCCGCATACGCACAGATGTTTCGGATGAGTCACTTGGAGCGGGCAATCGCGTCCCGTTTCCGAGACCATCGGCCACGAGGATTCGTCGGCCATGTCGAGCGAGCAGCGGTGAATGTATTGCGAGTCAAATCGGACCGCGTGAAGAGGCTCCGGACAGGTATCGCGGCTTGCCTGAGGGGTCAACGCGATCAAGTCTCTTGGTTAAGACGTGCCAGCCAATCGAGGTAGGTTCCGAAAATCCAAAATCGGAACCGGAGTCATTTCTTTCGATGTTCTCAAGATCGGGAGCACCATGCGACAGGTGCGCTGACCCCGATCATCGATGAATAGCCCAAAGCTACGCCTGACTGCCGACGAGATCGCCCGCCCGTTCGTCGGCGAGTTGGCCGAACGGTTTCCGCCCATCTTGTCTCCTCGTCAACTCGCAGC
The DNA here is from genome assembly GCA_964453375.1 of uncultured Alcaligenaceae bacterium. Lineage (GTDB taxonomy): Bacteria > Planctomycetota > Planctomycetia > Gemmatales > Gemmataceae > Limnoglobus. The sequence goes on from CAYVRB010000261.1 coordinate 2,760, forward strand.
GCTCGTCGGAGTGAGCGAAAAAACGATCTACGAATGGCGCGCTAAGGGCCGTCTCGACGGGGCCTACCGCAAGCGTGGCAAGCATGTCTTGCTCTGGCGCGATCGTGTCTTGGAACTCCTACTCAACGGAAAGGATTGGAGCTGATGTCAGACGAATCGAACAGTATTCGCGTCGGTGAACGAATCCGAATCTACACTCGCGGAGTCAAGAAGACTTGGATCGCCGACTTCTGGCTGGATGGTTTCCACCGGAAAGAATCTCTGAAGACGAACAACAAAAATGATCGCGATCGAACGTGCGACCATTCTGGCCGCTGAACTGCACCAGGGGACGTACCGCCCCGCCCCCGTAGCGATCGGCTTTTCTGACGCGGCTGCAGGTTACATCACGTCTCTCAAGACGGACGGCCGCTCACGGAAAACGATCGTCAAGTACGAGGGAGTGTTCAAAATCTTCACGGCGTTTCTTGGTGGCCGCCGGCTATCTCGGCTGAACCAGGTAACAGCCGGGCACTTCGATGCCTGGCGCGTCGAGCGGCGTGCAGCCCGAAGTGCAAAGACCGTGTACACCGAGAGCATCATTGTTATGCAACTCTTTCGGTGGGCTCACACTCGCAAGCTGATCGCTGAAAACCCACTTCATGGCATCAGGCTGAACAAGCCCAGGGGCGAACCGAAGGGAGGTCCGACGCTGGTGGAAGTCAACCGGATCTTGGCCGCCGCCGACCAGCCACTCAGGACATGGTTGGCTGTGTTGGCTTTCAGTGGCATGAGAGTCGGTGAACTCAGACAACTCCGCCGGGAAGATGTCGACTTCGCTGCGTATTGGATTCGCATCCAATCGAGGCCTGGGGCCGAGACGAAAACCCGGACCTCTCGGAAGATACCGATCCACCCGAGGTTGCGTGCCGAACTCGCTCGCCATCCACGATCGGCCGGGGCCTGGTTCTTCACCGCCGGTCGGAGTGCCAAGCACCCGGCAGGCGGCAACTGGATCAACCCGAAGCGGGTCAACGACCAATTCCAGCGGTTGCTGCGGTCGTTGAATCTGCCGACAGGTCGCTCGTCCGGTTTCGTTATCCACAGCCTGAGGCACTTCTTCGAGACGCATCTGGTGAACGCTGGTATCCATCAGCGCGTGATCGACACGTGGCTTGGCCATACCGCTGACAAGAGTATGGCGTCGGTCTACTACCGATTGGGTGACGAAGAATCGCAGCAGATGATGCTCAAAGTCCCATTCGGGACTGGCGAACCGGCCGCACTTGCCGGCGAGGAGGTGACGGCGTGAACGGATTCCTGATCATCCTGTCGTCGTTGTTCGGATCGATCTGGTCCAGTGAAGCGATACTGGACAAAAAGACGGGACAACCGCGGTTCAAATTCAAGAAGTGCTATGCGAAATGCCGGAAATACAGGGCTATTCAACGGGCAGCTCAAATCTAGCGGAGAGGACAGGACGCCAATTGAACTTTTTATCGCAGGAATCCGTGGCTGGGAAGCCGAGTTGCGGCGTCAACTCGATGACGCCAAGTCGAAGCCGAGTTGATGGTTACGGCGGCTTTCAGTCCCAAGTAACCTCTGCCGCAAGGTATTCAGCGATGACGATCCGGACGATAAGGCCGGGGCCGCTTGCCACGAGATAGCGATACCGTCCCGGCTGGACCTCGATCCAGGGGTACTCTCCCTCCGCGCCAACAAGGATTCGGTGCATTGCTCGACTTCCGACCTCGGGCCAAAGCCCGGCATCAGGCGATGCCTCGAAATCCTCCCTGGCGTCTTCCGTCATCACGCAAAGTGGAATGATTGAAACACAGGCCGGATCATCGAGCTGTGGCTCATTCTGCTCGTAGGCGATGTGTGCCCGCGCCAGCTTCAGGATGACCCTGCGAACCCTTGGTTCTTCCGGCTTCCAGATGATGGTGTCGGCAGTTTCGACACAGGCTGCTGCCAGCCGGGATGCAAGCGGTGGCTTTCGAGCGAAGGTTTTGGCGATCTTCGGGCGTGCGGAACTGGCTTGCTCGACCGATCCCGTCCTGGCGCATTCAATCAAGCACGCGAGGTATTCCTCGTCGAGGGAAAAGGAGTTATTGCAGGCATGGCAAGATGCCACGACCGGGAGATTTTCGGGGTAGGGTTCGTCCAGAAACACGCGGGACGGCGCATGGTCACGGGTCTCCATTGGACCGCCGCAGAAGACGCACCAACCCTTGTTGCGTTCATCACCGTAGTCAGGCAATTGCTGCATGCTCATCTCCTGATAGCCTTGTTCGCTGTTCTGCATTGACACGCTGCGAGCGAGCTGTGTTCGGTTCCCAAATACCTCAATTCCAGGTGAGTGGAGTTACCTGCCCTGTGACAATGAGGGAATTGAAGAACTCGACCAGCCTTGTCACTGTGGACGAAACGATTTTCACGCCGATCTCAATGTTCTCGTGAAGTCCGTGATGCGAGAAATTGGCGCTTGTAATAAGTGCCGTTGAAGCGTCACAGACCAGCACCTTGGCGTGCAGGGCCGACATCTCATCACGGACGTTGACCGGGCAAGTGAAAACTCGCGGTCCGGAGCAATCCGATGGCCACGCTGAACGCAGAGCGGGGAGATGTTCCTCCATCCGGTTGCCGATGACCGTGACCCGGATTCGGCGGTCGCGGTTGGCCCTCGCCACCTCCTCAAGAAGCGACCTGGCACCCTCGGTGAAGACGTATCCCACGACGAGAATCTCGTTCTGTGCGTCCTTTACCATCTCAAGAGCAGTCGCGTAGGTTGTCCGCAGTGGCACGCCAAACCTGCTCGGAGCCGTGCAGGCAATCTCGACCGAATCGGTTTGTGCAGCACTCTGGTTGCGCGCGGCGGCAAGTGTCATGAGTGCAGTTTGAACGTCGTGGACAGTTACGCCGGGTAGGCAGATGACCTGGTCGAGATCGCGGGCGAGCCGGGTGGCCGACGCAGTCGAAAGCGACAGTGCTCTTTGCAACTGCCCGGAGGAGGGCGGCGTTGATCGGGGCGGATCAAGAAGACCGGCAAGGTCCACCAGATACCTCCGGCCCAGCCCGGCAACCGCTCCGGTCAGCACGTTGATCCATTCAGGTGGGTTCTGCAACGGTTCACTCATCGAAGTCGAGGTAGCCGGTGATCCCGGAATTGGGAAGACTTGCCACCATCCCACGGTCAAGAAGGCGGTTGCCGAACTCGCACGACGTTTCCGACACCATCGCGCAGGCATGACAGGCCGCAGCGTTCAGACGCTCTGTCCTCTTGGGATCATGTTCACGGCACAGAGGATCGCTTGAGCAGGTCCGGGCAAGGTCTTTCACGTCATCGAGAAGCCTGCCGAAGCTGTCTCTTTCCGATCCATCGTCATTCCGGACGAGTCGTGTCTGCCTGACCAACCCGCCCAGGCTGCCATCGCTGTCCGGGGTTGATGTGTAGATTAGCAAGCCGGCCATCTTGTCGTCTGAATAAATGCGCTCCCGGAGCGATGCCGAGGAGTATCCGCAGTCGAGTGACATCTGTCGCATGAGCAGATGGGCGAGTGTATGGAGTAGCAGGAGCCGGGGACGCTGATCCTTTACCTCCGGCAAGCCTCGCTTTTGCCTCCAGACGGAATACGCCTTTATCAAAGTCTCCGCCCTCCGGCGAACAGGGTCCAGTTTTTCCCATTGTTGAAGACGCTCCGCATGAAGTTGCAGGAAAACTCCTTCGCCAAGGTTCTCCACCGCAGGCAGCCAGTCGAGTTGCTTTGCGGAGATGGGTGCTGTGGTGACTTTGATCCCCTGTTCCTCGTTGAAAACTTCCATCGTCGGATCAAGTTCCGGGGCCTCGATGCGGGTGAAGCCAAGGAGAGCGCGTACCTCGCGGAGGCGGGGGATCGCAACGAGCCGCGACAGGTAGCGGGCGGTGGTGGACGACATCTCCTGACGGCGCGCCTCGAAGTACGTCGTGTTGTGGTCCTGGTCGGCTTCAAAGACCTGATACTCTTCCCGTCGAATGGAAGGGCGCTCGGTGGCAAGCCCCACCAGCCGGTCGATGCACTCACGGACGCGGGCCTGGTCAACGCCGGGAAAGCGGGCGCCGATGACGGCCGGCCATGCTTCGACGGGTAGCGGTGTCTTGAACTGTCCCCACCACGATGCGACTTCCGCCTGAAGCGGGTCTGACCACGGCGGGATGGAGAGGGCGCTCCGGACGACGGAGAAATAAACGTTCGAGGCACCGCGCTGGAGGACGTAAAGGAGCGTTTTCCCGTCATTGCAATCATTTGCATCCTCGTCGTCATTCAGCCAGGGGCGGCGACGGCGGCATCGAACACCGCATTCTCCCATTGCGTGCTTGTCCATCGCTCCGGATAGGGGCCTGGAAAGGCCGCAGGTGCATTCGACGCGCAGGTCGCCAAGTGCAGCAGACTTGCCTTCGCCTTTCAGGTAGAGGTTACCGCCTCCGCAGTTGTTTCCCCGATGGACCCAGCGATACCACGGGAAGTCATCAATGTGACCGGCCGGACAGGCGACGATCAGGCGGGCCGGGTGAGTTTCCCGGTTACAGGTTTCGCAGCGGGGGACAGGCGGAAGACTTGGGTCGCCTTTCGGCCAGCGGAACTGATCGGAGAGCCGCGAGCACTTCGGGCAGACTCGATACCGGGGGAACCGGACGAAAGGTACATCGTTGCTGTTGTAGGAGCCAACGGGAGGCGTGCGGAACTCGTTCATCTTCAGAGCCGCCTGGAGACGCGGCTCGCTGATCTTGGTATGAGGCTTGTGTCCCTCAAACCAGTGTTCGGTGCCTGCAATCATGACCGAATCGTCCGGAAGGTCCACAATGGCTCCCGGTCCGAAGGTTGTGATGAGCTGACTCGGACGGATTTTCTGCTTGCTCATGGATTGGCCCTCGTGCTACCGGGCCGCCTGAAGTTCTTGAAATACAGGCCCGACGCTTTCTCGACATCTCGCAATGAATTCAATGTTCCCATCGGAAAGTCGCCCGTCCGCCCGTCCTCGGCAAACTGCATCAGCCAGGTGACAACGGTATTGATCCCCGTCCCGCCAGGAGAGCGGAACTTCAGGTCCGAGCCGTGACGGGCCTGCATCGTCACCCACCCGTCTATCAACGCTTGCAGTCGTTCGCGCGCGTCCTCGTACTCGTCCGGGTCATTGTGCCTTACCCGCTCAAGCAGGTAGTTTGAAATCTCCTGCACGAGGGCGTCCCCGGGATTAAAGTTTTGTGCTCCAGCGTTTCCGGAGAGGCGCGTGTCAAGTAGTCGGAGCAGGGAGATGAAAATGCCGTGCAGCGCCTTGTCCCGCGATCGAGGAGAGTACGGTGTAACGCTGCTTGCCTCGACGTGGCGGTACATCATCGAGTGGTAGGTGGTGAACCGCTCGTAATGGGAAAGGTCACGCGGACGGGACCAGTTGTAGAGAGTAAAGATGACGCCGGGTGTCTGGCGTCCAACTCGGCTCGTCGCCTGGATGTACTCCGCGCTTGTCTTGGGTTGGCCGGTGACGACCATGAGCCCGAACCGCTGTATGTCCACGCCGACGGAGATCATGTTCGTCGAAAGCAGCACGTCCAGCGCCTGACCACTTGCGAGCGTCTGCTCCATTTGCTTCAGCCGGGTCGGGATTTCTTTTGCCGGAATCCGGCTCGTAAGTTCGGGCCTGGATTCCGGCTTCCGGGGATCAATGCCATCGCCCTTCGCCAGGTAAATCAGCCGCTGGCGAACGTCGTCATCTATAAGGCGAAGGGCACCGCCCAACTCGCGGAGACTATTGAAGTAGTACACGACGGTCCAGTATGGATCGACCGCCTCTGGCTTCCGCGCAAGGCGCTCTCGCTCCGCGCTGTGCATCAGGGAAGCGACCAACCTCACTGCCGCGGTCTTCATGCTTTTTCCCGGCGAACAGATTCCAACGTATGTCCGCCCTGGCCTCGCCTTGTTTTCTGCCGCGAAGAATGAGTCGCCTGCGATAAGCCCTGGCGGCGGGAACTGCCGGGCCGTCCGGTCGAACAGTCCGCGAATCTGATCCTGATAACGCCGGATGGTGGCCGTCGAAGCGATCACCTTCGGCCGGTGTCCCGACCGCGAGCACAGAAAATCAACCGCACCCTCGTAAAGCCCCATGAGGGAGCCGAGCGGGCCGGTGATAAGGTGAAGTTCATCCTGAATGATGAGTTCTGGCGGAAGGAAGAGCGGCACCCAAGGCCAGCGCGCATAAATGGCGAGTCTGCGTAGCTTGCGCTTGCCCGGACT
>CAYVRB010000262.1:0-7377 GCA_964453375.1 uncultured Alcaligenaceae bacterium
GAAGGGGGAGGGTTAGGGTGGGGGTGACGGCCGACGCGGTGAGCGTTCATAACTCCCCGCCCCCCACCCCGGCCCACCCCCACAAGGGGGGAGGGGGAAAACCCGGTTGGCCGGAATGGTTTGAACTGAGATCGAACCAACGACGCGAACGGTTAGACGTTTCGCGATGTACGCCACGAAGCTGTTCCGCGAAAGGATTCGCGATGACGCCCGCCGTGCTGGCCCCGACGCCCCCGCGATCGCCCGTCCTCGGCGAGCCGGTCCTGTCCGTCGTCGTGCCGCTCTTCAACGAGCACGAAAACCTGCCGGAGTTGTATCGCCGCCTCGTCGCGTCCCTCGAAGCGATCGGCGAACCGTTCGAGCTGGTGTTCGTGAACGACGGCAGCCGCGACGCGACGCCGGCGATGCTGGACCTGTTGGCCGTCACCGATCCGCGCGTGGCGGCGCTGCACCTGAGTCGGAACTTCGGGCATCAGGCCGCCGTGACCGCCGGCGTGGACCACGCGCGCGGGCAGGCCGTGATCGTGATGGACGGCGACCTGCAGGACCCGCCGGAGGTGATGGCGAAGTTCGTGGACGCCTGGCGCGCCGGGCACGACGTCGTCTACGCGATCCGCCGCAACCGCAAGGAAGGACCGGTCAAGCGCCTCGGTTATTTCGCGTTCTACCGCATCTTGCGTTCGATCGCGGACGTCGAAATCCCGCTCGATTCCGGCGACTTCTGCCTGATGGACCGCAAGGTCGTGGATCAACTGCGGGCGCTGCCGGAGCGCGTGCGGTTCGTGCGCGGGCTGCGCACGTTCGTCGGGTTCCGGCAGGTCGGCCTCGAATACGAGCGCGACGCCCGCGCCGCCGGCGCGCCGAAATACACGTTCCGCAAGCTCGTCGGCCTTGCCGTGGACGGCCTCTTGAATCACAGCGGCTACCCGCTGCGGCTCGTCACCTATTTGGGACTGTTGTCCGCCGCCGCCGCCGCCGCGCTCGCGGGCTGGGCCGTCTACGACGCGATCTCGAACCAGTCGACGCCGCGCGGCTGGGCCAGCCTCATCGTCGTCATGCTCTTCATGGGCGCGATCCAGCTCGTGAGCCTCGGCGTCGTCGGCGAATACGTCCGCCGCATCTTCCTCGAAGTGAAGGGCCGCCCGACGTACATCGTGGACCGCGTCGCCCGCGCCGGGCAGGGCCGCTTCGACGCGAAGGCGGTGGCACTCGAATCGCGCCGATCGCTTCAGAATGCGATTTCCGTTGAATAGAACAATTCGTCCGCTTAGCATCACGGCCATGGAGAACCGAACCGGGCCGAATCCGGTCGACGGAATCACTTTCCCGGACCGTTCCAAGTAGGGGAATCGCGATGCCCGATTCGCCGAACGTCGATCGGCCTGGGGTCGAACCCGCCGAAAGCGTGGAATATCGAACGGCCGAGTACGCACCTACTCGGCCCGCCGACGAATTCGCATTCGATTCGCCCGACAAACCTGGGGAAATCGGCAGACTCGGTCCGTACCGTGTTATCCGCGAGCTGGGGCGAGGCGGGATGGGCGCGGTGTTCTTGGGATACGACGAACGTCTGGGGCGCCCGGTCGCGCTCAAGGTCATGCTGCCGAAATTCGCCCTCGTGGAGGAATCGAAGGTTCGCTTCCTCAAGGAAGCCCGAGCGGCGGCGAAGTTGACCAACGATCACATCGTCACCGTTTACGAAGCGAACATCTACAACGGAACGCCCTGCATCGCAATGCAATTGCTCCAGGGCCAACCGCTCGACCAATACCTAAAGACCGCGCCTCGTCCAGACCTGACAAACGTACTCCGCATCGGCAAAGAGATCGCGAACGGCCTCGCGGCGGCGCACGAGGCGGCACTGGTGCACCGCGACATCAAACCTGCGAACATCTGGATCGAATCGCCAAACCTTCGCGTCAAAATCCTGGATTTCGGCCTCGCCAAGCAGGCTTCGAACCAGTCGCACTCGTCCGGCGAGAGCGCGTTCGCCTTCGCCGCGCTCGATCACACTGCCACCGGGACGATCTTGGGAACTCCGCTGTACATGTCACCGGAGCAAGCGCGGGGGGAACCCGTGGATTTCCGTTCCGATCTCTACAGCCTCGGCGTCGTCCTTTATCGGATGTCGACGGGAACGATGCCCTTCGGCGGCGGTTCGATGCCCGAACTACTCCTCGCGATCATCAACGACTCTGCGAAACCGGTTAGAGAAATCAATCCGGCACTTCCCGCATCGTTCTCCAATCTCGTCGAACGGCTGATGCGCAAACGGACCGATCAGCGTCCGAGCTCCGCGCGTCGCGTCGCGCTGGAACTCCAACACATCGATCAGGAAGTGAGTTCTCCCTGGGAGGCGATCGCCCCGAGCGCCGACCACCTCCTTCTCGCGATCAGCGCGTACGGCGCGGGAAAATCCTTTGCGGAGATTGCTGATGAGTTATGGGAGCAAGGCGTCTATCGTTCGTTGATACCGGATGTTCTCATGCAATTGGCGAAAAGCCGTGCGGATTCTCAATTGCGCGTCGGCCTGAAGCCGACTCGCATCGTTGAACAATTCGTCGCGCGAGGGTTGAACAAGGACGACGCAATTGAAATTGTGAACAAGGCGGATCGTGGCGAGGCAAAGGAACGGAACATCCTCCGGGCATATGTGCTCGGGTTGTTAGTCGTCGGTATCGCGGGTGCCATCTTCGATTTCAGCGGTTTTCGCGGGATAAGCGGTCCTCTTTTCGGTGTTTTGGTACTCATGTTGGTCGGCGGAGGCTATTTCTATTTCTACCACCTTCAAATCCAGACGCGTCGAATCGCCGGAGGAAGCAATTCGTAGTCACGCGTCGTATCGTTCGATTGGATGCTCCACTAAGATCAGTTCAGGTGATCCTTGTCTCGGAGCCTCGCGCATGGTCCGTTCGCTCACGCTGATCTTCGCGTTCGCCCTGGCGCTCGGCTGCGGGAAGAAGGGGTTGCCCACGGCGACCGTCGGCAACCAGACGGCGCCGTCGAAGGTCAACCTGCGCCGGCCGGTGGAGTTGGCCCGCGCGCAGCAGCGCATCATCGTGTCGACGGTGGAGCAGGTCGGCGCGCTCGAGCCGAAGCAGATGACGGAGATCGCCGCCGGCGTGGCGGGGATCGTGGACGAGGTGCTCTTCGAAGAGGGGGCCGTCGTGGGGCCGGGCGACCCGCGGCCACTGGTGCGGATCGATCAGGAGAAGTACCGCACGGCGCACGAGTCGGCGGCGTCCGCGGAGGCGGCGGCGAAGGCGAACTACGAGCGCGCCAAGGACGTGGCGGACCGGGCGCGCACGGGCGTGGCGTTCTCCGACGCCGAGCGCCGCCAGACCGACGAGGCGATGAAGCAGGCGGAGGCGCAGTACTTCGTCGCGAAGTCGAACCTGAAGCTGGCGAAGCACAACCTGACGCGCTCGCAGGTGCCGGCGCCGTACCGGGGGCAGATGAACCAGAAGAAGATCACGCCGGGGAGCTACGTGAAGGAGGACACGATCGTGGGGACGATCGCGGACCTGAGCGAGATCCGCGTGGTGGGGTTCGTGCCGGAGTCGGTGGCGCCGCTGATCCGGGAGCGGATGGAGCAGCGGGAGCGCGTGGTGGCGGCGCGGAGCGTGGCGCTCGCGTTCGGCGGCGCCGACGGCGGCTGGGGCGGCGTGGCGGCGCGGCTGCTCGTCGAGTCGAACCAGGCGCCGAGCGGGTACGACCCCGAGTTCAGCGTGCCGTCGCTGCCGAAGCGGCTGTTCCGCGGGCGGATCTTCTACATGAGCACGGTGGCGGACCCGACGACGCACATGTTCGAGTGCAAGGCGCGCATCGACGGGAGCGACCCGCACTTCGCGGCGCTCAAGCCCGGCTTCACGGCGCGCATCCGGTTCCCGTACGAGAGCACGCCGGACGCGGTGGTGGTGCCGGAGGAGTCGGTGCGGGCGACGGAGCGCGGCTTCCTGGTGTTCGTGGTGGAGAAGCGCGTGGGCAAGGACGGCGCGGCCGAGTGGGTGGCGAAGTCGCGGAAGGTCGAACCGGGGGCGCGGTCGCCGGGCTGGGTGGAGGTGAAGTCGGGCCTCGCGCCGGGGCAGTGGCTGGTGCAGCGCGGGGCGGAGGCGCTCGACGACGGCGTGCCGGTGCGCGTGCCGGAGGATCAAATCAAATTGTTGGAGCGGTGAGCGGTATGCTCACGCGTCGGCTCCAAAAAGGGGACGCAGCTCATTTCCATAAATGAGCTGCGTCCCCTTTTTTAGGCCGCCCGTCGAAGGGCGCGCGTCTCGTTCAGGATCGCCAGCAGGCCGCGGTAGTGGTGCTCGAAGGTCCAGTTTCGGGCGGCGTCGCGCGCTCGGGGCGCGGCCTGCGCACGGAATGCCGGGTCGAGGAACGACGCGAGCGCGCCGCCGAGCTCGCGGGCGTCGTGCGGGTCTTGCACGACGGCGCCGAACGACGGGTCCAGCAGTTCGGCCGCGCCGTTGTACCGCGTCGTGACGACGGGCAGGCCGCACGCGAGCGCCTCGAGCGCGACGAGCGAGCAGGGATCGTAGAAGGTCGGATGCGCGAGGAAATCGGCGGCGAAGTAGGCGTCCTTCGGGTCCTTGCGGAAGCCGAGGAAGAGGGCGCGATCGTCTTCGCCGAGTCGCGTGGCGAGGCGGCGATACGGTTCGACGGCGTCGCTGCCGATCACCACGAGGCGGAAATCGCGCGTGCGCGGGACGTGGGGCAGCGCCTTCAACAGAGGAGCAAGTCCTTTCAACCGGTAGTTGGTGGCGATGAAGAGCGCGACGGCGGTTTCGGGGGCGACGCCCCAGCGATCGCGTTCCTCGGCGCGGCGTTTGAGCCGGTCCTCGGCCGCGAAGCGGAGCGGGTCGATGGCGCTGCGGAGGACGCGGACGTTGCCGGGAACGACGCCGTAATGGCGCTCGAAATGGCCGCGCACCATCTCGCTGTTCACGAGGATCGTCGGTCGGAATTCGCCGAAGTACTGCTTGCGTTCGAGCATCGAATAGGACCAATGCGCGGGGTCGAACTGTTTGCCGAGCCAGGCGAACGCCTTCGCGATTCGGCCGGGATTCTTGAGGAGGTTGTGCGCGGCGGTGGCGGCGTGCAGGCCGCCCTGCGGGTAGAGGACGTCCTGCCCCCAGGTCTTGTCGAAGCCGATGCTGGCGTCGGGTTTCACGACGCGCAGGGCGGCGGCGCAGGCGGCGGCGAAGCGCCAGGGGCGGAGGAAGCGCGGCCCGCGCGGCGGTTCGAGGCGATAGAAGTTCGTGGACGCCGGCAGCGCATCGGCGTCCCAGGCGCTCGCGAAGAGCGAAACGGCGTGCCCGTCGCGCGCGAGGCGCCGGGCGAGGTCGGCGATGTACGTTTCGCAACCGCCGCGGGCGGGCACGACGCTAGGGTGGCAGAGCGCGACGTTCATGGCGTCCGTTCCCGTTGGAGCTTCCGGTTGTGGCGGTCGTAGAGTTTCCATTTTCGGGCGACGGCGCCGCGCACCCAGTTCCGCGGCGGGGCGGACGGCCCCCAGTCGCCGGCGCGGTAGAGCTTCCAGAACCGGAGGCGGTCGCGCGCCGTGAGGCCGGGCACGCCGTCGGTCGAGAAGAGCAGCTGCGCGAGGTCCTTGACCTGGAACCAGAGCCGGGCGAGGCGGTGCTGGGCGAGGCGGTGGAAATCGATCATGACGGCGCGGCCGGCGAACGACGCCGGCGGCACCTCGCAGTCGGCGCGTCGCAGGTAGAAATGGCAGAGGTAGAGGTCTTTGTGGAAGGTGGAGCGGCGGTGGAGTTCGCGCGCGAGGCGCGCGAGTTCGGCCACGAGGCCGCGCTTCCAGCGGGCGAACTCCGGCGGCGCGAGCGTCGCGAGCGCGTGTGGGATCGCTTCGTGCAGCGGCAGCATGTCGGCGAGTTCCTCGACGGCGAGGAAACTCTGCAACCGGCCCCACGGCCCACGGTATTCCCCGGCCGCGACCGGCCGCGCCACGGGCAGGCCGTGGACCTGCGCCCAGCGGAGGTGTTCCCACTCGGCGAGACCCGGTGAGAAGGCACGACTCGGCATCAGCGCCGCGAGCAGCCCTTGCCAACGGGGCAGCACGTAATGCCGTTTCAGGAACAGGTCCAGCGTGCGGCCGTCGGCGGCCGCGAGCGACCAGCGGCTGATCGTGCGGCCCTGCTTCGCGTGCAGCGTCGTCGCGGTCGCGTCGTGCATGATCCGTTCGGGCCAGTCCTCGCCGACGAAGGCCGCGAAGTCGGCGTCGGCGACGAGTCGGCGCCCGCCGCGCAGCAGCCGGCCGAACGCGGTGCGCGGCACGTCGAACAGCGTTGGCGCGAAGGCGCTCATGCGCGGGCCGCCCGTCGTTGCGCGAGCGCGGCGACGCGATGTTCGCCGTAGCCTTCGAGCACCGTCGCGAGATCGTCGGTCGCGATCGAGGCAAGGTCGCGAAGGCGACGGCCGTCGGTGCAGTCGCGATGCAATTCCGCGCCGCGCGTGGGATCGACCACGAGGCGCGGCCGACCGTTCGCGAGGAGGACGAACGTCGAGGACAGGGCCGCGCCGAGAGTGCAGCCGGCGTCGTGCGCGGCTCGGAGGATGCCGCCGAGCTCGGGGAGCAGTCGTTCGCGGTCGGCGGGGTGGCGCGCGAGCCAGTCGGCGAGCGCGGGCGTGCCGGACGACTGGCCGTAGGCGAGGAACGAATCGGCGGCGACGGCGCGTTCGGGCCGTTGGCCGAAGGCGAGCAGGGGCGGCACGGGCACGCCCGCATTTTGTAGATGGAAGAACAGCCGGGCGAGCCGCGACGCCGGGGAGCGCCACGATTTGCCGCGCAGCCAGGCGACGGCGCGGCCGAACGGGTCGACGGTGCGAAACCGCAGCAGCGTGGCCGGTCGGCCGGGAAACGTCGCGATCTCGAACCGCTCGCCGTCGACGACGGCCGGGTCGTAGAACGGCGGCGCGAGGACCGGTTGCGGCCAGTGCTTCGCCACGGCGGGGACGGTGCAGACGGCCTCGCCGGCGAGCCAGACGAGCCGCTGGTCGGCGCGGTGGTGCGCCGGCTGCCGCTGTGTCCGGATGGACGAGCGCCGAAGAAACTTGGCCGAGCGCGCCGCGACGGTGCGGGCGAACGGCGCGAGCCGCGTCGCGAGCGCCTGGGAACGCGCGAGATAGGCGCGGACCATGCGGAGGCGTTCGCGCGGCGTGGCCAGCCAGTCCGCCACGGACGCCGTCAGGCTCGCCAGCGCGTCCAGCCGGTCCGCCAGCTCGAGCGCGCGGCCCGGCCGCGACGACGGCCAATCCAGCACCGTCACCGCGTTCGACCCCGGCCGCACGTACACGTGCTTCGCCGCCAGGTCGGGCGTGTCGAACCCGGCCGCGTGCAGGTCCGCGAGCGATTCG
>CAYVRB010000262.1:7387-8985 GCA_964453375.1 uncultured Alcaligenaceae bacterium
AGCCGTTCCGCCAGCCTTCGGCGATCCGCCGGCGCGAGCGCGGGATCGGCCAGCACGTCCCGCAGTTCGCGGCAGCCGGTCAGTTCGTCGACGAGCAGGAACGCGCGGCCGCGGCCGTCCTCGCCGTAAGCGACGCCGTGCGGCCCCGGCAATCCGGCCGCCTCCAATCGCTCCAGCACCTTCGCCTCGCGCTCGGCGCGGGAGACCCGGCCGAAGCCGTCGCGCCAATTCCGCAGTCGCACCCGCCAGTTCACCGCGTGTTCGCGCTTGAGATAAAGCGTTCGCGTGCCGCCGCCGGACGGAATGCGTACTTGCAGCACGTGGCGGTTCGCGTGGCCCGACACGATCTCGCCAGGCAAGTTCAAAATGTCGTCCGCCGTGCGCAGGCCGCACTTCGCCAGCCAGTTCGCATAGCGCGGATGCGCGACCACGAAGCCGCGCGCCGGCGTGGCCGAAGCCACCGGCGCGACGACGATGTCCGGCGCGCGCAGCGCGATCCCTTCCATCGGCGGCATCAGGTTAACCAACATGGCGGACCTCCAATCCGGGCGGGAACCGCTCCAATAAGTCCACGGCAGCGGCGAAAGCGTCCGCCGCGCCGAGCTCGGTCATGCAGCGGTGGTGCCCCTCCGGGCAGGTCCGCCGCTGGCACGGGCCGCACGGCAACGTTCGTTGCAGGTGCACGGCCTTCGCAAAATGGGTTTCGGTCCAGGCGATGTGCGTCGGGCCGAAAAGCGAGACGACGGGCACGTCGAACGCCGCGGCGAAATGGCGCGGGCCGCTGTCGGTCGTCGCGAGCAGGCTCAGCCGGCGGACGATCGCCTTCGTCAGCCCGATCGAGAGCGCTTCGCCCGCCAGCGAAACGACGTTCGCGCCGCCGGCGCGTTCGGCGATCCGGTCGGCCTCCGACTTCTCGGCGGGGCCGCAGAGCACGACGACGGCGGTCGAACGCCGCGCCGCGAAGCGCCGGGCGAGTTCGGCGAAGTGATCGGTCGGCCAATGTTTCGAGGCGCCGAACGCGCCGCCGGGGTTCAGGCCGACGACGGTGGCGACGCGATTCAAACCGTGACGGAGCCAGAACCGTTCGGCCGCGGTCTCGTCGACGGCGGTGGTGAACAGTTCCATCCGTCGGCCAGGGTCGGGCACGTCCAGCAATTGAACGATCCGGTTGTAGTCGTCGAGGACCGGCGATGGCCGGGGCCGACCATCGCGGCCGCGCGCGGGATAGAGCCGGCGCGTCAGCAGCGGATCGCGGAAGTAGCGGGCGAATCCGACGACGCGCCGCGCGCCGGCGAGTCGCGCCAGCATCGCGGGCCGGAAGGAGTTCGGGAAGAGCACGGCCGCGTCAAGCCGTTCGTCCCGGAGCCGGCCGAGGACGGGGCGGAACCGGCGGTGCGGCGGACCGGAGTTGTCCCAGAGCACGAGGTCGTCGAACCAGGGCGCGCCGGTGAGCGTCTCCGCGACGTAGGGCTTGCCCACCGCCACGAGGCGGGCGCGCGGGTACCGCGCGCGCACGGCGCGGATCGCCGGCGTGGCCATCACCACGTCGCCGATCCAGTTCGGCAGGAACAGCGCGATCCGTCGCATGTAGGTCCTCG
>CAYVRB010000263.1:0-4419 GCA_964453375.1 uncultured Alcaligenaceae bacterium
CTACGTGGTGACGAAGGTGCCGCGGTTCACGTTCGAGAAGTTCCCGGAAGCCGACGAGACGCTGACGACGCAGATGAAGTCGGTGGGCGAGGCGATGGCGATCGGCCGGTCGTTCAAGGAGAGCCTGCAGAAGGCGCTGCGCGGGCTGGAGGTCGGGCGCTTCGGCCTCGGGTGCGATCTGCGCGACCGGTGGGGCGGCGACAATCCGCCGAGCGAGAAGGAGATCGTCGCGAAGCTGACGACGCCGAACGCCGAGCGGATCTGGTACGTCCGCTACGCCTTCAAGGCCGGCATGAGCATCGACGAGGTCTTCGCGCGCACGAAGATCGACCGGTGGTTCCTGCAGAACCTGTGGGACCTGACCGCGTTCGAGGACGAACTGCAGGCCGGCGGACCACTGGAGAAGGTGACGCCGGAATTGATGCTCCAAGCGAAGCAGTACGGCTTCACCGACCGGCAGCTCTCGAACCTCTGGGGCGGCACCGATTCCGAGATCCGCGCGAAGCGCAAGGCGATGGGTGTCGTCGCGACCTACAAGTCCGTGGACACGTGCGCCGCCGAGTTCGAGGCCTACACGCCGTAGTACTACTCGACCTACGAGGCTGTTCCAATTCGGAATGCGGAATGCGGAACGCGGAATGAAAACCAAATCGGGTCTTCCATTCCGAATTCCGAATTCCGCATTCCGAATTTGGAAGACGAGGTCCTCCCGCCGTCCGGCAAGGACCGGATCATGATTCTCGGCGGCGGGCCGAACCGGATCGGACAGGGGATCGAGTTCGACTATTGCTGCGTGCAGGCGGCGTTCGCGCTCCGCGAGGCGGGGTACGAAGTCATCATGGTGAACTCGAACCCGGAGACGGTGAGCACCGACTACGACACGTCGAACCACCTCTTCTTCGAGCCGCTGACGGTCGAGGACGTGCTGAACATCTACGACCGGATGAAGCCGAAGGGCGTGATCGTGCAGTTCGGCGGGCAGACGCCGCTGAATTTGGCGAAGGCGCTCGAGGGGCACGGCGTGCCGATCATCGGCACGAGCGTCGAGAGCATCGACATCGCGGAGGACCGCAAGCGCTTCGCGAGGTTGATCGACGAGATCGGACTGAAGCAGCCGGCGAACGGCACGGCCGTGGACCTGCAACAGGCGCTGACGCAGGCGCGGAAGATCGGCTATCCGGTGCTCGTGCGCCCGAGCTTCGTGCTCGGCGGCCGCGCCATGCAGATCGTCTATTCCGACGACGCGCTCGCCGACTACATGGGCCGCGCCATCGACGTCTCGCCCGGCAAGCCGATCCTCATCGACAAGTTCCTGGAAAACGCGACGGAGGTGGACGTCGACTGCCTCAGCGACGGCGTCACGACGGTGGTCGGCGGCGTGATGCAGCACATCGAGGAGGCGGGCATCCACAGCGGGGACTCGGCCTGCGTGCTGCCGCCGTACAGCCTGCCGCCGGACGTGATTGCCGAGATCAAGCGCCAGGCGGTGAAACTGGCGACGGCGCTGCACGTGAAGGGGCTGATGAACATCCAGTTCGCCGTCACCGGGTTGACCGGCGCCGGCGCGACGCCCGAGGTGTACGTGTTGGAGGCGAACCCGCGCGCCAGCCGCACGGTGCCGTTCGTGTCGAAGGCGATCGGCGTGCCGCTCGCGCGCCTCGCGGCGCTCGTGATGGCCGGCAAGACGCTCGTCGAACTCGGCTTCACGGCGGAAGTGGTACCGACGCATTATTCGGTCAAGGAATCGGTCTTCCCGTTCAACAAGTTCCCCGGCGTGGACATCATCCTCGGCCCCGAAATGAAGTCGACCGGCGAAGTGATGGGGATCGACGCCCACTACGCGATGGCGTTCGCGAAGGCGCAGATGGCGGCGAACGCGCACCTGCCGACGTCGGGCACGATCTTCATCAGCCTCGCCGGGCCGGACAAGCACGCGGCCGTCCCGATCGCGCGCGGGTTCGCGGCGATGGGCTTCCGGCTGCTGGCGACTCGCGGCACCGCGACCGTCTTGCGCGACGCGGGCATCGACGTCGTCGAGCTTCCCAAGATCCAGGAAGGCCGCCCGAACATCCTCGACAAGATGAAGAACGGCGAAGTGCAACTCATCATCAACACGCCGAGCGGCCACGGCAGCCGGACGGACGAAGGCAAGATTCGCGCGGCGTCGGTGGCGAGCCGCGTGACCTGCATCACGACGCTTTCGGGCGCCGCGATGGCCGTCGACGCGATCAAGGCCTTGCGCGAGCAGGCGATGACCGTGACGGCGATCCAGGATTGGTTCCCGAAGAAGTAAGCAATCTTCCGCCCCCGGCCGAATCTTGAGGCCTGGGCGATCCGTTCCGGCGCGCGGCCGTCGATTCCCTTCGTTCCGATTCCTTCTTTTGGAATCCCGTACTAGTTTTGCGCGACCCGCCGAATGTCCCCTCGCCACGGAGTCGCCACCGTGACCGTCTCGTCGTTCGTCTGCGATCTCAGCCTCGATCGCCTGCGCCCGTTCCCGCCTGCCAAATACACCGACATGGACGCGGGCGAACTGCACGTGCTCGCCGACGCCGGCAAGGACGCGGACGCGCTGTTCGAGGTCGGCCATCGCCTGGAGACGGGCGCCGGCGTGGCGAAGAATCTCGAGCGCGCGATCCACTGGTACGAGCGCGCCGCCGGGCGCGGGCAGGCGTGCGCGGCGTTCAACGTCGGGCTGATCCTGGCCGAGGGGCCGGAGGAACTCCGCGACGATGCGCGGGCGGCGCGGTGGATCTGCTACGCCGCGGAGCGCGGCTACCCGGACGCGGCGTTCGCGCTCGGCGCGTTCTTCCAGGCCGGTCGGGGCCTCGCCGCAAACGACCACGAGGCCGTCCACTGGTACCGCGTGGCGGCGAAGCAGGGGCACCGCGCCGCGAAGCTGAACCTCGGCGCGCTGCTCGTCGCCAGCCGGACCGTGAAGCCGAAACCGCTTGACGCGATCGACCTGTTCCGCGAGTTGGCGAAGGCGGGGCACGCCGGCGGCATGGCGAACCTCGGCCTGATGTACGATCGCGGCTGGGGCACGGCGGAGAACCCCGGCCAAGCGGTGAAGTGGCTGCTGCTGGCCGCCGAGCAGGCGCAGCCGCAGGCGATGGTGCAACTGGCGCGGCTGCACGCGGAGGGGCGCGGCGTGGCGCAGGACGCCGGCGCCGCCGTCGACTGGCTCAACCGCGCCGCCGAACTCGGTTGCGAGGAAGCCGGCGCGCTCCTCGGCGAACTCCTCGTCGCCGGATGAATCGCCGGAAAGTCGGCCCCGGCACCGACCCGGCGACGCCCCCCCGTCGTACAACAAGGGTTCCATCGGGGACCCGCACCGCATGTCCGAATCGCCCGCGCGCCCGCCCGAGGAACTCTCCGCGCTGCTCCACAAGCTGCGGGAGAACGTCGCGAAGGTCTTCCTCGGCAAGCCCGACGTCACGCGCCTCGCCCTCGTCGCCCTCCTGGCCGAAGGCCACCTCCTGCTCGAAGACGTGCCCGGCGTCGGCAAGACGCTCCTCGCCAAGGCGCTCGCCCTCAGCCTCGGCTGCACCTTCCACCGCATCCAGGCCACGCCCGACCTCCTCCCCGGCGACCTCATCGGCACGAACATCTTCAACCAGAAGGACGGCACCTTCACGTTCCACCCCGGCCCGCTCATGTCGCAGATCGTCCTCGCGGACGAGATCAACCGCGCGACGCCCCGGACGCAATCGGCCCTGCTCGAGGCCATGAGCGAACGGCAAGTGACGGTGGACCGCGAGACGTTCAAGCTCGGCCCGCCGTTCCTCGTGCTGGCGACGCAGAACCCCTACGAGTACGAGGGCACCTACCCGTTGCCGGAGAGCCAACTCGATCGGTTCCTGTTGCGGTTGAAGATCGGCTACCCCGAGCGCGCGATCGAGCGGGACATCCTCCTGCAGCACCGGGTAGGCGAGCCGGTGGAATCGTTGACGGCGGTGCTGACGCCGGCGGACGTGGTGGCGCTGCAGCGCGCCACGCGCGCCGTGGCCGTGGCGGAGCCGGTGACGGAATACCTGCTGGACATCGTGGACGCGACGCGGGAGCATCCGGACGTGAAGCTCGGCGCGAGTACGCGCGGGGCGCTCGCGTTCTACCGCGCCTGCCAGGCGCTGGCGAAGGTGGGCGGTCGGGACTACGTGCGCCCGGAGGACGTGCAGGAACTGGCCCTGCCGGTGCTCGCGCACCGGATCATGACGAAGGCGTGGGACCAGGGCGGCCGCGACGACGCGACCCCGATCCTCCGCGACATCGTGGCGAAGACGAAAGTCCGAATTTAGCTCGGAGTGCGGAGTGCAGAGTGGGGAGTTTAGACATGAAAACCGATGACCCCGCTCCGGGTTTGAACTCCGCACTCCGCACTCCGCACTTGTCCAAACTCCGCACTCCGCATTCGGTTTC
>CAYVRB010000263.1:4519-8946 GCA_964453375.1 uncultured Alcaligenaceae bacterium
ACTCCGCACTCCGCACTCCGCACTTGTCCAAACTCCGCACTCCGCATTCGGTTTCCACTGGCGTCCCACGCGGGAGGGGGCGCTCTGGATGGTCGCGGCACTGGCGATGCTGCTCGCCGGTTCGTTCAAGCTCATCAACCTGCTCATCCTGCTCGGCTACGTGATGGTCGCGCTCGTCGGCATCAACGCCTGGCTGGCGCGGCGATCGGCCTACCGCGTGCGCATCCAGCGGGCGCGCGGCGAGCCGGTCTTCGCCGGCGACGAGGCCGCGCGCCGCATCGCGGTCACGAACACCGCGCACCGCAGTTCCTCCGTCACGGTCATGGAAATCTCCGACGCCCACCGCGTCGAGGTCTTCGTGCCGGTCCTCGCACCCGGCGAGACGCGGAACGTGGCGGCGACCTTCCGCCCCGCGCGGCGCGGCCGCTTCGAAACGACGCCGATGTCGGTGATCGCGGGCTATCCGTTCGGGCTGGTGAATTACGCCGTGGCGGCGGAACCGGCGGACGCGATCGTCGTGCTGCCGCGCCTCGGCGCGGTCGACGGCGCGATGCTCCGCCGCTGGCTCATCCGCGTCGGCGCCGGGGACAATTTCAGTCGCCGCCCCGTCCGCCGGCAATCGACGCAGGCGGCCGACGTGCGCGGCGTGCGCGGCTACCGACCCGGCGATTCCCCGCGCGACATCCACTGGCGCACCACCGCCAAGCACGGCGAACTCATGGTCCGCGAATACGACAGCGTCGAACCGCTCGACCTGCTGCTCGTCGTCGAGCCGTACGCGCCGGCGCGGGCGACGCCGGCCGAACTCGCGGCGGTGGAGGCGACGTTCGAGCTGGCGGCGTCGGTGTTTTGGTCGTGGTGCCACGGGGAGGAAACGCCGGAGGCGACGCTGGTGGTCGCGGGGCTGACGGAATCGCGCACGGGCCGCGCGACGGAGGGGTTCGGCCGCGCCTCGCTGGCGTTGCTCGCCGAGGCCGGATCGGTGGACGGCCCCGCGCCGATCGCGCTGGACACGCTGCGGCGGCGGAGCAATCGCTGCGCGCGGATCCTCGTGAGTTCCCGGCCGAACAGCCCGATGGCCGCCGAGCTCCGGGGCAAGACCGGCGTGCCGTTCGTCGCCGTGGACCCCGGCACGCCGATCGCGTGGTACCGGCCGCCGACGCGCTAGTCCGATCGGCGCACTCGCTTTCCGCCGCCGCGGGGCTATCCTGTTCCGAACCACGCGGACCGCCACGATGACCGACGCCGAAGCGATCTTCGCGGGCATTCTCGCCGATCCGGCCAACGACGTGCCGCGGCTCGTCTTCGCCGACTGGCTGGAGGAGCACGGCCAGGAGGAATGGGCGGAATTCATCCGCGTGCAGATCGAGCTGGAGTCGGTGCCGCGATCCGAGCCGCGGCACAAGGAGTTGTCCCGCCGCGCCCGCAAGATCCTCGCCGGCCAGAAGGAGACCTGGCTGCTGCCGTTCCAGAAGCTCCTGCCCGGCTGCTTCGTGAAGTTCGAGCGCGGGTTCGTGTCGATCGTGAAGGCGTCGTATTCGTACGTCTTCTTCAACGCCGAGCAGCTCTGGCCGATGGCGCCCATCCGCGAAGTGCAGGTGACCGACGGCCAGCGTCACATCTCCGAGCTTTGCTGGCTCGAACGGCCCCAGCACGTCCGCGTCCGCGCCGACATGCTCGCGAACATGAGCCAGCTCGCCACCGTCGCCATCGACGCGCTCTCGCCCGGCCCCGGCCGCATCGAGCCGTTCCTCCGCGCCGGCGTTTGGCTCGTGCTCGGCTGCGCACGCGGCAGCGGCTCCGACATCGTCGCCATGTCCCGCTTCAGCGATTTCGTCCTGCGGCAGGCGTCCGCGCTCGGCCACGTCAACTTCGCCGTGCGGCCGTACCGCGTCGTCGGCGAGTTCCGCACCTGGTGTTCCGCGCGACTGGCCGAACGCGGTCCGCACTGGCTGCTCCTGCGCGACGGCCAGCTCGCCGGCTACGCCGCCGGACCCGTCGAGGCGGACCAGCTCGCCCCCGCGTTCTGGTCCGCCGCGCACCGCTGACGGCTCACGTCACTGTCAGGATTTCGTCGAACTCGTAGCAGTTGAAATCCGCCACCACGTCCTTCGGGCGGAAGCGGCCGACCTTGAAGAGGTCCTTCCCGGCGCCGCCGACGAGCGTGTCCTTCTTGCCGTCGTTTTGCGTCGCGTCGAGCGTGTCGTCGCCCTCGCCGCCCTCGAGTTTGTCCGCGCCGGCGCCGCCCGAGATCGTATCGTTGCCGGCGGCGCCGAAGAAATTCAGGGCGACGCTCGCGGACATTTGGGTCGTGCCGTCGATCACGTCGTCCCCCTCGCCGGCGTCGACGAAGACGCTGCGGACGCGCGTGCCGGAGAGGTCGTTGATGGTGATGCGGTCGTCGCCGCCCTGGGTACGGAGTTCGACGGCTTCGACGCTGGTCATGGTGATGAAGAATGGGACGAGGTTCGTGCGTTGGAAGAGCACGTCGCCGGGGCTGTTGGGATCCTGGCCGAGGACGAAGGCGTCGGCGTTGGAGCCGTTGATCGGGTTGTCGTTGCCGACGACTACGCCGGTGTCGGCGCCGGTGCCGCCGTCGTAGTGGTCGATGAGGGTGCCGGGAAGCCAGACGAGTCGGTCGTCGCCGCCTTCGCCGAACATGAGGTCGTTGCCGAAGCCGCTGGTGAGCGTGTCGTTGCCGGCGCCGCCCTTCTGGATCACGTTCCCGACGATGGCGTTGCCGGGCACGCCGCCGACGAAGCCGCCGATCAGGGGCACGAGCGTATCGTTCCCGCCGCCGCCGAGCAGCACGGCGTTCGGGGCGAAGGCGAGCTTGCCGTTCGCGTCGCGGGTATTGAGCGACCTGTCGAGCGTGATGGTGTCGTTGCCGCCGCGGCCGTCGACCGTGACTTGCGTCAGCGCCGCGCGCGTCGGCGCGCCGAACACGCTGCGAATGGCGACGGTCGCGCCGTTGTTCGTCACTTGCAGGTTGCCGCCGGCGTCGGCGGAGACGACGATCGTATTCGCCGCGCCGTCGCCGACGACGTCCAGCACGTTCGTGTTGAAGACGGCCGATACGGCCGGAGTCGTGCGATCCTCGAGCGGCAAAAGGCCCAGGGGCTTCTTCGCGGGACGGGTTTCCGGACGCGCTTTGAACCACAACATCATGGCGGTGCTCCTCGGACAATGGCCGAACCGCGCCGGGATCGAACCGGCGTGCGGCGGCGGATAGTGGGAACGGACGACCGTTCGGGCGAGGGCGCGCGGGCGAAAGCGAATGGGTCGAACATTGGCTCGCCGGGCGACGGGACGTGTCGCGACCGGCGAACTGTCGGATTCCTACTTCGTGATTTCGGACATGTCGAACAAGAGAAGCGATTTCGGACGGAATCGAGTCGGAAAATCGGACAACGTATCGGAAAATAAACGAGGCCGGGCGTTAGCCCGGCCTCTTTGAAGATCACTTCGGACCTTACTTCTTGAGCGCTTGCACCGACGCCGGCACGCCGACCACGGCCGAGATGGCCGATTTCTTCGCGTCGGCCTTCAGGCAGCAGTCGTCCCCTTCGCAGCAGGGCGAGCCGGGGAAGCAGCAGTCGGGAACGGAGGCCGCCGCGAGCTTGCCTTCGGAGCAGCAGGCGGAGGCGGTTTCGCAGCACTCGGCCTGAACCGAGCAGCAATCGCTGTCGGTGGACTTGGCCGAGGAGAACGGGCAGCCGGTGCAGGCGTGGTTGGTGTACATCGTGTAGCCGCCGATGCCGAGCGCGGCGACGACGACGAGACCGGCGAGAGCTTTCGCGAACATGGAAGGATTCCTTGGGAATGAGTTTGGGAATGAAAATCGACGAACGACGAACCGAGCGACACTCTCAGCAGCGCAGGACGCGGTGGTAGCGCTGCCGGTGGTCCGGCGGATGGAATGAGGTTTCGCCCATTCGAGCCGGGGCGAGATTCGGTGCGATGGTCGGCTTCGGCGATTCGACGGCGAACGAGGGAACGTCGCCAGCCGGTTCGGGAGTGGTCGCGGGTTCCAGCGTGCCGGGGGTGCCGAGGAGCAGCGACACCATCATCTGGCGGCACGGGCAGCCGGGCGAGGGTCGGCCGAGTTGATCGTGGTTTGGATCGACGGGCGGAAGTTGGTGGCAGCAGAGTTCGCAGGCCACGGTCGCGGGACGCGCCGCGCTCTCGAGGGGAGCCGGCTTTGCGCCGAGCGTACAACAGCACAGCAGGAGGCTGACCGCCTGCGGAACCACGAACAGGAGCATGACGGCGTGGCGCAACGTCCTTCTCCGGGAACTCCACCCTATATTATCGTCATCGTAACCGATCCCTTACAAATAACCCGCAATTTTCACACAATTGGACTGGGTGAGAATGGCGCGACGGCCCAAGTGTTGGTACAAGAGGAGGTTACCACACCCAACCCT
>CAYVRB010000264.1:0-8935 GCA_964453375.1 uncultured Alcaligenaceae bacterium
CTGAAGGCACTCGAATCGGGCACCTTCGATATCCTGCTGAGCGACCTGATGATGCCGGGGATGGACGGCCTCCGCCTGCTCCACGAGGCCCTGGCCATCGACCCTCAACTGGTCGTCATCATCATGACGGGTCAGGGCACGGTGCAGACAGCCGTCGAAGCGATGAAACTCGGCGCGTTCGACTATGTACTCAAGCCCTTCAAGCTTCAGGCGATGCTGCCCATCCTCAACCGGGCCATGCAGGTCCGCCGGCTGCGCATGGAGAACGTGCGTCTGCGGCAGTGGGCCGAGCGGCTCTGTTTCGAGTCACCCCGCTTCACGCTGATCGGGTCCAGCCCAGGAATGCGGCGGGTGGTGCAACTCATCGAGAAGGTCGCCCCGACCGATGCCACCGTGCTGGTTCGCGGTGCGAGTGGCACCGGCAAGGAACTCGTCGCCCGCGCGCTGCATCGCAACAGCCCCCGACGCGACCTCGCCCTGGTGACGGTCAACTGCGCCGCCCTCCAGGAGTCCTTGCTGGAGAGCGAGTTGTTCGGCCACGAGAAAGGTGCCTTCACCGGGGCGGTGCAGGCCAAGCGCGGCCTCATCGAGGTGGCGGAGGGCGGCACCCTGTTCATCGACGAGGTCGCCGAGATGTCCCCCGCGCTCCAAGCCAAGCTCCTTCGGGTGCTGGAGGACGGCCACTACCGGCGGGTCGGCGGCACGCAAGAGTTCAACGCCGACGTGCGGGTGGTCGCGGCCACCAACAAGCTCTTGGAGGAGGAGCAGAAGGCGGGGAGGTTCCGGCAAGACCTCTTCTACCGCCTCAACGTCGTGACGGTCCCGCTGCCGGCTTTGTGCGAGCGGCCCGAAGACGTGCCGGAGTTGGTGGAACACTTCTTGACCACCCGCCAGATCGGGGCGGTGCGGTCTCGCGTCAGCCCGGAGGCGATGGCGGTGCTGCTCCGGTACGACTGGCCTGGCAACGTCCGCGAGTTGGCCAACGTTCTCGAACGCGCTCAGATTCTGGCGGAGAACCAACTGATCACGACGGACGACCTGCCGGAGAACTTGGTCGCAGTGCTGCCGCACGCGGGCGAATCGTCCAGCAGTAGTCCTCTGGTCGAGTCGATTCGAGAGTGCCATTGTCCGGACGCGCCCCACGCCGAGACTTCCGACGGCATCCCAATGCGCCTCTGCGAGGCGGAACGGCTTCACGTCATGGGGGTACTCCGACAACTGAACGGCAACAAAGTCCAGGCGGCCAAGGCACTCGGAATCAGCAGGCGGGCCTTGTACCGGCTCATCGCCAAACACCGCCTCGAAGGCCCCACTCCGGAGAGGAAGGTGGAAACGCGGTAGGCAGATCGCTTGCTTGCGACCTTTCGCCTGATGGGCCAGCCGCAGACTTGCGGCGATTCGCACCGTTCGGCCCCTCAGCCCGACGCCGACTAAAATCTTGCTCGTCTAGGTGACTTCTGCGGATTCGTGGAGTGAGTAACCGCACCACCTGCCGGATACCCTTGTGTGCAAACGGTTTCCGGGTCGGGATGGACTTTCGGAACCGTGGCGGTAGAATGCCCCTTGACGCTGATAGTTGCGGCTGTAGCCGGAGAGATCGGCAATGTTCCGTGTCGTGGTCATTCACCAGTTGATACTGTCGCTGCTAGTGGGGCCTATGCTCTGCTGCTGCACGGTCGCGCGACTGGGCCACGAGTCGGTAAGCACGAATTCGGGCGATGCTCGACCGGCCTCGAACTTGCGAACTTGCTGCGGCGATGCCAAGCAGTCGCATTCAGACGACCCCACAAACTCGCACAAGCAATCCCCAGGCAACAAACCTCAGTGCCCGTGCAAAGCCGATCATACGAACGTCGTCGATGTCGTTGCTCCGGATGCCCCTTCGACGGTCGCTGGGCTAGTAAACGTCGCCTCCGATCACGCCCTGCCAATACCTTCGCTCGTTGACCTCCACCGTCTGCCTTTCGGGGAAACGGTTTCTGCCATCGACAGGCGAGACCAGACTTCGTTCACGTCCACGTCTGAGCTACTCTACGCGCACCACAAATTGCGCTGCTAATCCCTCCGCTTGCCGTCGAGTACCGAAACGGATTCCCTTCCGGCATTCGGGCTATTTGATCGGTTTAGCGGCCACTGGTTCGGCCGCTCACCCTCAATCTTCATCTGTCGGCAGTCGTCATTAGCTGCACGACGTCGTCAGCTTTTACCACCAACACACTCCCATGCTGGCGCTCCGGCGGCAGTACGGACAAAAGGGGTTTCTTCATGAAACGTCGCATTCTGCTGCTAGTCGGAGGCTTCATCGTCACTGCGGTCGGCGTGTCGCTGACTGGCTGTGGGCAGTCGGCTCCCCCCGCCGGCACTACGGCGAACCACTCGGCGGGCGAGAAGAACGACGCCAAGCCTTCGGGCGAAGAGGCGCACGGTCACAAGCCGGGTGCGCATGGGGGCATACTCGTGTCGCTCGGCCAGGACAGCTACCACGCCGAAGCGGTGTTCGAGAAAGGTGGCCTCGTCCGCCTCTACATGCTCGGCAAGGAGGAAGCCCGCGTTCAGGAAGTCGATGTTCAGGAACTGACGGCGTACCTGACCGAAGAGGGAGTCAACGAGTCGGACAAGATGACGTTCCGTGCGGAGCCTCAGCAGGGCGACACGAAAGGGAAGACCTCCCTGTTCGTGGCCAACTTGCCGAAGGATCTCGTGGGCAAGAAGGTGCAAGTCACCGTCAACAACATCAACGTCAACGGCGAACGGTTCCGCATCGCCTTCTCGAACGAGCGGAAGGACGATCACGCCGGGGCCGAGATGCCGGCCAAGAAGGAGAGCGACGAAGAGCGCGCCCTGTTCCTCACTCCCGGCGGGGCGTACACCGCGGCCGACATCGAGGCGAACGGCAAAACGGTGCCGACCGTGAAGTACAAAGGCATCCGCGCTCAACACGACGACAACCCCAAAGCCGGCGAGAAGATCTGCCCCATCTCCAAGACGAAGGCGAACCCGAAGTTCACCTGGGTGATCGGCGGGAAGACGTACGAGTTCTGCTGCATCCCGTGCATTGAGGAGTTCGTGGCGCTTGCCAAGGAGAAGCCGGGCGAGATCAAAGACCCCGAAACCTACCGCAAGAAGTAAGGAGCCTCCCGTGCGGCAATTGTTATGTGGCGCGTCAATCCTCGCCGTCCTCTCCGGCTGTCAGAAGCCGGAGAGCGGGAAATCGAAGATCGAACCTGCCACTCCGAAGGTCGAAACCGCAGACGGCGTATCCGCCGAGCGAGCCAAGCTCTCCCCCGAAGACCGCGTTTTGGTGGACGCCCAGGAATGGTGCGTGGTGTCCACCGACGAACGGCTCGGTTCCATGGGACCACCGCTCAAGCTCGACGTGAAGGGACAAGCAGTGTTCGTCTGCTGCAAGGGGTGTAAGCGGAAGGCCGAAGCCGATCCGGACAAGACTTTGGCGAAGCTGGCGGAGTTGAAGAGCAAGAAGGCTGCGGGAGCGCCCCGTTAGCCCGAACGGCCCACGGCCGTGTTCCGGTTTCACACGCGTGTCGGTGCGGTCGTGTACTTCTTCCCGCCCGCGACCGACACAGGAGGATCCCATGATTCACAAGGCGATTCTGTTCAGCGGCACGATCATCGCGGTCACGACCTTCGCGCTGGTCGGGTGCAGCAGTAGCAGCAGTAAGACGCCGCCCGCGGCCACGCCGGACGCCGTCCCGCACAAGGACGGCGACCACAAGGACGCCAAGGGGGGCGACCACAAGGACGCCAAGGGGGGCGACCACAAGGACGGCGACCACAAGGAGGGCGCGGGGCACGAGCACAAGCCGGGTGCCCACGGCGGGGTCATCGTCTCGCTCGGCAAGGACAGCTACCACGCCGAGGCGGTGTTCGAGAAGGACGGGGCCGTCCGCCTGTACATGCTCGGTAAGGACGAGATCAAGCCCCAAGAAATCGATGTTCAGGATCTCGTCGCTTATGTGACCCCATCCGGTTCAACGGATGCGATGCAGGTGAAGCTTACCGCCGATCGGCAGAAGACGGACTCCGCGGGAAAGACCTCGCTGTTCGTGGCCCAGCTCCCAACCGAACTCCACGGGAAGAAGGTTAAGGTCACCGTTAACAACATCCAGATCGGTTCGGAGCGGTTCCGGATCGAATTCTCAAACGAGAAGAACGAAAAGGGCGGGCACGGTCACTAGCGGTCCCACCGAGATTGTCTCGGTTGCTGTGTAGAGTCGGTTGTCCCAAACCGGGAGGTTAGTTCATGACACGGACGTTAATGATCGCCGCTGCATTCGTAGCGGTACTCCTTGCCGCGACATCCGGCTGTTCGAGTACCGGCGGGTGCCGGAGTTGCAGGACGCCAGCCGCTTCGGCACTTCCCCCGACGCCGCCATTGAGGACTGCGGTGCCCGCCCCGACTGCCCGGTACGGCGGGCAGGTGAAGTGTCCGGTGACCGGGGAGGAACTCGGGTCGATGGGCGAGCCGGTCGCCGTCAACGTGAGCGGACGGACGGTCTACGTCTGCTGTCGCGGGTGCGCGAAGCGGGCCGAGGCCGACCCGACGAAGACGCTCGCGGCCGTCGAGGCCGAGCGGGTCGCCAAGTGAGCGCGGCCCCTCGGCCCCACGGCCGTGGGAAGCTCGCGCCGGTCGGGTTCCGTGGCACATGTGCCCGCCAGCCATTGTCCGGACCCGGTCGGCCGGGTGACTAACGACGGTCGCCCCACAGTGGGGGAGTCCCGTGGCCCCGACGTCAATCTCATTCCGCTCGCTCAGGCAGGTGCGACATGCGTCCTACACCACGAGTCCAGATCCCGACACGGTCTCGCCGCCGCGCGGCGCTGGCCACAGTCTGCCTCCTCACAGTCGGCGTGACCGTGCTGCTCGCCCACGAGGGGCACGCCCCGCTCCCGACCAAGGGCGTGCAGGTCGATGCCGCCCGCGGTCATTTGCTGCTCACGCCGGCCGCTCGAAATAGTTTGGCCGTCTCCACCGCCGAGGTTGAGGTGACGCCGGTCGAAGGTAAACTGTTGGCGTACGCGACGGTCGAACTGCCCTGGACGCATCACGGATTTGCGACCGCGCGATTGCCGGGCCGGATCGTCAAAGTTCACGTCGCACCCGGCCAGACGGTCCGGGCCGGGGATGTCGTGGCCGAAGTGCAAAGCCTGGACTTGGACACCCTTCAACTCGACGCTTTGACCGCGCAGACGGAAGTGGCGCTCGGCGAGAAAGTGGTGAAGGAACTCCGTGAGAGCGTTGAGTCCGGTGCCGTGGCGGGCCAGACTCTCATCGACGTGGAGTCGAAACTGGCCCAGGCCCAGAACGCGCTCGTCGTGGCACGCAGCAAATGGCTCTCCTTGGGGCTGAATGCCGAATCACTCGACGCGCTGCTCAAGCGGGGAGCGGCCAGTCCCGAGTTGACCTTGCCCGTGCGGGTGCCGATCGGCGGCACGGTGATCCACGCCGAACTGACGGCGGGCAAAGTGGTGGAGCCGACGGAACACCTCGCGGAAGTGGCGGATCTCACCACGGTTTGGGTGAGGGTCGGCGTACTGGAAAAAGACCTGCACCGAATCGGTGTGGGCATACCGGTGGACGTGCGCCTGGTTGCCCATCCGGGCGAAGTCTTCCGCACCACGATTACCGCCGTTGCGCCGTATCTCGATCCGACCACGCACCTCGCCTCCGTCTGGGCCGAACTGAAGAACGCACCCGGTCAGGAGCCGCGGTTCGTTGCCGGCATGGCCGGCCGTGCGGACGTGATTCTCCCGGCCGAGAAGCCGCGGCCGACGGTCCCGGTCGCGGCCGTGGCTCGGGAAGGCGTGGACCGGTTCGTGTTCGTCGAAGAGGCGAGTGCGGCGGGGGCGTCGGAATATCGCAAGAAGCCCGTGGCCGTCGGTCGCCGGACCGGAGACCGAGTCGAGATTCTCGCGGGCGAACTTTTCCCCGGTGACCGGGTCGTCGTCCGCGGGGCGCACGAACTCGGCGGACTGTTCGCGCCGGGGGTGTTGCGGCTCGGACCCGAGGCGGAACGGTCCATCGGCTTGAAGGTGGAATCGGCCACGCCGGGATCGGTGGACGACGTGATCTCCCTCGAAGGCGCGGTCGATCTCCCGCCGGCGGATCGCGGGTCGGCAACGTCTCCCCTGGCGGGAGTCATCGTCTCCATCCGGACGGATCGCGGCCGAACGGTGAAGGCCGGGGATGTTCTTGCCGAAGTGCTGAGTCCGGAGTTGCAAACGATGCAGCTCGAACTCGTCCGCACGAGCCTGGAACTCCGCCTGGACGCCGACACTCTGTCCCGCATTCGCAACCTGGACGCGGTCGCCCGTCGCCGGGTGTGGGAAGTGGAAAGCCGCGTGACGGGCTTGAAATCGCAGTTGGAGACACTGCGTCGCAAGTTGTCCACGGTGGGTCTGACCGCTTCGGAAATCGACCGCATTATCGAAACGAAGCAGGTGTTCTCGGCGATCCCCGTGCGGTCGCCGATCAACGGTGTGGTGGTCGCGTTCGACAAATCCCTCGGTCAGGCGGTGGCCGCGCAAGAAATGCTGTTCGCCGTCCACGACCAACGCAAGCCGTGGGTGATGGGGTTCGTGTCCGAGCGGGACCTGTCCCAGGTCCGGGTCGGGCAGTCGGTGCGCGTGCGACTCGTCTCCGATCCGTCCACGGTGTTGACCGGGCGGGTGGCCCGGAGCGGCCGGACGGTCGGTGTGGAGAGTCGGTCGCTGGTGGTGTGGGCGGAACTCGATGCGGCGAACCGTCCGTCACTCGTTCACGGGCAGTTGGCGAGCCTGACAGTCGTGACCGGCACTCGCAACGCGACGGTCACGCTGCCGGTGGGGGCGGTTGCCGGAGAAGCTGGTGCGGCGTTCGTGTTCGTGCGCCGCCCGGACGGGGTGTTCGAGCGACGCGGGGTGGAAACGGGGAAGGCCGATGACTGCCACGTGGAAATTGCGCGCGGCGTTGAGATCGGCCAACCGGTTGCCGTGGCGGGTGTCACCGAACTCGTCACCGGATTGGCGTCGCTTCGTTAGAGGGGGTTGTCGTGCTCGACCGCGTCATTGGATTTTCGCTTCAGAACCGCGTGCTGGTGCTGATCGCTGCGCTCGCGGTCGTCGTGGGCGGCGTATCCCAGTTGGCCCGCACCCCGGTGGACGTGTTCCCGGACCTGAACCGGCCGACGGTGACGGTGTTGACCGAAGCCCCGGGCCTCGCGCCCGAAGAGGTCGAATTGCTGGTCAGTCGCCCGATCGAGTACCAACTCAACGGCGCGACCGGGGTGAAGCGGGTGCGGTCGGCGTCGGGCATCGGCTTGTCGGTCGTGTGGGTCGAGTTCGACTGGGGCACGGACATTTATCAGGACCGACAGGTCGTCGCCGAGAAACTGCAACTGGTGCGGGAGCGGCTGCCGCGGGACGCCAACCCAGTGATGGCCCCGATCTCCAGCATTATGGGGGAGGTGATGCTCGTCGGTCTGCGGCCGACCGACCCGCCGAAGACCCCGGAGGACGAACTCCGCGTCGGCATGGAGATTCGCACCTTCGGCGAGTTCGCGGTGCGAAACCGATTGCTCGCGGTGGACGGGGTGTCTCAGGTGACGGTGATGGGTGGCCACCTCAAGCAGTATCAGGTGTTGACTTCGCCGGCCCGGTTGGCGGCTCAGAATGTGACGCTCCAGCAGTTGAGCGACGCGGCCGAGAAGGCGAACGTACTGGCCGGCGGTGGGGTGATGGAACGCGACGCGAAGGAATCGCTCATCCGCATCAGCGGCCAAACTCTGGCCCTCCGGGACATCGAGGAAACGCCGGTCGTTTGGCGTGACGGTCGTGCCGTTCGGATTAAGGACGTGGCCGAGGTGCGGTTCGGCGGGCCGGTTCGACGGGGGGACGGCAGCGTTCGCGTTCGAGACGGAGAACGGACGATCGGGGGCAGCAGTGTCATCCTGGCGATCCAAAAGCAGCCGAGCGCGAACACGCTCGACTTGACGCCCAAGCTCGACCGGGCACTCGAAGACCTCCAGCGCGACGCCCCGCCCGGCGTGGTCGTCGAGCGGCGAGTATTCCGCCAGGCCGACTTCATCCAGGCGGCCATCGACAACGTGGTGGAGGCGATCCGCGACGGCACCTTCTGGGTCTTCGTGGTGCTGCTGATTTTCCTGGCCAGCATCCGAACCAGCGTGATCACGCTCACCGCGATCCCGCTTTCCATCCTGGTGACCGCGTTGGTGTTCAGTTGCTTCAGCATCACCATTAATACGATGACGCTCGGCGGCATCGCGGTCGCGGTCGGTGAACTGGTCGATGACGCCATCGTGGACGTGGAAAACATTTACCGTCGGTTGCGCGAAAATCGGCTGAAGCCGACGGCCGAGCCGGTGCTGAAGGTGGTGTTCCGGGCGTCGAGCGAGGTTCGGAACTCCATCGTCTACGCCACGCTCATCGTCTGCCTCGTGGTCCTACCGCTGTTCGCGCTGTCCGGGCTGGAAGGGCGGATGTTCGCCCCCCTGGGGCTGGCCTACCTCGTGTCACTCGCCGCATCGCTGGTCGTTTCCCTCACCGTGACGCCGGTACTCGCGTCGTACTTGTTGCCGTCGAGTGCCAAGCGCGGCCACGGCCGCGACCCGCTCGTGCTTCGCGGGTTGAAATGGATCGACGCGAAACTGCTCCGATTTACGTTGCGTCACCCCCGGCCGATCCTCGTTGGGTCTCTCCTCTTGTCGGTGCTGACCATGTCCGCCGTCTTCGGGATGGGCAGTGAATTTTTGCCGGCGTTCAACGAAGGCACGGTCACGGTCGGGCTTCAACTCCCTCCCGGCACGAGCCTCGGTGAGAGCGAGCGCGTCGCGGCCTTGGCGGAACAATCGCTCCTCCAAATTCCCGAGGTCGCGGCCGTGTCGCGGCGGACCGGCCGGGCCGAGCAGGACGAGCACGC
>CAYVRB010000265.1:0-8876 GCA_964453375.1 uncultured Alcaligenaceae bacterium
CGCCGCACCGGCGCCCGCCCCCCCGCCCCCCCCCCCGCCGCTAAACGGGGTGACGGATTTTCAGTCCGCACTCCGCGCTCGGCTCCGCAGACTCCGCCTCGCCTCTAAACGGGGACGGGTTTTCAGTCCGAATTCCGAATTCAAACTACGGCAATCCGGCCCATTTCCGCAGGATCCATTCGAGCGTCAGGAACGCGAGGAAAACGCCGAGCACCCACCACGATTGCCGCAGGGGGCGCTCGATGAAGTACTCGCGCGTGGCGCTCTGGGCCGCGAGCGATTCGATCAGGTCCTTGGCATTCTCGATCGAATGGACCTTGCCGTTGCCGGCCTGCGCCAACTCCTCGAGCAGCGTCAGGTTCGCGGCCAAATCCACCAACTCCTCGTTGTCCGGCGGGGCGACCTCGAAGGGGCAACGCAGCTTGGTGGCGCGGCCGTCGGGGCCGGGCGGGCCTTGCAGTTGATCGGCCCATTCGGGGATTTCCAGTTCGACGGCGTACTTGCCGGGAGTCAGGTCGTGCGCCTTGCCGGCGAGGTCCCGCGGGCGGCCTTCGGGATGCGTCAGCGGGATCAGCCCGGCCGGGGTCTCCTTGCCGCCGACCACCTCCGGCAGCCGAACGACGCGGGCGCCCTTGATGGCGTTCGGCCCGAGCTTCTTCACCGCGTCGGACGTCCGCACCACGACTTCCACGTCTTGCCCGCCCTGGTAGATCGGCTCGCGCGTGCCGAAGCGGATCGTGCCGTTCGCGTTCGTCACGGGCAGGAGCCGGTCGGACGCCGCCCACTGCGCCACCTGGCCCCAGAAGCGGTGGTGGTAGTGGTCGCCGGTCTTGTAGCGCCAGCGCCACGTGGAATCGATGCCGACGTAGAGGACGCGGCCGAAGCCGTAGCTGTGGCGGGCGATCAGGGCGCGCTCGCGGGGGTTGCCGCCGGGCACGGCCGCGAGCGCTTCGGCGCCGTCCTTGAGTTCGCCGACGGCGGCCCAGTAATGCAAGGGGAAGCGATCCCACGCGGCGCGGTTCTGGCCGGCGGAATCGCCCATCGAGAGGAACCAGCTCCGTTCGCCTTCGCCGGTGATGTTGAGGGGGAAGCCCTCGTCGGCGGCGAAGACCTTGGGGTTGCGGATCGGCAGCAGCTTGCGGAGCGGGTCGTTCTCCTGCGTGGCGATTTCGAGCGGCATGGACCGCTTGCCGGCGGAGACGACCAGCGTGCCGCCCGATTCGCCGACGTACTTCTCGATCGCCTCGCGCTGGGCGAGGTTCAACTGGCCGGCCTCCACGTCGCCGAGGACGATGCAGTCGTAGGAGGTGAGGAGTTCGAGGTCGTCGGGCAGCTTGCTGGCGGGCGTGCCCATCTTGCGGAGTTCCTCGTCGTTGAGCTTGCCGAGGCGGGGCTGTCGGAAGACGACGCTGCGGATGTCCATGTTCGGATCGCGGCCGAGGCAGGTGTGCAGGTAGTGGAATTCCCAACGCGCCTCGCCGTCGATGAGCATTACCTTCGCGCGGTCCTTGACGACGTTGACGCGGGCCTGGCGCTTGTTGTTCTCGGGGAAGCGGTCCTTGTCGCCGCCTTCGGCGGTGACGGTCATGAGCTGCGGGCCGGGGTCGTCCATCTTGGCCTTGAAGGTGAGCGGGTAGACGGCGTCGCGGCCGTCGTGCTCGATCGTCTCCTCGAGCGCCGGCTTGCGGTTCCCCTGCGCGTCGGCGGGGAAGTCGAGCGTCACCTTCACCTGCCCCGCCGGCCAGCCGTTGATCCGCACGCCGACCTCGATCGGCACGATGCTCCCCTTGAACACCGTGGCGGCCTGCGCCTGCGCCGTGACGACGGCGATGTCGGTCGGCGGGTCCTTCGGCGCGATGGCGATGGAATGCACCGGCACCTTGCGCTCGCCGAGTTCGCGGGCGCGCAGGGCCGGGGATTCGCCCCAGTTGTGCCGGCCATCGGTGAGGAGGACGACGCCGAGGAGCTTGGCGCCGGTGTCCGCCGATGTGGTTTCCGAGGCGTGCGCGAGGGGGAGCTTGAGGTCGGTGTAGAGGGTGACTCCGTCTTTCTTGCCGCCGACGAGGGCGTCCTTGAGGCGGTCGGCGCCGATCGGCAGGGCGGCCACGTCCTTGCCGAAGCCGATGAGTTCGAGCTGGTGCTTCTCGCGGAGGGCGTCGACGAGTCCGAGGCCGTCCTTTGTGAGGATGCGCGTGCAGAGGTCGAGCCGGCTGAGGGCGTCGACGCGCTTGACGACGGCGTCGAAGCGCTGGCTCTCCCCCTCGCCGCCGAGCAGGCCGAAGCGCGGCAGTCCGCCGGTCTCGCAGTCCTTCGCCCATGCCTCGAGTTGGCCGTCGGTCGCGAGGTCCGCCACGAGTTTGAGCGCCTTCGCGATCCGCAGCTTCTCGGCGAGCGGCCGCGAGGGATCGGTGACCTTCATGCTGTCGGAGCGGTCGACGGCGACGAGCACTTTGCCGGGCACTTCTTCGATCACGGACCGCGCGAGGACTGGTTCGAGGGCGAGCAGGAGGAAGATCACGACGAAGACGGCGAGGCGCAGGCCGAGCAGCGCGAGGGCGAACCGGCGGCGGATCAGCCGCATCTCGTAGCGATACAGCGCGACGAGCAGGCCGAGGAAGAGCGCGAGGCCGAGAAGCGTCAGCGCCAGGCGCGCCGCGGGCGACAGGCCGGGGAACGGCAGCGACAGCCGCAGGAACGCGTCGGTGAACGGCAAGCTGATGGACGTCATGTTCGATCGACCGCGAACCCGGTGGCCCCGTAGGGATTGAGTATACCGCAACCTCCGCCGGGGCCATCGCGGGAAATGATGAGGAAATCGCCCCCGGCTTGTCCGGTCGGGCCGAATCCGATTAGAGTTTCCCCATCGGACTCTCCCGGACCGCCATGGCGTCGACCTGTCCCAAGTGCGAGCGATCCCTCCCCGGCGATACGGCCGCGAGCTTCTGCATGTACTGCGGCGCGCGGCTGGAAGACACGCGCATCCGCGGGCTGGCGCACCTCGGCGACTCGTCGTCCGTGCCGTCGCCGACGCTCGTGCTCGAGCCGGCGTCCGACCCGAACGCCACGGCCGACTACCGCACGCTCTCGACGCAGCCCGAAGCGCCGCGGGACGAACCGGAACCGGAGCGCGTCGGCAGCTACAAGCTGATCCGCAAGCTTGGCGTCGGCGGGATGGGCCAGGTCTTCGAAGCCGAATCGGACGACAGCGGCCAGCGCGTCGCGCTCAAGCTGCTCTCGCCGAAGCTCGCGACGAATCCGATCTCCGTGCAGCGGTTCAAGCAGGAAGGCCGCCTCGCCAGCCAGATCGCGCATCCGCGATGCGTGTTCGTCTACGGCGTGGACACCGACAACGGCCGGCCGTTCATCGTCATGGAGCTGATGCCCGGCAGCACGCTCAAGGACCTCGTCGACAAGCGCGGGCCGATGGAATGGGATTCCGCCATCCACCGGATGCTGGACGTGCTCGACGGCCTGATCGAAGCGCACCGCCTCGGCATGCTCCACCGCGACATCAAGCCGTCGAACTGCTTCCTGACGGACGACGACCGGGTGAAGATCGGAGACTTCGGCCTGTCGAAATCGCTGGACGCCCAGCACAACCAGAAGCAATTGACGAGTTCCGGCGCCTTCCTCGGGACGGTGCTGTTCGCGTCGCCGGAGCAGATTCGCGGGGAGGAAGTCGGCTACGATTCGGACGTGTATTCGGTGGCGGCGACGCTGTACTACCTGCTCGTGGGCCGGGCGCCGCACCAGCACGTGAGCATGACGGCGGCGCTGGCGAAGGTGATCTCGGAGCCGCCGCCGTCGATCCGATCGCTGCGGCCGGAGGTGCCGCGGGCGCTCGAGCGGATCGTCTTCCGCGGGCTGGAACGGGACCGCAACCGCCGCTACGGCACGCTGGAGGAATTCCGGGACGCCTTGCAGGACGTGCTGCCGGAACGGCAATTGCCGTCGCGCATCCGCGCGCTGGTGTCGGCCTACGTGCTGGACGCGGCGTTTTGCCTGCTGTTCCTCACGGCGCCGTTCGTGCTTCTCTTCGACGCGTTCACCGGCCGCACGAACGCCACGGACAATCTGAACGGCGACCTGCTCTATCTCGCCATCCTGATCGGTTACTTCTCGATCGCGGAAGGGATCTTCGGCGCCACGCTCGGCAAGCTGCCGTTCCGGTTGAGGACGGTCCGGCTGGGCCGCGTCGGGCCGGTCGGGTGGCGCGCGGCGTTCGCGCGCGCGCTCGTCTTCCACGCGATCCTGCTCGGCGTCGTCCTCGCGACCGGCGCGGCCGTGCGCATCCCCGCCGTGGGGCCGATCCTCGCGGGGATCGGTTTCCCGGCGGCGGCGGTGGCGCTCTTCCTCCAGCGCCGGCGCTCCCCGACGCAGCAGGGGATCCACGACTACGCGAGCGGGTGCCGCGTCGTGCAGCGCCCGCGCGCGGAGCACCGGCCAAGCCTTCGCAGCCTGTTCGCGAACCCGCTGGACCGCGCCGCGCTGCGGCCGAACCTGCCGGCGAGCGTCGGCGGATTCCGCGTCAAGGGCGTGCTCGGCGAGGAGGCCGACGGTTCGGCCGTCTGGTCCGCCGAGGACGAAGCGCTCAACCGCCGCATCCTTCTCTGGCTCCGGCCGGCGCACCAGTTGCCCGACGGCGTGCCCGCGCCGCCCGTGCGCCCCGGCCGCCTCCGCGCCATCGGCACCGGCGAGATCGTCTGGAACGACCGCGCCTACGGTTGGGTCGCCTTCGTCGCGCCGACCGGCGCGCCGCTCGTGGACACGACGTCGCCCGAGCATCCGCTCGAATGGGCCGACGTCCGGTCGATCCTGGAGCAGATCGTCGTCGAACTGCGCGCCGGCGAGGCCGACGGCACGGCGCCCGCCCGGCTCGGCGCCGACCAGTTCTGGATCGAACCGAACGGCCGCGTCCACCTCGTGGAATTCCCGATCGCGCCGATGCGCACGGCGGTGCCGCCGGCCGGCGACGCCGTCGAACTGCTCCGCCACGTCGCGGCGATCGCCCTGCGCGGGGACCTCGCGGCCGACGGCATCCGCGCGCCGATCCCGCCGCACGCGTCGCGCATCCTGGATCGCCTCTACGCCGCCGAGCCGCCGTCGCTGGCGGCGCTCGAGGAGCAGTTGCACGCCAGCCGGGCGAATCCGCCGGCCGTGAGCGCCGGCATGCGCGCGGCGCACATCGGCCTGATCGTCGCCTTCTCCGGCCTGGGCCTCGCGCTGATGGTCCTCACGGCGATCGGCTTCTCGGTGATCCTCGCGACGAACGCCGCCGGCAACCGGCATCGCAGCGCCGCGATCCTCGAAGGCCTGGAATCGCCGACGCAGCTCGAAACCTGGCGCGGCCAGAGCGCGGTCCTGCGCGCCGAACTCGCCGACCCGAAGCTCGACGAATGGCGCGAGCGGTTCCGCGCGATGGAGCGCTCCGACGAGGCCGAATTCGCGGAGGCGGCCGAAATGCTCAGCCGACCGGAGCGGTCGGTGGCCGGGGCGCTCTACGGCCTGGAGGAATCGTCCGAAGACGTGCTCGGTTCGTCGTCGATGGTCGAATTCGTGGAACGCCAGGTGCTCCTAAACCGGATCCGCGTGATGGTGCCCTCGATCCGCCACGAGCGCGAACACCGCTCGCTCGCGACGCAGTTCACGGTGCTGAACCTCGCCATCGTGCTCGGCTTCGCCGCCTTCGCGTTCGCCTTCCGCGGCGGCGTCTCGTTCGCGCTCTCCGGCATCGCGCTCGTGCGCGACGACGGCCGCCCCGCCAGCCGCTGGCGCTGCGCCGCCCGCGAACTCCTGATGTGGGCGCCCCTGCTCGCCGTCGTCCTCGCGAATATCTGGACGCAATCGCTGCATCCGAATTGGATCGTCGTTCGCCTGATCCTGGACTTCGCGATTTTCCTGGTGCTCGTCGCATTCCTCGTCGTCGGTCTGCGCTACGCGAACCGCGCCCCGCACGATCAACTCGTCGGCACGTCCATGGTCCCGCTCTGATTCGCCGGCTGGAAGAACTCGGCCGCGTAGCGCGGCGTCGCCAGCACCACCAGCGTGACCACCGCGATCAACAGGGCCGGCAACTCCAACAAGACTCCGAAATCGAACCGCGCGCGGTGCCCGCCGTCGTCCAGCGCCCGTTCGCGGAGCAGCCACGACACTGCGCCGACGATCGCGAACGAGAGCACGAGGCCGAACGCCCACGCCGCCTTCTTGCGGGCGAACAGGCCGCCGGCGGCCGCGAACAGCAGGATCGCCAGGACCGTCCGCGTCGCCGCCGTCAGGTAGGTCGAAAGTTCCTCGGTTTCGGAAACGTGATCCTGCTTCCAGAGCGTACCGAGTTGCTGGACGACCACGGCGAGCAGGAACGCCCCGCCGATCCATTGCAGCCGCGCCACGGCGTCCACCATTGGGCTGCGCTCGTCGATCGGGTCCAACCGGCGCGGCGGCACCACCGGCGCCTCCGGCGGGATCGCCGGCGCGGTCGGCGCCACCGGCACCAGTTCGATCGGCGGCGCGGGGCGATGCACCGGCGGCGCATCCAGCGCGACGGCCGCGAACGGCCCCGCGGCGACGAGCACGCGCGCCACCGCCCCGCAACGCGGGCACGGCAGCAGGCGCCCCAGCACCGATTCGTCCGCCTTCAGCCGCGTCCGGCAGCCGGGGCACGGCCTCGCCTCGCATTCGCCGTCCACCAGCAGTTCGTCCGGCCGCCACTCGCGCACGCCGGGCGCCCGGTCCAGCGGAATCGGCTCCTCGGACTTTTCCTCTCGCATCCCCGCTCCCCGAAGGCTAGAATCCATCTTACCGACGGGTTCTCCTGCCAGCGTCGCTCCCGCGACCGAACCCGGTTCTCGTTCGAGGGCCTCCATGCTTTCCCTCCTCCGCGCCCCCGGCGCCGGCTTGGCCTTGCTGCTCGTTTCCTGCGCGGGCTTCGCGGCCCCCCCCGCCGGCGGCGAACGCGCCGACCTCGTCGGGAAGCCGACGGCGCTCGAAATCCAGCCGACCGTCCTGACGCTCAACGGCGTTCGCGATGCCCGGCAGCTCGTCGTCACCGGCGTCTACCCGAACAACCAGCGCCGCGACCTGACTCACGCCGTCGAGGTCAAGGTCCAGTCCGCCGGCGTCGTGGACGTGCAAGACGGCCTCTACGTTCGCGGCAAGTCGAATGGCACCGCGACCTTGACCGTTTCCGCCGCCGGCCTCTCGGCGTCGGTCCCGGTCACCGTCGTGAAGATGACCGAACCGACCCCCACGAGCTTCCGCAACGAAGTCGTCGCCGCCCTGAACGTCGGCGGCTGCAACGCCGGCGCCTGCCACGGCACGCCGAGCGGCAAGAACGGCTTCAAGCTCAGCCTCCGCGGCTACGACCCCGCCGCCGATTACCTGCAACTCAGCCGCGACCAGTTCGGCCGCC
The DNA here is from genome assembly GCA_964453375.1 of uncultured Alcaligenaceae bacterium. Classification (GTDB taxonomy): domain Bacteria; phylum Planctomycetota; class Planctomycetia; order Gemmatales; family Gemmataceae; genus Limnoglobus. The sequence continues at coordinate 7,409 of CAYVRB010000265.1, forward strand.
GCTCCGACAAGCACGATCCGATGGCGAGCCTGTTCCTGTTGAAGGGCCTCGGCCGCGTGCCCCACGAGGGCGGCGCCCGCTTCGGCGCGTCGAGCCTGCCGGCGGAAATGATCGCGTCGTGGCTCGGCGAAGGGATGAAGGACGATGCCCCGACGTTGCCGGCCGTGCAATCGATCGCCGTGCTGCCCGGCTCGCGCGTCCAGCTCTCCCCCGCCAAGTGGCAGCAGCTTTCCGTCGTCGCCACTTTCGCGGACAAGACGACGCGCGACGTGACGCGCCTGACGAACTTCAGCAGCAGCGACCCCGCCGTCGCCGACGTGTCCGCCAACGGCCTCGTCGAGTTCAAGCGGCCCGGCGAAGTCGCCATCCTCTGCCGCTACCTCGAAGAGATGCAATCGGTCCGCCTGATGTACCTCGAACCGCGCGACGGCTACAAATGGCCGAACGTGCCGGAGGCGAACCTCGTCGATACGCACGTCTTCGCCAAGCTCAAGCAGATGACCATCCTGCCGTCGGACCTCTGCACCGACTACGAATTCATCCGCCGGGCGTACCTCGATTGCATCGGACGGTTGCCGACGACGGCGGAATCGAAGGAATTCCTCGCGAGCAAGGCCGCCGACAAGCGGGCGAAACTCGTCGATCAACTGCTCATTCAGCCGGAGTTCGCCGACTTCTGGACGCTGAAGTGGGCCGACGTACTGCGGTCGAACCGCAAGTCGATCCAACTGAAGGGTTCGCACGCGTTCCACGAATGGCTCCGCGGGCGGATCGCCGAGAACGTTCCGGTCGACGTGATGGTGAAGGAACTCCTCACGGCGAACGGGAACACTTTCAACAACCCGCCGGCGAACTACTATCGGATCGCGAAGGATCCGCTGGGATTGGCCGAGAGCACCGCGCAGCTCTTCATGGGCGTGCGGATGCAGTGCGCCAAGTGCCACAACCACCCGTTTGAGCGCTGGACGCAGGACGACTACTACGGCTTCGCGGCCTGGTTCGCCCGCGTGAAGCAGAAGCCCGAGCCGGGCGGCAAGCCGAACACGCCGAACGCGGCCGAGGTGATCTACAGCCAGCGCGACGGCGAAGTGACGCAGCCGCGGAGCGGGAAGGTGATGAAGCCGCGCTACATCAGCGTGGGCGACGCCGACGTGAAGCCGGGCCAGGACCGCCGCGAGGCACTGGCGGATTGGCTGGCGTCGCCGGGCAATCCGTTCTTCGCCAAGTCGGTGACGAACCGCGTCTGGTTCCACCTGATGGGCAAGGGGATCGTCGATCCGGTGGACGACTTCCGCGACTCGAACCCGTCGAGCAACGACGAATTGCTCGACGCGCTGTCGAAGGATTTCGCCGCGAAGAAGTTCGACCTGAAGCACCTCGTCCGCACGATCATGAACTCGCGGACGTATCAACTGTCCGCCGTGCCGAACGACACGAACAAGGACGACGCGAAGTACTTCTCGCACGC
>CAYVRB010000266.1:0-8806 GCA_964453375.1 uncultured Alcaligenaceae bacterium
GAACGCCGTGGTGTACGCGGAGGGGATCTCGTCGAGGATGCTGACGCCGGGGGTCTTGAACGCCCAGAGGTCGACGGCGATGGCGGAGAGCGCGAGGCCGTGGTCGGCGATCTCCTTCTTCAGCTTCTGGCGCTTCGCCTTCGTCGGATGCGTCGCCGGCGACGGATGCGGGCCGAAGCTGCCGAGTTCCACGCCGTCGTACCCGAGGTCTTGCAGCTTGTGCAGGATGACATGGAAGTCGTTCGTCGGCGTCTCTTGGTTGAAGAGGTAGGCCCAGGTGCCGATGGAAATGCGAGCCTTCGCCATGGTGAGAACCTCGGGAGGGTGGGTGGACCGCGGGTGCCGCAACCGACCGCGACGGGATCGGTGGAATTTTGTATCCTATCCGATCGCGGGGTTTGGGCTGTTGTATCGCCGACGATTTGTCCTTCCAGCCCCGCGATTCGGGGGAATCTTCGCGGCGGGCGCGCAAGTTCGACCCCGTCGAAGCGAACTACCTTCGGCGTCGAAGTGTCGATTCCGGCGGAAAGAGGCAACCGGAGGAGCCGAACATGGGTCGAATGGAACCGGGTCGGGTCGTGTTGGGATTGGGCGAATCGAAGTTGGCGACGCAACTCGCCGACGAATTGCGCCAGTTGGGATGGCACGTGCGCACGGCCGAGTCGGGCGAGGCGGCGCGGCAGGAGGCCGTCCGGGCGCCGGCGTGCGCCGTGGTCGTCCCGTTCGACACGCACGACCAGCTCGACACGGCGAAGGTCGTCAGCGCCGTGCCGGGGGACTCCGCCGTCGTATTGGTCTCGCCACGCGTTTGCGATCGATCGTCGCGGTTCGCGTCGCATCTCGGCGTCGCGATCGCGGCGGAGTCCGCCGGCGTCGCGGGGATCGTCTCGGCCGTCGAAGGCGCGATGCTCAAGGCGTGACCGTCATTCCACTTCGAAGATCGCTTCGATCTCGACCGCCATGCCGTTCGGAAGCGCGTTGTGCCCGACGGCGCTCCGCGCTCCGACGCCGGCGTCGTCGCCGAAGACTTCCTTCATCAACTCCGAATAGCCGTTGATCACTTTGGGTTGATCCTTGAAGTCGGCGGTGCAGTTCACCATGCCGAACGATTTCACGAGCCGCTTCACCTTGTCGAGCGAGCCGAGGAAGTTGCGGAGCGTCGCGAGGATGGCGAGGCCGGTCTGACGGGCCGCCTCCTTGCCCTGATCGAGCGTGAGGTCCTTGCCGACGCAGCCGAGGATGTAGCCGCCGTCGAGCTTCAGCGGCCCGTGGCCGGAGACGTACACGACGTTGCCGACGCGCACGGCCGGTTTGTACACGGCCACCGGCTTCGGGATGCTCGGGAACACGAGGTGCAGTTTCGCGACCTGCTCTTCGGGCTTGGACATGGCGGGGCCTCCGGGAAGAATGCCGGTGTTATAGGTTGGATCGACGGATCAAGAAGATGGCCACGAAAAGGCACAAAGAAGCACAAAAAGGAAGAGGGTCGATTCTCTTGAATTTCTTTTTGTGCCTCTTTGTGCCTTTTCGTGGCCATCGTTTGATTCTCAACTCGGCATCCCGTCGACGCGTCAGGCAGATCGCCACGAAAATGCTCGACGAAGCACAAAACGGAAGAGGGTCAATTCTCCACGATTTCTTTTTGTGCCTTCTTGTGCCTTTTCGTGGCCATTCTTCGCATCTCAATTCGCGATGCGGACTTTCTTCGCGAACGGTTCGTTCAAAGTGAAACCCAAACCCGGCGCGTCGGAGACGACGAACTGGCCGTTCTCGAATTTCGGCCCCCCGACGAACAGATCGTTGAACCAATCGACCGTTTCGCACACGCGGCCGAGGACGGTACCGGCGGCGAGGTGCGTGCCGATCTCGGGGAGCCGCACCGGGCAGACGGCGACGTGCTTCAGTTCCGCGAGTTGCGCCACCTTCCGCGCCGGCGTGATCCCGCCGAGCCGCAGCGGATCGACGCGCACCGCCGAGAGGCCGCCGCGATCGATCAAGCGAACGAAGTCCGCGACCCGATCCGCGAGTCCGCCGGCGCTCACCGCCACTTCCAGCCGGTCCAGCAATCGCCGCATTCCGTCGGCGTCGTCGGTACCCAGCGGGTCCGAGAAGCCGTCGATGGCGAATTCCTCCTCGCACATCCGGCCCATCCAGAGCGCCGTCGAGAAGTCGTACCGGGCGTTCGCGGAAATCTCGAACCAGGCCCCCTCCGGCACCGCCTCGCGGAGCTGGCGGACCCGGTCGGCGTCGATGTCCGGGTCGGCCGTGCCGATCTCGACGACCACGCCCGCCGCGCCGGCGTCGAGCGCGGCGCGCGTCTCCTTCACGGCCGCCTTCGCGCCGAGCGCCGGCGTCGCGGTGTCGGACGCGATCGCCTTCAGCTTCGTGCGATAGCCGCCCAGCAGCTTGAAGACGGGCAGGTTCGCCGCCTTGCCCTTCAAGTCCCAGAGGGCGAAGTCGACGGCCGCGTAGGCGCGGGCGGCGAGGCCGGCGAAGCCGACGGTTTCGAGTTCGTGAACCGCGCGCAGGAAGAGTCGCTCCGTAAGCGTCGGGTCTTCGCCGATCACGATGGGGGCGATGACGGAATCGAGTAGCGAGCGGATCGCGGCTCCGCCGCCGCCGAGGCTGTAGGTGAAGCCGAGACCGACGTGCGGGCCGTCGGTGGCGATGCGAACGACGACGACTTCGACTTCTTTGGCCGCGCGCGGATCCTGCGACGCCGGCAGGGAGACGGCGCGCGGCAGCGGGACACGCAAGAACTCCGTTTCGACGCGAAGGGTTTTCAAGCGTCACTCCCCGAGGTACGCGGCCCGCACGCGCGGGTCGACGAGGAGTTTGTCGGCCGCGTCGGCCATCGTGACGCGGCCGGTTTCGAGGACGTAGCCGCGATGCGCCACCTTCAGCGCCATCCGGGCGTTCTGCTCGACGAGGAGGATCGACATGCCGGACTTGTTGAGTTCCTTCACCACGTCGAAGATCTGCACGACGATCTGCGGCGCGAGGCCGAGCGAGGGTTCGTCGAGCATGAGCAGCTTCGGCCGCGCCATGAGCGCCCGCGCGATGGCGAGCATCTGCTGCTGCCCGCCGGAGAGCAAACCTCCGGCTTGGCCCTTGCGTTCCTTCAGGATCGGGAACATCGCGAACGCCTTCTCGATGTCGGCCGCGATCCCCGGCGCATCGTTGCGCGTGAAGGCGCCCATCTGGAGGTTTTCGAGCACGGTCAGGCGCGGGAAGATCTTGCGCCCCTCCGGCGACTGCGCGAGGCCGAGCTTCACGATTTTGTGCGCCGGAAGCTTCGAGATGTCCTGCCCTTGGAACCGGATGCTGCCGGCCCGCGCCTTCAGCACGCCGGAGACGCTCATGAGCGTGGAGGTCTTGCCGGCGCCGTTCGCGCCGATCATCGCGACGATCTCGCCCTCGTTCACCTCGATCGAAACGTCGTGGAGCGCGTCGATCGGGCCGTAGCCGGCGCGGAGCTTGTCGATGGTCAGGAGCGCGGCCATCAGCTCACCTCTTCCTTGCCGAGATAGGCTTCGATGACCTTCGGATTCCGGCTGACTTCCGCCGGCGTCCCCTCGGCGATCTTCTGGCCGTAGTCCAGCACCGCGACCTTGTCCGAGATGCCCATGACGAGGTTCATGTGGTGTTCGATGAGGAGGACGGTGATGCCGCGGTCGCGGATCTTCTTGATGAGGTCCATGAGCGCGACGGTCTCGCTCGGGTTCATCCCGGCGGCCGGTTCGTCGAGCAGCAGCAGCTTCGGCGACGTGGCGAGCGCCCGCGCGATCTCGAGCCGCCGCTGGTCGCCGTAGGCGAGGTTCTTGGCGAGATCGCGGTGCTTGCCACCGAGGCCGACGAACTGGAGCAGGTCGTTCGCCTTCACGGCCGCGTCCCATTCCTCCTGCCGCTGGCCGGGCGATCCAAGCGCCATCAAGAGGGGGTGCTTGGTCAATTGCCGGTCCATGCCGACCATAACGTTTTCGAGGACGGTCATCGCCGAGAAGAGGCGGATGTTCTGGAAGGTCCGGGCGATGCCGCCCTGGGCGATCACGTCCGGCGTGCGTCGGGAGCGGAGCCAGATCAGCAGCATCGCGATCGGCGCGAGGGCGAAGCCCACGAGGGCGGCGACGCGCGACGTGAACACCAGGTTCGCCCGGTCCGCCTGCGCGGCGGCGGCGGCGTCCCGGAAGAGTTTGGCTTTGGCCGGGTCGTCGAACGATTTCCCGGCGACGACGACCGGCGCCTTCGCGGTCTCCGCGACCGTCGGCAGCGGATCGGTCGCGATCTTGGCGGCGAGTTGGCGGGCTTCGTCCTCGGTGTCGACCACGTCGAGCGTCGTCTTGCCGTCGAGCGTGAGGATTTCCCAGCGGTTCGTGATGCGGTTGAGGACGACGCCCGGCCGACCGGCGACGTAGTCGCCCGCGGCGGAAAGGAGCTTCGAGAGGCTGAACGTGTCGTCGGAGCCGGAGAACTGCCGCGTGATGGACGCCCGCCACAGTTCCTGCACGCCGGCGGCCGCCAGGAACGCGACGAGCGCCGTCAGCAACCCGGCGACGAGGCAGTTCACGAAGAGCGCCGCGCGGACCGGCCGGCGGACTTCCTCGCCGTCGAAGCGGACTTCGCCGTCGGTGGGCCGATAGATGCCGGTGACGGCGTTGAAGAGCGTCGTCTTCCCCGCGCCGTTGGGGCCGATCACGGAGACGATCGTGCCGGATTCCACGGTCAGATCGACGGCGCTCACGGCCGTGATGCCGCCGAACCGCATGGTCAGATTCTTGACGCTGAGCAAACTCACGCGAGGCTCTCCGGTCGATTATTTCGTGACGGGCCGCGCATCGGGGTCGGGCGGCAATTCCTCCTTGATCCGGTCGTTCGGGATCAAGCCCGACGGCCGGTACCGCATCATCACGATCAGGACGACGCCGAATAGGAAGAGGCGCCAGCCGGCGAAGGTCTGCATCTGCGCGGAGATCGGAATGCCGAGGAACTCGCGGCGCGACGGCGCGCCGTAGGCGAGTTGGAGTTTTTCGTCGACGATCGGGGAGAGGATCTGGTCGAAGCCGTAGAGGAGAAACACGCCGAGGAGGACGCCGTTGCGGCTGCCGAGGCCGCCGAGGATGAGGCAGCAGAGCAGGAAGATCGAGCGGTTGAAGTCGTAGGCGTCGGGTTGCGCGGTGCTCGTGATCGTCGAAGCGTAGAGTCCGCCGGCGAGGCCGGCGATGGCGGCGGAGAGGATGAACGCGGAGAGCTTCAGTCGCGGGACGTTCAACCCCATGCACGAGGCGGCGAGTTCGTCTTCGCGCACGGCGACCCAGGCGCGGCCGAGTTTCGAGCGCTCGAGGCTGCCGAGCATCCAATACACGACGACGAGGAAGGCGAGCGCGAGGTAGTAGAAGGGGCGGAAATCCTGGAGCCAGTCGACGGTGAGCGCGGGCGTGGCGGGCGGCGGCACGGGCACGAGGGACCGGGTGCCGGCGGTGATGGCGTCGAGGTTCTTGAGCGTGAACCGGACGACTTCGCCGAAGCCGAGCGTGACGAGCGCGAGATAGTCCCCCCGCAACCGCAGCGTCGGCACGCCGATGAAGAGACCGACGGCGGCGGCGGCCGCGACGCCGCAGGGCAGGGCGAGCCAGAAGCCGATCTCGAAGGGGTACGCGGGCACGGTGAGGATGCCCATGGCGTACGCGCCGATGCCGAAGAACGCGGCGATTCCCAGGTGCAGGAGGCCGACATTGCCGACGACGAGGTTCAGCCCCATCGCGAGGATGGCGAAGATGAAGAGCGTCGGCATCTGGGCGCCGAGGCTGCGCGCGGTGGCGGCGAAGAACCAGCCCTCGAGCGCCGGAAAGAGCGGATAGATCGCGAGGATCAAGAAGACGACGAGCGGCCAGCGGGGGCCGACTTTCTTGTTCATACCTTCTCCCGCACCCGCGCGCCGAGCAAGCCGGACGGACGGAAGACCAGGATGACGATGAGCACGGCGAAGACGATGGCGCTGGTCCAGGTGGCGCCGATGTAGGCGGTGCCGAGCGCCTGGACGAGGCCGATGACGAGTCCGCCGAGGACGGCGCCGGGGATGTTGCCGATGCCTCCGAGGACGGCGGCGGTGAAGGCGTAGAGTCCGTTCTGGAAGCCCATCTGGTAGCTGATGGTGTTGACGTAGAGGGCGTAGACGACGCTGCCGAAGCCGGCGAGGGCGCCGCCGACGAGGAACGTCGTGCCGATGACGAATTCGGTGTCGATCCCCATGAGCCGCGCGGCCGTCGGGTTCTGGGCGGTGGCGCGCATCGCCTTGCCGAGGCTGGTGAACTTCACGAAGACGGTGAGCGCGATCATGAGTGGAACGGTGACGCCGACGACGAGCAGGTTTTTGATCGTGAAGCGGAGCGGGGCATCGTCGCCGAGGAGATTGCGGTCTTGGATGACGTCGGGGAAGTTGACATCCTGCGGGCCGACCCAGAAGAGGCCGATGTTCATGAAGATGAAGCTGACGCCGATGGCGGAAACGAGCGGGGCGAGTTTCGGCGCGGTGCGCAGGGGCCGGTAGACGACATAGTCGACGGTGCGGTTCAAGCCGGCGCAGAAGAGCGGCACGGCGGCGAGGCAGCAGGCGATGGCGAGGACGATTTTCGAGTTCGAGGCCGTATCGAGCGCTCCCGGCATTGTCAGGCCGAACAGCGTGAAGATCGAGAGCGCGAGGCAGGAACCGAGCATGAATAGGTCGCCGTGGGCGAAGTTGATCAGCTCGACGATGCCGTACACCATCGTGTAGCCGAGCGCGATCAGGGCGATGAGGGCGCCGCTGGTGAGGCCGGTGATGCACTGCTGCTGGAGGTTGGTCCAGTGGGAGGCTTCGGCGAACAGGATGGGTAGCATTCGGGGCGTCCGTCGGTGTCGGGTTACTTCCGGGTGACGGAGAGTTTCTTGTCGAAGACGAACTGGCCGTTCCGGACGGCGATGCCGCTCATGTCCTGCTGGGTGGTGTCGCCGTTTTCGTCGAAGGACCAGGTGCCGACGACGCCGGGGAAGTCCTTGATTTCGCGGCCGGCCTTGCAGATGGCGGCGCGGTCCTTCTTGTCGGCGCGGCGCATCGCTTCGAGGGCGACGCGGCCGCACTCGTAGCCGTAGAGCGCATAGGCCTCGGCCGGCTCCTTGCCGTAGAACTTCTTGTAATTGTCGACGAACGTCTTGCCGCCCGTCGTCTCGGCGAGTTTGTCGGGCGTCAGGCCGCCGAACGTGCAGAAGAATCGGCCGTTGAGGACCTCCGCCGACGCCGACTGGATCATCGCGACTTCGTACGTGCCGTCCGGGCCCATCATCTTGCAGTCCTTCATCCCGACTTTCACCATGTCCTTCGCGACCTGCCCGGCTTTGGTTTGCGTCGTGCCGCCGAAGTAGATGAGTTGTGGATTCTTCGTCGCGATCTTCGTCATCAGCGAGAGGAATTCGGAGGCCTTGGAATCGATGCTTTCGCGGCCGAGGAGGTCGATGCCGATCTTGCGGGCGTGGCCCTCGAACAGGTCCGCGACGCCTTTCCCGTAGACGGAGTTGTCGTCGAGGATGTAGACGCGCTTGCAGCCCATGTCGAGCGACCACTCCGCGCCCGCGGGGCCTTGGAGGTCGTCGGTCGGCACGACGCGGACGTAGTTCACCTCGCCGCTCGGCCGGTAGCGCTTCGGTTCGTCGCGTTCGCCCTGGTTCGGCTTCGTGAGGCCCGGCGCGGTGTTGGCCGGCGAGATCATCAGCACCTTCATCCGGTTCAGGATCGGCATGCTAATCTTCGCGGCGCCGGAGTTGTAGGTGCCGATGTAGACCATCACGTCCGCGTCGGATTGCGCCTGGCGGGCGTTGCTGGCCTCCTGTTCGCTGGTCCAGTCGCCGGCGGAGGCGGTCGCGTCGTCGAGGTCGATGTATTCGATGCGGTACGATTTTCCGCCGAGGGCGATCTGGTTGCCGACTTCGTTGAGGGCGAGCCGGATGCCGTCGACGATCGTGTCGGTTTGACCGCGGGCGCTGCCGGTGCGGGGCATGCTGGAGATGATTTTGACGACGTTCGAGTTTTCCTGCGCCGGCGGCGCGGGCACGAGCAGGCCCGCCGCGACAAACGCGAGGAGGAACAGCGCAGGGACGATTCGCAAGGGCATGGGAAGAACGAGCTCCCGGATTCCTTGGCGAGTGTAGGCGGTGGGAGAAGCCGCGTCAATCAATCCGTCTTCACTTTGACTTCGTTCGCGATCGCGGCCAGCACCGAGTCGGGGGAGACGTTCTCGGCCTGGGCCTCGAAGTTCAAGAGTACGCGGTGGCGCATCGCCGGCAAATAGACGCTGCGAATATCCTCGAATCCGACGTTGAAGCGGCCGTCCAGGAGCGCCCGCACCTTCGAGGCGAGGATGAGCGTTTGGGCGCCGCGCGGGCTGGCGCCGGCGCGGAGGAAGCGGTTGGCGTCGGCGGTCGCGAACTCGCCGTTCGGGTGCGACGCGAGCAGCAGCCGGATCGCGTAGTCCTGCACCGGGGCGGCGACGATTACCTCGCGCACGAGGCCCTGCCACTGGCGGATTTCGGCCGCCTCCATGACCTTGCTCGCCGTCGGCCATTCGTTCTTCGTCGTGCGATCCAGGATCAGGTTCAGCTCCTCGCGCGTCGTGAACGGCACGTTCAGCTTGAAAAAGAAGCGGTCCAGCTGCGCCTCGGGCAGGGGATACGTGCCTTCCTGTTCGATCGGGTTCTGCGTGGCCATGACGAGGAACGGCTCGTCGAGTTTGTGGACGGTGCCGCCGACGGTGACGCTGCGTTCCTGCATCGCCTC